>DATAXI010000130.1:0-12140 GCA_036266845.1 Chthoniobacteraceae bacterium | reverse complement strand
GAACCGAACGGCACGATGACGGCGCGGGCGCGCGTCTCCTCCGGCAGCGATTCAAAGACGAACCGGCTCGGGCAGATGACCTTGTCCGCCATCGTGATCTCCTCGGTCTTGCGCGTCAGCTTTGCCTCGGAATCGCGCGTCGCTCCGAGCGTCGGTTCCCATTCCGGCAATCGCTCCGCCTCCTCGCGCAGAAGCCGTTGCGCGGTTTCCCAATAAGCGATCGGCAGCTCGTAGGCGCGGCGAATCCCCAACTCCCGCGCCGCGCGAAATGTCGCGAGCGCCCCATCCTCATACGCGTAAACCCAATCGATGGCCGGCCGCTCATTCGCCATCCATCGCGCCACGTGCGCGTCCAGCGCCCGGTACACGCCATCCACGGAGGCCCATCCGGTCTCGTGCCGCGTGAGCGGGGCGCCAAAGCGGGCCAGCGCAAGCCGGGCCATTTCGCGCAGCGGGCTGGTATCGATCCGCTCTGCCGGCACGGGATACCGCCGCCGCCCGACGCCGGCAATGGTGGTGAAAAAGCGCGCCAGCCGCTTCTCGCTTTCCAGCCCGGCCAGCAATGCGCGCACGAATGCGTTGCCCGTGGGATGGCTCACCGCGATCATCGCGCGGCCTCCTCCAGCACTTCGAGATATTGCGAGGCGATGACCGCCGGACGATGCCTTGCCAGTTGCGCACCCGCTTTTGCGCGCAGGTCCGAAAGGCGGGCGTCATCGGCCAGCAATTGCCTCAGGGCATCGGCAAGGGCATTCGCATTTCCTTTCTCAAAAATCACCCCGGCATCCCCCACCGCCCCGGGCAATCCCCCCGACTGCGCCACCACCGGCACGCAACCGCAGGCCATCGCCTCCAGCGCCACGATTCCAAACGGCTCTTCCCAACACGACGGCACGGCGAGCAGCTTGTGATGATTGAGCGCCGCGACCAGCTCCTCGCCCCGAAGCGCTCCGGCGAAGTGCGCATCGAGCCCCAGCTCGCGCGCCCGCGCTTCCAGTGACGCGCGTTCCGGCCCATCGCCCACGATGGTCGCACGCGCTCCGGCCATTGCCAGCGCCTCCAGCAGCAGGTCCGCTCCCTTGTCCGAAACCAGTCTGCCGAGAAAAATCACCTCTCCGCCGCGAGCGCCCTGGTTGGTTTGGCGGAAGAGATCGTCCCGGTAGGGATTTGCGATCACCCGCGCCGGCACGCCCAGCGCTGCGGCAATCGCGCGGCTGACGGCAATATTTCGCGCTGCGTGAATCACGCGCAGCTTCAACCGGTCCGCGGGCGCCCGCCGTCCATCCATCCGCGCGATCCATGTGTGATGCGCCACCACCCACGGCTTGCGGATGCCGATGAGCGGCCATGCCGTGCGCAGGCTGAGGTTATTGTGGAAAACCACGTCGCTCCACCGGGTCAGACCCGCCAGCTCTGGAAGCTTCGGCCGCCGCCTCACCTCATAATCCAATAGCGCCTCGCCTCGGGATTGTGTCACCACGATCACTTCATGGCCCCGGCGGGTAAATTCGCGGGCAAGGAGGGAGCCCACTTCCTCGATGCCGCCGATATCCGGCGGAAAGCGATGGGACGAAAACAGAATCTTCACCGGACGTCCCTCCCGATTCTTCTCAAAAACTGATCCGCGATCTCTGCAACGCGGGAATGCGGCGGGCGCGGTTTCGCCTCGCGCAATGCCTGCGGGAAAAGATCGTCCATCACGATCACCCCTTGGGGCGCGGCGCCGGGGTGAATGCCCGGATAATGCACGTCGTCGCGATTCACAATGACGGGAAGCCCATGCTCCAGCATCGCCGCGGCGGTGCCGCTCTTGCCGATGAGCGCCAGTGGGGTCGTCGCGATGCCAAAATCCATATCCATCAGAAACTGCGAGATGCGCTCCGCCGGCTGCTCCCCGTGCCGCTGGAAGGTAATCCCGTCCCGCTTCGTCATCCTCTTCCAAAGCAAGCCGCCCCGCCCGATTTTTCCAATGTGCTCGATCCGGATCGGCCTGCCGGCTTCCAGCAAGCGCGAGAGCAACGGCTCCGGCGGCCAGACATCGTGCAATTCCCCAAACATCCCGAACCGGAGCGGCCCCTCGGCGCGCCCGGCGCGCACCCCGGCGATGGGGATCGAGCCAAACAGCGGCAGCAACTCCGCCGCCATTCCCTCCCGCGTGAGCAGGGCGGCGTAGGCGTCGTTGCTCGTATGAATGCAGAGCGGCTTCAGCTTTTTTACAATTGCCCGGAGCGACGCGCGCTGGACGGCTCCGGCCAGACGGTGCTTCACGCCGGCGCCCACATTCGCGCCGACCCAGGTCTCGTGACACATCAGGTGCGCCTTCCGCCCATCCAGCAGCCGGGCCAGCGGCCCGCTGATCCCGAGCGGCATTCCGCGCGCATGGAATGCATAGGGCACCCATTGCAGGCTCACCACGTCCGGGTCAAAACGCCGCACCGCCTCCCGGGCCGGCTCCCAGCCCGAGCCGGCGGGCAGCCGCAGCAATCCCGCGGTCTGGCGCGGCCCGGTCACATACGGGTCCCGCAGCGCGATCCGCAGGACCTCCGAGCCCCGCCGGCCGCACTCGGCCGCAAGCAGCGCCGTGTAATCCCCCACGCCATCCCGGCCCGGCTCCGCGCAGCCGCAGAGGAAAACGAGCTTGAGGGCGGGCAAGGGTGTGGAGAGCAAGACCGCGCATCTTAACCGCCGCCCCCCTCGGGATCAACGCCCCGCTTGACGATGCGGCGCGCCTCTGCTATCTCCCCCGCCCAGTTCTTTGTCTGCCGAATGGCGCGCCGGTGTAAACAGCGGGCGCGCCAGCGGGGGAACCAAAATTGCCGTATCGGGTTTCGATGGGTTACCGCCCAGGAAATAACCGGTCCGGCTTGGGGCTAAGACGCGCGAGCGCCCGGAGCATTTAATGGCTCCAGCCCGACAGCTCACCTCGCAGGCTTACATTAAAGGCAAGGGACGGCATGCGCACTCTGTACCGCGCGGCTGCCCCCTTCTCTTGCCGGGGACTGCCCTCCAGGGAAAAAAGACCCGGGAGGGCTGACCAGCCGCCATGAATTACACCCAGAATCCCACGCATTATACGCCCGGAGGCCTCCAGCCATGATCGCCACCGGCGGCAAACGTCCGCGCAACGTTGACTGGAAAGCGGCGGCGGCAATCCTTTACGGCGACTGGGGCACCAGCAAGGCCTACGTCATCGGTCTGGCCTTTGCCGTAGCCGGCTACTCCTCCTTCTGGCTGATCCTGCCCATGTGCCTTCTTACGGCGCTGGTGGGCATCAATTACAGCGTCATTTGCCGCCATTATCCGGACGGCGGCGGGGTCTATGCCAGCGTGCGGCACCGTTCGGAGATCGTCTCGATTGTCGGCGCGTTCCTTCTCATCGCGGATTATATCGTCACGGCGGCCATCTCGGCGCTCTCGGCCTTCCAATATTTTCAGGGCGGCCTGCAAAGCTTCTACGCCCTGCCGGACTGGACCCTGGGATACCTGGCCGCCGGCGCGGTCATTTTGATCGGCGCGCTCAATTACTTTGGCCCCAAGCACACGGGAGGCCTGGCGTTCCTGATCTCGCTCCCTACGGTCATCGTCGTGGTGGCTCTGGCCCTCTTCACCATTCCGCACCTTCACGAGGCGGTGCATGTGGCCGCCACCCATCCGCTCAAGGGCGGATTCATGTTGAATTGGAGCCGGTTCGTGGGGGTTGTGCTCGCACTTTCGGGCGTGGAGGCAATCGCCAACGCGACGGGGGTGATGCAACTCGATCCAGGGAGCACGGACGAGCATCCCAAGGTGTCGAAAACGTCCAACAAGGCTTTGCTTATTGTGGCCATCGAGGTCTGCGGACTGACAGCGCTGCTGGGCCTGGCCATGCAGGCCCTCCATGGATTGACGATTGTCGGCAATCCCTCGGCTCCGGACGTGAATGGTCCCGGCGCTCACGGCGTTCGCGATTACATGCTCAATTACATGGCGAATGTGTTCGTCGGCGGAGCAATGCACAATCACACCGCCGGCCTGGTCGCGGGCATCATTGTTTCCTTCGTTTTCGGCCTGCTGTTGCTCTCCGCGGTGAACACGGCAATCGTCGATCTGATCGCCATCTCCTTCCTGATGTCGCGGGACGGAGAGGTTCCGGACCTCTTCCAGAAGCTGAACCGCTATGGCGTGCCGAATTGGTCGATTATCTTCGCGGTCGTGGTGCCCGCGATCCTGGTGGCCTCCATCCACGATATGTCCGGGCTGGCGGACCTTTATGCGGTGGGCGTGGTGGGCGCCATCGCCACCAACCTGGGCGCAAGCTCGACCGATTGGCACCTGGATCTGAAAAAGGGCGAGCGTGTCATGATGTTCTGCACGTTTGTAATCATGGCGCTCATCGAGATTTCGCTCTTCATTTACAAGCCCAACGCGCGGCTCTTCACGCTGATCATCCTGGCCGCGGGCCTCATCGCGCGTGGTCTTGTGACCGAGCGCCGCCAGAAGAAGGAGGCCACCGCGGCCCAGGCTGCCGCCGCGCTCGCAGCGCAGGCGACGGCACGGAAGACCATCGAGTTTGGCACCCACCAGGCCTCCGGCGCGCCGCTGCTGGCGGCCATCCGCGGCATCGGGCGCACCCTGGACTTCGCCATCGAGGAGGCGCGCGAAACCGACCGTCCCCTTTACCTCCTTTTCATCCGCGAGCAGCCGGTTGTCACGCGCGAGGACAAGCGCCGCAAATGGACGGAGGATGAGGAGGCATTCAAGATTTTTGAGTACGCCGCCGAGCACGCGGACGGCCACACGATTCTCCCCTGCTACGCCATCAGCGAGTCGCCGGCGGATACCATTGTGGACGTTGCCGCCACGGTGGGCGCATCCCGGCTCATCCTGGGTGCTCCGCAGCGCAACGCGTTGGTCAATATGTTGCGCGGCAATATCATCCGCAATGTCTCCAGCACCCTGCCGGAAGACATTCACCTGCTCGTTTACGCTTAAAAAATCGACGCGGCGCCAAATCGGCGCTAGTGTAAATCAATGAGCGCGGAAACCGCCTGGGGCCGGGATTGCGGCGTCGGGACCGGGGATATCGCCACGGAAGCTGCGGCGCTTGCGGAAGGGCTGCTTGCCGCCGCGCTGGCGCAGCAAACGCGCGGGGAGCATGCCGAGGCGGAAATGCTGGGCCGCATGATGAAGGATCCGCGCGGCAAGGCGTTCACGTTCGCGATGGTGGATGAGGTTTTCCGAAGCCATCAACCGGCCATCGAAGCGAAACGCTGGCGGGGACTGCTGGAACTCTTTGGCGTGCCCGCGTATCTGCCGGCAGCCGATCAAATGAAGATGCGCGCCGGCGCTGCGGCCAGTCGGCTACTGCCGGGGCTGGTGATGAAATCAGTAGCCAATCACCTGCGGGCGCAAACCGAACGCGTGATCCTGCCGGGCGAGCCGGAGCCGCTGCGCGAATACCTCGCTGCGCGCGCGGCGCAAGGTTTCCGCATCAATCTCAACCACCTGGGCGAGGCGGTGCTGGGCGAGGAAGAAGCGGAGCGGCGGCTCCAGGCCGTTCTCACGCACCTCGCCAAGCCGGAGGTGAATTATATCTCCGTGAAGATCTCCGCCATCTTCAGCCAGATCAATCTCATCGCCTGGGATGAGTCGCTGGCGGATATCACCGCGCGCCTCCGCCGGCTTTACCGCGCGGCGGCGGAAGCCGGGAAATTTGTAAACCTGGACATGGAGGAATATCGCGACCTTGCGCTCACGATGGCCGCCTTCCGCGCCCTGCTCGATGAGCCGGAATTTCGCCGCCTTTCCGCCGGAATCGTGCTGCAAGGCTATCTCCCGGATTCCTTCGCCGCGCAGCGCGAGCTGACGGACTGGGCCCGCGCCCGCGTGGCTGCGGGAGGCGCGCCCGTGAAGCTGCGCCTGGTCAAGGGCGCGAACCTTGCGATGGAAACGGTGGAAGCCGCGATGCACGGCTGGCAGCGCGCGCCCTATGGCACGAAGGCGGAAACGGACGCGAATTACCGCCGGATGCTGGAGTACGGCTGCCAGCCTGCGAATGCCGCCGCCGTGAGGCTGGGCGTGGCCAGCCACAATCTGTTCGACGTGGCGCTGGGCCTGACTCTGCGCAAGCATTACGGCGTGGAGGACCGGGTGGAGATCGAGATGCTGGAAGGCATGGCAAATCACCAGGCGCGCGCGGTGCGCGATGCCGCCGGCGGCCTGCTGCTCTACGCGCCCGCCGTGCGCGAGGATGATTTCATGAGCGCGATGGCGTACCTCGTCCGCCGCCTCGATGAAAACACCGCTCCGGAAAACTTCCTTCACGATATGTTCGCGATGCGCCCGGGCTCGCCGGAGTGGGCTGCGCAGAAGGCCCGCTTCCTTGAGGGCTGGAATAACAGGGGCAGCGTCTCCACGGCATCCCGCCGATTGACGCCCGCAATCGACGCCGGCGCGAGCGATCATTTCGAAAACGAGCCGGATACGGATTGGACGCAAGCCCCGCCGCGCACCGCTTTACGCGAGGCCCGGCGCCGCTGGCAGCCCGTGCCGTTGCCCGCCCTGCCCGGGATCACCCGGATGCTGGATACCGCTGTTTCCGCCGTGCCGGCATGGGCCGCACGGGGAATCGCAAGCCGCGCCGCCGTGCTGAACCAGGCTGCGCAGGTCCTGGCCGCGCAGCGATTCGACACGCTGGTCTGCATGCAGACTGATGGGAAAAAAGCGTTCGCGGAAGCGGACATCGAAATCACGGAGGCCATCGACTTCGCGCGCTATTACTCCCGCACGTTTCAAATCCCTCCAGGCGCGCGCGCCGAGCCGATGGGGGTCGTCGCGGTCGTCTCCCCGTGGAATTTCCCTTACGCGATTCCAGCCGGCGGAGTGCTCGCGGCATTGATGGCGGGAAATGCCGTGGTTCTGAAACCGGCGCCGGCCACCGTGCAAATCGCCTGGCTCCTCGTTCAACAACTGTGGGAAGCGGGAGTCCCGCGCGAGGCGCTTCATTTTTACCCGTGCGAGGATGCCGCGGGCCAGGCGCTGATCACGGACTCGCGCATTGCGGGGGTGATTCTCACCGGCAGTTATGATACCGCGAGGAAATTTCAGGCGTGGCGCCCAGCGCTGCCGCTCATGGCGGAGACCAGCGGAAAAAATGCGCTGGTCATTACCGCACAGGCCGACCGGGAATTGGCGATCAAGGACCTCGTGCGCTCCGCCTTCGGCCATTCCGGCCAGAAATGCAGTGCCGCGAGCCTCGCGATTCTGGAAGCCGAGGTGTACGACGATCCCGCATTCCGCCGCCAGCTCCGCGATGCCGCAGCCAGCCTGCCCGCGGGCCCATCGTCCGATCCGCAAAGCGTGATCACGCCGCTGGTCAAACCAACCGCCGCGCTAATGCGCGCCTTTACAACGCTCGACGCCGGCGAGCAGTGGCTGCTGGAGCCCCGCCAGTCGCCGGGCGATTCCACCCTCTGGACGCCCGGCATCAAGCTGGGCGTGCGCCCCGGCTCATTCTTCCACCGCACGGAATGCTTTGGCCCGGTGCTGGGGCTCATGCGCGCGGAATCGCTCGCAGAGGCAGTGAAATGGCAAAACGATACCGGCTACGGGCTCACCGCCGGGCTGCACTCGCTGGACCCGGCGGAGATCGACTGGTGGCGCGACCGGGTGGAAGCCGGTAATCTTTATATCAATCGCCAGATCACCGGCGCGATTGTCCAGCGCCAGCCGTTCGGCGGATGGAAACGCTCCTGCATCGGCCCCGGCGCCAAGGCAGGCGGGCCCAATTATGTGCGGAGCCTTTGCCGCTGGAGCGATGCGGACGCCGCCGCGCCGCCGGATTATGAGGCGGCATGGCGCGATCATTTCTCGCAAGAGCACGATCCCACCGGGCTGCGCGCGGAGAGCAATGTCTTCCGCTACCGCCGCTGCAAGGGCGTCATCCTGCGCCTCGATACCCGGGATGAGCAATCCATCGCCCGGGCGCAACTCGCGTCGCGGCTTGCCTCCTCGCCGCTCGCCATCAGCATTCGCGCGGAGGAGCCCGATGCGGACTTCATCGCCCGCCTTCCGGAAATGGCGCTGCATGCGGAATTTCTTCGCACCGCCGCACCGCCGGCGGACGCGGTGCTGCGCGCCGCCGAGGATGCGGGGCTCAACTGGATCGATGCGCCGTTCATCGCCGCGGGCAGGATTGAACTGACCCGCTGGCTCCGGGAACAAAGCGTTGCACGCACGCGCCACCGGTACGGGCAATTGCCCGCAGCCGGCGCGCGCCGGTGATTGGCGCCGCTTATCGCAGGCCGCCGCCCGTCAGCAGCATCTCGCCGGTGAGCCAGCGCGAATCGTCGGAGGCCAGGAATACGGCGACATCCGCGATATCCTCCGGCTTTCCGACGCGCCCCAGCGGCGTCTGGCGGACAACGTCCTTCTCAAAGTCCGAGCCGATGAAACCGGCGCCGACCGTGCCCTCCGTCTCGATGATGCCGGGATTGATCGCATTGACGCGGATCTGGCGCGGCCCCAGCTCGCGCGAGAGCACGCCCGTGACGGCGTCCACCGCGCCCTTGGTGCCGGCGTAGATGGCGCTGCCCGGCGGCGTGATGCGCGAGACGACGGAACTGATATTGATGATGCTGGCCCCGGCGCCCAGATGCTTGAGCGCCGCCTGCGATACCAGGAGCAGGCCCAGCACGTTGATGTTGAACTGGCGGTGGAACTGCTCCTCGGTGAGAGTCTCCAGCGGCGAGAACTCATAGACGCCGGAATTGTTGACGACGATATCGAGCCGTCCGTACTCCTTGACCGCCGCATCGATAATGCCCTGCGCCTCCGCCGCCTTCGAGACATCGCCTGCCACGGCGATTGCCTTGCCTCCCGCGGCGGTAATGGCGGCCGCCGTGGCCTCACCCCCCGCTTTGCTGGATGCGTAATTGACGACGACCGATGCGCCATTGGCAGCGAGGGCCTTTGCGATGGCCGCGCCGATTCCCTTGGAAGCCCCGGTCACGACAGCGACCTTGCCTGATAGTTTGCTCATAATGGATGGTTTCTTGCTTGGAAGCGGACCCGTGTGGCCGGAAGCGGCGGCGGGCCCATTTTTGTTTCTTTGTTCCGTATTTACGAACTATTGAACCTTTTGTCAAGCGGCCTTATACTCCCATCCTGAATTTATGAGACCCCTCTTCCATCCCGCGGTCGATGATGTCACGGTCGAAGGCATTCTCCATGCCCTTTCCGATCCTGTCCGCGTCGCGATCTTTGCCGGAATTGTGGGCTCCCAATGCTCTCAAAACTGCTCCGCCTTCCTCAAGGTGAGCGAGCAGGACATTCCAAAATCCACGCTCTCCCAGCACTTCAAGGCCTTGCGCGAGGCCGGGCTCATCCGCAGTGAGCGCCGTGGGGTGGAAATGCACAATATCTCCCGCTGCGCGGAGCTGGAAAAGCGCTTCCCGGGATTGATCGCCGCCATCGTCAAGGCGCACGCACTCCAATCCCGGGCGAGTCCATCACCCAAGCGGAAACGGACGCGCGAGTAGATGTTCAGTCTAGCGAAACCAAACGGCTCCGTGTTAGCGGGTAGGAAGTGCTCGGGGCGGGACTTGAACCCGCATGCCTTTCGGCATACGCCCCTCAAACGTACGTGTCTGCCAATTTCACCACCCGAGCAATTGGGGAACGGTATTTCTACCACTCCGCCACGATGGCGCAAGTGTTTTGCGCCAATTTTCGAGCAACCTGGAAAATCCGGTTATGGCTGCCCGAAACCGGCTGGGTCCCGCCCGTTACCCGGGCAGATCCTGAAGGATGCACTCCTGGACGAAGCCGTAAAAGTGCACCTGAAAGAGACTGAGGTCCCGCACGGTCTCGATTGTGCGGGGGCCGTTCTGGTTCATCTCTTTTTCCTCAAAGTCGAACCGGGCGGAAAGGGATAGCCGCGCCTGGTTGAGGACGTTCAGCCACTGGTCGAAGTGAGGTGCGGGAATCTCGAATGCCCAGTCGTCATTGGTCTCGCCGCCCTGCTCGAAAGCCTCCAGGTCCTCCCGGACCACATCGGTCGCGGTGGTGAAGAGCCGCTTGAGCTCAGGGTGGACGTAGGTGCGCCACTCCTCATTGGCCGGGGCGGCTCCGGGGCCGCGCGCGGCGGGGGGATAGAGCCGGGTGCGGGCGGCATCGCTGTCGCCGGGCTCGGCGCTCACGGGGATCTGCCGCAGCAGCTCCACAAAGAACAGGTCCAGGTGGGAGAGGCGCAAGCCATCGCCCGTGCGGGTTACTTCCACAGTCACTGGCTCTTCTCCAGGGTGGCGAGCAGGAGGTAGGACTGGAGTTGCTCCACATAGCTCTCCGCCGGCTCCCGGATGCCCGTCCAGACGATGGATCGCCCATGCTGGTGCACCTCCATCATGTGCTTCTGCGCCCGCTCCTTGCTGTAGCCGAAGACGCGCTGGAAGACCATGGTGACGTAGTTCATGAGATTGACGGGATCATTGTGCACGACGACGGACCACGGCAAGTCCAGCTCGCTGCGTGTTCTGCTCTCTTTTTCAATAGTCGTTTCTCCGTTGCCCATTGGGGAAAAAAATGATCACCCTCAAGATGAATTCGAACCCATGGAAACTCAAGTGCGTGTGTAATAAACGGATAATTTTCGATGCCCGCTTGCAGTGAAAATCGCGTGCCGGTACAAGGGAACTTCCCGATGCCGGCCAGCCCCGCCCCCCATCCGCCCCATCCTCCCAGTTCGCCAGAAGGCCGCCCGCAACGGTTCCTCGCCCGCTGGCTGCCCGCGCTGGCGCTGGCGGCGATGGTCTTCCTGGCCTACGCGCGGGTCTGGCACGCCGGTTTCATCTGGGATGATGACGATCACCTCACCCATAACCCGTGCATCGTGGGGCCTCTGGGCTTCGGCGCCATCTGGACCAGCGCAAAGGCGGTTTATTACCCGCTGGTGCTGACCAGCTTCTGGGTTCAGCACGCCCTCTGGGGGCTCAATCCCCTGCCGTATCACCTTGTGGATGTGGCACTGCACGCGGCCTGCGGCATCCTGCTCTGGCGGGTGCTGCGCCGGCTGCAAGTGCCGGGCGCGTGGCTGGGTGCGGCCCTCTGGACGCTGCATCCCGTGCAGGTGGAGTCCGCCGCCTGGATTACGGAACAGAAAAATACGCAATCCGGCGTGTTCTATCTACTGGCGATCCTCTGCTTCCTCCGGTGGCGGGAGGCTGCGGAGGCCGGCCCCGGCCATGATGGTTTCCCCCGGTCCCGCCAGTACGGAGCGGCGCTTCTGTGCGCGATATTGGCCATCCTCAGCAAGAGTTCCACCGTCATGCTGCCTGTAGTGCTGGGCCTCTGCTGGTGGTGGCGGGACCGACGCTGGCGGTGGGAATATTGCATCTGGCTCGCTCCCTTTTGCGCCATCTCCGGAGCGGCCGGCCTCTGGACCATTTGGGAGCAAAAATACGCCAATCACGCCCTCGGCGCCGAGTGGTCGCAAACGTGGGCGCAGCGCGCCATCGTCGCGGGCAAGGATATCTGGTTTTACCTCGGGAAACTGGCCTGGCCGCATCCCCTCACCTTCATCTATCCGGTCTGGAATACCGATTCCTCCCGCCTCACCAATTACCTCCCTCTGGCCGCCGTGGTCATAACGTTGGCCCTGCTCTGGCTCATGCGCCATACGCGGCTCGGCGGCGTCTTTTTCGCCGCCTTCTATTTCGTGGTATCGCTCTTTCCGGTGCTCAGCTTTTTCAACGTCTATTTCTTCCGCTACTCTTTTGTAGGCGATCACTTTCAGTACCTTGCCAGCATGGGACCGCTCGCGCTGGCCGGCGCCGGCATCGCCCTGGCGTTCGGGCGCCGGACATCGCTCATCTACCCCGTCCTCTCCGGCGCACTGCTCCTGGTGCTGGGCGGGCTCACATTTCTCCAGTGCTCGGTCTATTACAACCTGGAGACGCTCTGGCGGTGCACGCTGGCCGATAACCCGGACGCCTGGATCGCCCAGTACAACCTGGCCGGCATCCTCGTGAGCCAGGGCCACCTCGCGGAGGCTCTTCAGCATTACCAGGCGCAGATCCAGCTGCTGCCAGAGAGCGTCGAGGGACGTGGCAATATGGCCAACGTCCTCCTCATGGAGGGCAAAACCGCCGAGGGAATCGCCCAAT
>DATAXI010000072.1:0-2843 GCA_036266845.1 Chthoniobacteraceae bacterium | reverse complement strand
ATCAAACACGGCGTCCGCCTTGGTGCCGAGGCCGCCCAGCAGGCCGCCGGCGGGCTGGCCGGGAATCACGGCGCCCGGCGCGATGACCTGTTTCGGATCGGAAGGATCGAACGTGGCGGCGTTGAATGCCGCATTCGGTTTGATATCGACAAACTTATCGCCAAGCAGGCCGCTGCTGCTGATCTCGAAGATTGTTTCGCGCGGGATTTTTACGTTCGACAGAATCTTGATGGGAATCGTGACCCCGCTGCCGCCGGAGGTGATGACCGGCTTCTCCGCCACATAGCCGACGCGCGCGCCGGCCAGTTGGACATCGGAATTTTTGATGAGGCCATCGGCGCTCGGGAAGGTGATGGTGAGCGAGTAATATTGCTGGAAAAGCCCCTGGCCGAGGCGCCCGAACTTGAAAGCCATGAGGGCGATGAAGACGAGGCCGATGATGACGAAGATGCCGGCTCGCAATTCCTGCGCGCGTTCTTTGCTGGTGTTGGCGCCATTCATGGAAAGTTAGTCTTGGATTTCGCGGGAGCGGCCTTCGATGAAGTCGTGAACGAGAGGATCGGCCGAGGCGCGCAGATCTTCCGGTGTGCCCTTGAAGTAAACCCGCCCATCGTAGAGGTAGGCCACTTGATCGGCCACATGAAAGGCGCTCTTCATATCGTGTGTGACGACAATGGAAGTAATGCCGAGGCGCTTTTGCAAGCGGCGAATCAGCCGGTTGATGGAATCGGCGACGATGGGGTCCAGGCCGGTGGTCGGTTCGTCGTACAGGATGCAGCGCGGCTCGGTCACAATCGCGCGGGCCAGGCCCACGCGCTTGCGCATGCCGCCGCTCAGTTTCTCCGGCATCTTTTTCTGCTCGCCGGCCAGGTCCACCATATCGAGGGCGGCGGCCACTTTTGCATCGATCACCCCCTGGTCGGCCATGCCCCCTTCCCGCAGCGGAAAGGCGATATTGTCCTCCACGGTCATGGAATCGAACAGGGCCGCGCTCTGGAAGAGGACCGCGATTTTTTTTCGCACGCGGGAAAGCTGGCGCTCCGTCAGCGCGACGATGCTTTCGCCATCCACAAGGACATCGCCGCGGTCGGGTTTCATGAGTCCGATGATGTGCTTGAGCAGCACGCTCTTGCCGCCGCCGCTGCGGCCCAGGATGACGAGCGTCTGCCCGGTGACCACGTCCAGATCAAAGCCCTTGAGCACTTGCTGCTCGCCGAGTTGCTTCCAGAGATCCCGAATGGAAATGAGGGGCGGCGACGCAGGAGCGCCGGCCTGCGGGGCGTCCGGGATGGGGATGGTGATCATAGGCCCGCCGGGAAGATCGCGTTAAGAATGAGGGAAAGGAAGAAATTGATGACCAGGATGGAAAGCGAACCGATCACCACCGCCTCAGTGGGCGCGCGGCCCACGCCCACGGCTCCCTCCTTGGCATTCAGCCCCTGGTGGCAGGAGACCAGCACGATGATGATCGAAAAAACGACGCCCTTGGTCAGCGCCATCTTGATGTCGCGGGGGCCGGTGAACTCCAGCATGTAATCGACGTAATAAGCCCCCTGGATATCCAGCAGCACCACGCCCACGAAGTAGCCCACCACGATGCCCAGCCCCACGCACTCCGCCACCAGCAGCGGCATGGAAAGGACCATCGCCAGCAACCGCGGGACGACCAGGTAATCCACCGGATAGACGCCCAGGGCCCGCAGCGCATCGATCTGCTCGGTGACTTTCATCGTGCCGATCTCGGCGGACATCGCCGCGCCCACGCGCCCGGCCAGCATCAGCCCCGTGAGCACCGGCCCCAGCTCCCGGAACATCGATACCGCCACCACGGCGCCCACCGCGGAGTCCATGCCCAGGCGGTGAAACTGGAAATAGGTCTGCGCCGCGAAAACCGCGCCGGTAAAGCCGCCGGTGACGAGCACGACAAGCTGCGACCGGTAGCCGACTTCCAGCAATTGGCCCATGAAGAGCTTCCACCGGATGGGCGCCGTGCAAATCGAGCGAATGCAGTCGATCGCGAGCAGCAGCAATTGCCCCAGGTAAGCACAAACGCCGAGGGTGGATCGCCCGAAAAACCGGATCAGTTGGGTCATTGCGCCCGCTACTAAAGCGGCGCTCCCGTTGCGGCGCAAGTCCCAGCCTGCGCGGAGGCGAAAGCGGAGATTTCAACGGAACTCCTGTGAGAAAGCGCTCTTCGACGCAGCCCCGGGTGCCGAGGCACTGAAATTTCCTTCGCATGGGGTTGCGATTTGGTTTTAGGCTTGGGAAAGAAACCGCAATACCGTGCCGAACAAAGAAGAGATCGCCGATATTCTTGAGAACATTGGCATGCTGCTGGAGCTGAAGGGCGAGAATGCCTTCAAGACCCGCGCCTATGCGAATGCGGCGCGGACGGTGGAGACTTATGCGGGGAATATCGAGCAGATGGCCAGGGAAGGGCGCTTGAACGGCATCCCGGGCATCGGCGAGGCGATTGCCAAGAAAATTACCGAACTGGTCGAGACGGGGCGCCTGGAATATTATGAGAGCCTGCGGGCGGAATTTCCGCCGACGCTCTTCGATTTGTTCGATCTCCAGGGGGTGGGGCCAAAGAAGATCAAGGTGCTGTACGAGCAACTGAAAGTGACGAGCGTGCCGGAGCTGGAGGCGGCGTGCAGGGATGGGCGGGTGGCGGCCCTGGCCGGCTTTGGCGATAAATCGGCGCTCAAGATCCGCGCGGCCATCGAGGCGCGCGGACGTTACGCGGATACCTACCGGCTGGGAAGCGTTGCGCCGCTGGCCGAGCATCTGCTGGAGCATTTGCGGCTGAATGGCGACGTCGCGCAAGCGGCGATCGCGGGCAG
>DATAXI010000048.1:0-25432 GCA_036266845.1 Chthoniobacteraceae bacterium | reverse complement strand
GCAAATGGTCAGCCCGCAGTTGCTGCCGGCGATTTGCATCGGCTCGGTCTCCGCCGCGGGCTCGAAGTAGCGATCCTCGTCGAACACGTCGTACGTGGGGAGCAGCGATTTGTAAACCTTGCGGACCGGTTGCCCGGCCTGGAGCACCGCGGCGGCGTTGCGAAAAGGGGCGCCCGGGGCCGTATTGCGATCAATGAAGCCGGTGACCAGCGGCACCGCGCCCACCTCGGCATGGAGCCGCTCCAGCGCCTCCAGGTTGAGCGGGACAAACCGCGATTTAAAGACCAGGTCCTGCGGCGGGTACCCGGTGATCGCCAGCTCCGGCGTCAGGACGATCTCCGCGCCGCCGGCAACCGCCTCGCGGTACGCGGCGAGGATTTTTGTGTAATTGCCGGCCAGATCGCCGACGGTGGTGTTGATCTGGGCGAGGCCCGCTTTCATAAGCGCCTCCTCCGCGGCCGCACCCGCCGGCCGCTCAATGCGAGGTTTGGCTCGGGGTGGATGTGGTGCGCCAATCCCGGTTGATATCGTTGTCGGCCCGCTGGATGACGTTCTTGTAAAACTCGATCAGTCCGGCGGCGCACAGGGCAAAGAAAAGTGTCAGGATAACCCGCTGCAAAAAAGTGCCGTGCATACATCCTTGTAAGCTGGAGACGTGCCGTCCGCATTACCAAAAGCCCCAATGGTGAGTAGCCATGATGTACCAGCCCAGGAGCGCGTTCGTAAGCGCGTGGGCCAGAACGCAATTCGACAGGCTCCGGGAGCGAAAAGCGACCCAATTGTAAAGAACGCCCGCCACCAGCGCCGCCGGCCAGTCGGCCAGGGAGTGCTCAAGCATGAAGCCAATGGCCACGATCGCGTTTGCCTGCCGCGTGTAGCTGCCGAACGGCACGGTATCAAAGTCCTCCCGGATGAGATAGCGGAGCAGGAATCCCCGCCAGAAGATTTCCTCAAGCAGCGGCACCACCAGCGCCAGCCGGGCGAATCGTAATACCAACTCCGCCCAGTAAAGCAGGGGATGTCCGGCGAAGATGACGGGATTGAAACCCTCCAGCCGCGGAGCCGGCGCAAAGTGGGTCTTCGCCAGCGCCACCTCCGGCCCCACCCATAGTGCAAAGACCAGAATGCCCACCCCGATGCCCAGCCAGGTCATCCGGGGCGCCCGCAGACGGTAATCGCCCCAGAACCACGCCAGCACTCCCGCGCAGATGAGCGTTTGGGCCGGGAAAGTATAATACATGGCCCGCCCGCTGCCGATATGAAGGGACTCGAGCAACTGGCCCAGACCCAAAATCAGCATGAAAGTGCCAAATGGCGCGATGTAAGCTACAGTCTTTCTGCCCATGGACGAAAACCACGACGCTAGCAAAGCCATGGCGGAATCGCCAACGCCGGAAGTCGCCCAATTGCTCCGGCTGCTGGAATTGCAGACCTCCGCGCGGCGCGGGAAGCGCACCGGAGCGCCCCGTTCCCTTCAGGGCGGAGCCTTCCGCTACGGCAGTCTCGTGGTTATCGTGGTCTTCGCCGTCGGGGCCATCGGCATGATGGAATGGATGGTTTCCCAGCTTCCCAAGCCGGCCGGACAGGCGGCGGCGGGTTCTCAAACGGCGATGGGAAATGCAAATCCGGGGGGTCCGTCGGCGGGATCGAGCCCCGCCGGACGCTGATATTTTCCATAACTACTGAAAATATGTATCATTTTTCGGAAAATCCGTGATCCGGCATTGCGCTTGCTCATTCATTTTTCGACATGCGCAAGAAACTTCCTTCATCCGTCATCGGGCTCGACCTCGGACGGCACTCCATCAAAACAGTGGCGCTCCAGCGCAAGGGTGGAAACCGCTTTGTGGTAAGCAATTACGGCGTCCACGTCATGAGCGGAGCGCCGCTGACGCCGGACCAATTGACCTACGAGTTGAAACAGGCTCTTCGAGAAGTGGGCGCCAGCGCCAAGAGCTGCGCCGTCGCTGTCTCCAGTACTGATTCTCTCATTCGCATAATTGAGCAGCCCGAGACCCCGCGCGAAATTTTGCGCGACGCCATCCGGCTCAACGGTCTGAGCCTGCTCAACCAGGAGGTGAAAGAGTTTGTTCTCGATTGCGAGCCGATCTCCCAGTCTCCCAATGGCAAGGCGCCCAAGCCCGAGAAGAAAAAGAAGGGAGAGGGGCCTGCCGCGGCGCCTGTGGTGCAGCCGGTCAAATACCTGGTGGCCGGTTTGCCCCGTTCGCGCGTGCAGTTCATCGATCAGGCATTCCAGCAATACAAGCGCACCGCGATTCACAACATCCAGCTTGCTTCGGTCTGCAACTTCAACGCGTTTGAGTTCTCCAATCCGGAAACTTTTGCCAATGAGGCCTTCCTGCTCGTTGACATCGGCCATCACAACTCCACCGTCACCGTCGGCGTAAAGAAGGAGCTGGTGATCGTGCGCGCCATCGATTACGGCGCCAGCCACCTCCGCGAATTTTTGATTTCCAATGGCGCTCCCAAGGACAAGACCTTCGAATTGCTTGAAGCGGGGGACGAACTCGCGCTCGATAACGCGCGGCTTTCGCTCGCCGCGCTGACGCGGGAGATCGCCAGCTCCATCGGCTTCTTCGAGGGCCGGCGGGAGGAGAATATCACCCGCGTTTATGTCTCCGGCGGCGGTGCACGGCACAAGTCTGTGCTCACCCTGCTGAGCGAGGAATTGCACATCCCGTGCGAGGCTTGGGACCCCTTTACCAATTGCGAGGTGGCGCTGCCCGCCGGTCGCAAGGAGTCCCTGGCCGCAGACTTTGTCAGCCTCAATGTCGCCTGCGGCGCCGCCGCGGAGGCCCTGCGTAAATAACACCGCCATGCCTATCCACGTAAATCTCTATCATGAAGTCCAGCGGCAGGATCTGGCCCGCCGCCGCGATCCACTCCGGCTGGCGATGCTCGCCGTGCTTTTGATCGCCATCGGGTTCGTCGTGAACTATTTCATCGTGCTCGAGCGCTCCCACTCCATCGGGGTTCGCTTTGCGGCCCTCAATGAGCAATGGAGCAAGATATCGCCGCAGGCCAAGGCCGCCAAGGCCCGCCAGGATGAGCTGAATAACGAGATCGCCGCCAGCGACGCGATGTTGAAGACCGTGGAAAGCCGGCTCTATTGGGCGCCGGTACTCGATCAGGTTCTCAAGACCATTCCGAGCTCGGTGCAATTGCTGCATGTGGGCGCGGATTCCCCGGGCAACGATAGGGATACCATCAGCACATTGACCGTCAGCGGCATTTCCAGCGCCGCCGAGCCGCGCAAGGAAGCGGAAGCCGTCCGCATCGCGCTCGAGAAAAACCTCGAGACCAGGTTCAAGCACGTGACTTCCGTCTTCAAGGAGCTGGATGACAGCGACCAGTTTGTGCTGCTGAACGGCCGCCGCCTGCCGACCGCCACATTTTCACTCGAATTCCAGATCGAGGTGCGTGACGCCGTGGCCGATGCCTCGGTGCCGGGTGCACCGCACAAAGAATCCTCATCAGAAGCCGCAGAATGAAACTCGAACAAGAACAGATCAAGAAAATCGGCCTTGCGGGGCTTGTCCTCGGCGCCCTGCTTTACGGATACTTTGCCTACCTTCTGGGACCCGTCCAGGAGAACGAGCAGAAAGCCAATTCCGGCATCGCCGCGCTGGAGCCGCAGATAGCCGATGCCAAAAAGCAGATAGTCACCACCGCCGACCTTGAGAAAAAAGCTCCCGCGGCCACCGCTCTGCTGAACGGCCTGAAGAACAGCATCCCCGATGGCGCCCCGATCGCGTGGTTCCCGCCGAAGATCGCTGACTATTTCAAGGCTCGCGGCATCCAGAAGGTGACCACGCATCTGGTTTCTACGACGCCGGATGACATGCCGGGCTTCCGCCGCATGGTCTGGAGCGTGGACGTGCCAAAAGTGGAATTCGTTCCGCTGGGCATCGCCATCTCAAACCTGGAGAACACCGAACCGTTGCTCACCGTCCTCAATGTCACCGTGGACGCGGTGCGTGATGATGCGCAGTACCAACACGCCACATTGGTTGTCTCAACTCTGGTCAAATCATGAAGAAACTCCTGATTCTCGCAGCCATGACCCTGGCCGGCCACGCCTTGTACGCCGGCCAGCCCGCCGCCGCCACCGTAGTGACCCACGCCTCCGGCGCCACCGCCGCCGGTGCGGCTTATTTGCCCAAAAACAAGTCTGTCTTTACCGGCGCCGTCAATGATCACAACCCGTTCTGGCCCATTGGCTGGGTCAAGATTAACGAGTCCGAAAGCGATGCCGCGCCCATTGTGCCGCATATCGGAGACTTTACCGTGACAAGCATCCTGCTGAATGAGCCGCCCCTTGCCGTGATCAATGGCAAGGAAATGGCCGAAGGCGAGATTGCGTCGATTCCCATCAGCACCGGTTCCGTTACCGTCCAATTACTTGCCGTTCAGGATGGCCGGGTGATCCTCCGGTGGGAGAACCAAAACCTGGTGGTCCCCCTGCGCCGGGATGAAGACCTTACCCCGATTGACCTGACTCCGACCGTCGGGCTCCGCTGAGTGGGCCAGAGGATTTTCACCGGCATGTTTGGCCTGCGCAAACTTACGGATGAAGCCGCCCCACATTGCCGATTGCGTGTCCGGCGGCGGGGATGTATGCTGTTTTGTTGAACGGTTTAGTTGCCTGAGAATCCCGAACATCACCCGGACCCGCCAGTGAACCCTATCGAACTCACGTCTGGCGACGAGACCACGCTGGCCAGCCGCAAGAATGAAGCGCGGCTCAGTCTGGCGCTCAAGGCTATTGGCATGGGCACCTGGGAGTGGGACGTGCTGGCGAATCGCATGGAGTGGGATGCGCGCATGCACAACCTTTTCGGGCTTGGCCCCGGCGATTTTGGCGGCCGGTACGAGGATTTTCTGGAGTTGGTGCATCCCGGCGACCGCGAGCGGCTGGCGCAATCGCTCCATTTTTCAAGCCGCCCCGATCCCGGTCACGATAGCGAATTTCGGGTTTTAATGCCGGGTGGCGAAGTCCGCACCGTGCGGGTCCGCTGCCGCGTCTTTTGCCGGCGCGGGATGAAGCCCTCCCGCATCCTGGGCGTGGCATGGGACGTCTCCAATCGCCGCGCATCGGCGGAGGCCTACGCGCGGGATCGTCATCTGCTGACGACCCTGATGGATCACATTCCGGACAACATTTATTTCAAGGATCGCGAGAGCCGCTTCATCGCCGTCAATCGCGCCATGGCCCGCCTTTTCGGCAAAGAGGATCCGCTGGACCTGCTCGGGAAGACCGATCTGGATGTCTTCTCCGCGGATCACGCCTTCCGCGCCATGGAAGACGAGCGCCGGATTATGGAGACCGGCGAGCCCATCGTGAACCTCGAGGAAAAGGAGACATGGGGGGACGGCCACGTCACCTGGGTATCCAGCACCAAGATGCCGTTGACCGATCCGCGCGGGCGCATCATAGGCACGTTTGGCGTCTCGCGGGACATCACCCTGCGCAAGCGCGCGGAGCAGGAACTGGCGCGCGTGGCCGGAGAGCTGAGGACAAAGAACCAGGCGCTCGAAGAAGACCTGGGCATGGCCCGCGAGCTGCAAAACGCCCTCCTGCCGCAGCAGTTCCCCACATTCCCCCGCGGTGCCGCGGAGGCGGATAGCGCCATTCATTTCCATCACATCTACCGGCCTTCCACGGCGGTCAGCGGCGATTTCTTTGACGTGTTCGAGATCGAGGAAAACGTTGCCGGCCTCTTCATCTGCGATGTCATGGGCCATGGGGTGCGCGCGGCGCTGGTAGCCTCCATCTTGCGCGCCCTGGTTAATGAGCTGCAGCCGGTCTGGAAGCAGCCGTCGGAGTTCATGTCGCAGCTCAATCGCGCGCTGCGGCGCATTCTCAAGCACACCCGCGTGCCCCTTTTCGCCTCCGCCTTCTACGTGGTGGCGGATCTGCAGAACGGCTGTCTGTTGCACACAAACGCCGGGCATCCCTGCCCGTTGCGCGTCCGTACCGGCGGCCCGTCCGCCCTCCAGCGGCTGGACGGGTGCAAGCTGGGGCCGGCGCTCGGCCTGCTGGATGAGGCGGAGTATCCTGCCGCCCGCACGGACATCGTCATGCCGGAGACGATCCTGCTTTTTACGGATGGACTCTTCGAGGTGGAGGCGCAGGATGGCAGCCTTTATGATTACCAGGCATTGCGCGAAGCAGTGGGAGAGCTGGGCGGGCTCAAGGCCGCGGACCTTTGCAAGAGTGTGGTCGGGAAGGTCTGCCAGTTCTCCGGCCAGACGGAATTCGCCGACGATGTCTGCCTGGTGGCCATGGAAATCGACCGCCTCGCCGCGCCCGCGGGACGGGATGGCCAGGCTTGATTCCGCCTTGCGGCTGGTATTCGCCGCGCTGCTTCTCTGCGGGACGGTGGTCTCATTGCGCGCGGCGCCGGACCCGACCATCGACTTTCGCGGTATCCAGATCGACAAGGTAAAGCGCACGATCACCTTCCCGGCGGAGATCAACATGACCGAGGGGCTGCTCGAGTACCTTCTTGTCAACGATATGGGGAAGACGCACGAGAGCCTGCTCTCCACGAAAATCCAGCCTTACGACATCCAGGTGGCAATGCTGCTGCTTGGGATTAAGCCCGCTGCCAATGCGAACGCCCAGCCCCCGGCTCAACTGAACCGCGCCTACCTGCAAAATGCGCCGCAGCTCGCCGGCGATAAAATCGATATCCACATCTCCTGGCAGGATGGGCAGGGCCAGCACCTCGTCCGCGCGGAGGACCTGATCTGGAACCTCAAGCGGAATGCCGTGATGACGCCGGGACCCTGGATTTACAATGGGTCGGAGATGTACGAGGGTAGATTCCTGGCCCAGGTGGATGGCTCCATCGGCGCACTCGTGCGGGATTCCGCGGCGCTGCTGAATAATCCGCGCCCGGGCAACGATGATGACCAGATATGGCAGCCATACGCCAAGGTGACCCCGAAAGTGGGAACCGCGGTGGACGTCACAATCGAATTGGAAAATGCCCCATGAAACGCCCTATCATATTCGCCGCATTCGCAATCTTGCTGATCGCCGGCGCCGCTTCCGCACAACAGGAGCCGATTCCACGCAAGGAAGCCGACCTATCCGTCCGCAATGAAGTGGGCATCGCGATCCAGAGAGGTCTGGCCTGGCTTCAGAAGCACCAGAACCCGGACGGCTCATGGTCGCTCAATCAATACCCCGCCCTTACCGCGCTGCCGGTATGGGCCTACATGGGCGATCCCACCGGCAATCCGCCGCAGAAACCGCCGTACATCCAGAAAGCGTATGATTACATCCTCTCCTGCGTGCAGCCGGACGGCGGCATCTACCGCAAGGGGCTTGCCAATTACAACACCTCCATTTCGCTCATTGCGCTGGTCATGGCGAATGATCCGAAATACGATGGCGTCATTCGCAATGCGCACGACTTCGTGATCGGCCAGCAAGCCAAGGGCCTCGCCGATCCCAGCCTCGACGGCGGCATCGGCTACGGCCCCAACGGCACCGGGCGCGGACATCCCGACTTATCGAACACGGTCATTGCGCTGGAGGCAATCCGGGCCAGCGAGTCCATTGCAGGCAAGGACCGGGCCAACGCGCCGAAACTCGATTGGAACGCGGCAATCGCATTCATCCAGCGCTGCCAGAATCTGCCCTCTGTCAACAAGGCTTCCTACGTCAGCACCAGCCCCGACGATCGCGGCGGCTTCATGTATTTTCCCGGAGACAGCAGCGCCGGCGAGACGGGCAAAAATGGCGCGCGCTCCTACGGCAGCATGTCCTACGCCGGCCTCCTCAGTTATATCTACGCCGATCTCACCCGGACGGATCCGCGCGTTACCGCCGCCGTCGGCTGGCTGAAGAGCCATTACTCCGTCGATGAAAATCCCGGCATGGGCGAGGATGGGCTCTTCTACTATTACCAGGTCATGGCCAAGGCGCTGATCACCTATGGCGCGCCGGAACTGTCGCTCCAGGGCGGCAAGACCGTCGATTGGTCGAAGGAGCTTGGGTTGAAGTTAATCGACCTGGAGCAGGAGGACGGCTCCTGGGCCAACGAGAGCGGACGCTGGATGGAAAAAGATCCCGTGCTCGCCACCGCATACGCTGTGATGACGCTGGAGATGGTATACCGGGATCTGTAAGCGCCATTCCGGAGGAAGCTTCCCGTCCGTGCGTGATAATTTTGCGCCGTGTCCGCCGCTGGTTGATTTATCCGGATTCAAGACTCCCGGAAAAATCGAAAATAGATCACAAGGGCGGCGATCAGCACGAGCAGTGTGGTCCGGAGGATCGCGGCTTTGGTGACGGGCAAAGGGGCAATGATGTTTGGCGAACCACGATCGCGCCAGACTCGAAAAATGAGAAATGCGCCGCCTCCCAATCCCACAAGATAACTGGCGATATGTGCAAACCATACGCCCATGAAGCGATCCCGGAGCACCGGGCGGATGATCTGGGCCAGCGATTCCGGCAGGTGAATCAATGAGTGGCGGGCCAACTCATAACCGCTCACGCCTGCGAGCGAAGCGGCAATGGCCATTGCACCCAGCAGCGCGAGGATCGCCCGCATCAGCTTCGGCTCCGGCCACTGCGGAGCCTCGCCGGACCGCGCCGCCGTTGCGAGCACGAAGCCAAGCACGATCCCGATGCCGATCGTCGCGGCGATTCCCCAGCAGATGCCAAGCGCCGCAGGCGATTCCGTATGAAACAGCGGAGGGTGTGCCAGCGTGAAATATTCCACGCAAACATGCGCCGTGATCTCGTCGTGTACGATTCCGTAGCCAACGGCTGCGAACGTCGTGAATAGAACGATCTTCACGCGCTCCATTTTTTTAAAAAGTCGGGCCGCGCAGGTCCACGGGTTCCGTGGGCCAGGGCTCGGCGCCAATAAGGCGCACCATAGGTTTTCCCTTGAATGGATTCCAGGTATGGATGAGCGCGTTTTCCACCTGGATGGGATTCTCGATCAACTGGTAACCGATCGAGGTGTAGATTTTCGGATGGCCGAAAAGCATGGCAAAAGGGATGCCTTCCCGCTCCATCCATGCATGGGCTTCCGCGAGCATTTTTCCCACCAGGCCGCGTCCACGGTGGGAATGTGCGACGCACACCTCGGCAATACCGCCGATCCGGACTTCGCGCGTGCCGATGCCGATAACCAGATCGTGAACACCCACGTGCGCAACCAATTCGCCCGAGACCGCCCGGACCAGCCAGCGATGCGCGGGCGCCTTCCGGATGTAGCGGCGCGAGAGCAGTGCGGTTTCATAGGGAAACGAGCTGAGGAGCAACTGGCGCAGTTCTTCATCCTCGGCGGAAAAAATTTCCTCATCCAGGCGATGCATGATGATGAAGGTTCCGGGCGATTCGGCCATCCGTCTATTTATTTACAGCGGATTGGGGCGTCCATAAAGTCCGGGTTGTGAATCGCCTCGCGCCGATTGGATTTTTTCTCCTCTGCATCATCTCAGCCCACGCCGCGCAATACGCGGCCGGGCCCTCCCGCCAATACAAGAACCTGCAGGCAATCGCAAAGTTGCTGCGTCCCGGAGACACGGTGACGGTGGATGGCGGCGCGACGTATCCGGGCGGCGTGACGCTCTCCGCAAACGGAGCCGCGGGCGCGGGCGTGATCACGATAACCGGCCTTGCGGTGAACGGAGCGCGTCCCGTGATCTCGGGCATTTTGCCGGGAGCGAATTTTGTGCTGCGGATCCTCGGAAGCCATTACCTGATTCAGGGCTTTGACCTTACGGCCGCGAGCGATCCCCATGCATCACGCTGCTTTTACAATGTCGGCGATGATGTGACACTCCGCGACAGCGCAGTGCACGATTGCCACTGCACCGGCATCTCCGGCGCGGATGCGTCGGGTTCGTTGACTCTGGATGGCGTGGAGGTTTACCGCTGTGGCAATGGACTTTACGCGCATCAGATCTATGTGGGCTCAGGTATCGCGAAGTATCCGAATGCGGTTTTTTTGATGAAACATTGCTACGTGCACGACGGCGCGGGTGGCAACAATGTGAAATCGCGCGTCACGCGAAACATCATCGAGTACAACTGGATTGAGGGGGCAAAGTTCCACGACCTGGACCTGGATGGCCCGGACCCAAAGGCGAACAAAGGTTCTCCGCATTGCGACGCCGATGTTCTTGGCAATGTCCTCATCGTCTCTCCTTCGGCGGCCGGCACGGTGGCGCGGATTGGCGGAGATGGCACCGGCACGAGCCGGGGCCGTTACCGGTTCGCGTATAATACCGTGATCGTGCGTGGAAAAGCCGCAACGGGGCTCGGCCTGCTCTGGCTTAAAGGCGAGGTGGATTCGCTCGGCGCATGGAACAATGTTTTCTGGAGCGATGCAGGTCCGTTCCGGCTGACCCGCATGGAATCAAATCCTCCGCCTTCCACTATTGCGGGTGCGGGAAATTGGGTTTCCGCCGGCGCCTCAAATATCCCGCCGGGTCTTGGCGTCATCCAAGGGAACGATCCCAAATTTCAGAACGCGGCATCGGGCGATTACACGCCCGCCGCGGGCAGCCCATTGATCGATGCGGGCTCGGCATCGCCGCTGCAAGCGGAGCAAATCCCGCCGGTCCGCGAGGCGGCGGCCGGAGGCGTGAGGCCTCCAGCCCGGAAGAGGGATATCGGCGCTTATCCAGCGCCGAATCGGTGAAAGCTGTTATTCTCTCGGGCTCAGGCCGGGACGTAATGCGCAGGCACCCAGTGGCGATGCCACCAATGCCCTTCCCAGTGACCCGGGACCAGGACCATGCGCGGCCGCACGACCACGTGATGGTGATGATGCCGGTGATGGACGATGACTACGTCCGCCTTTGCGCAAGGCGCCGCGATAGCGGCTCCCGCGATGAGGAGTGACAGGATTGTTTTTTTCATATGGATAATGCTCAGCCGTCCTGACTTGGACGGCTGAGAAAAGGCCTTATTCAGCCGGTTTGTCAACCCGGCACGATCACGATGTGATGATGATGGTGGTAGTAATGGTGATGACGGTGGTGGACGATATAGACGTCCGCATTCGACGCCGGAACTGCCATGCCCAGCGAAGCCACAGCCAGAATGGATAAGAGAATTCTTTTCATAGCTCGTGTTTTGCAAATGTTTCGGGATCAATGGCCCAACTGGATGGGCTCATGGGATTCCTTCCTCAGAGCGAGAAAATGGAAAGCGCCGTGACTCTCCCTAGCATCGCGAACGCGGATGCGTAACCTTCCCCAAGCGAAAATTGTTGGAGGCTTGCGCCATTGAAATCCGCGGGCGCGGAAATTACCGCGGGAGGGCCGTTGAGGCGGATTCGAATTTTGGAAGGGTCCATTCCGAAGCCGAAACCGGCAGCCTTGAGGAGCGCTTCCTTCAAGGTCCAGAGCTGGAAAAACCACTTGGCCTGCTCTTCCGCCGGCATCGCGGCCAGGTCGCGCATTTCATCCTCGCTCAGCACATCCGGCGCGACTTCGGCGCGCGGGAAACCGGGATCGATTCGCTCCAGGTCCACGCCCACGGCATCGTAGCGGGCGATTGCGATGGCCGCGAGATCGCGCGAATGGGAGACGTTGAATTGCCACCCGGTCGCGCCCGCGAGCGACGGCTTGCCGTATGGCTCATAGCGCAGCACCAGGCGCTCCGGCGGCACGCCGGTGTAACGCGCCAGCAGCACGCGCAAATTCGCCCGGCAGGAAATAAAGCGCGCGGCGTCCCGCTCCAGCGCAAAGCGATCCGCGCGCGCGCACTCCGAGGGAGAGAGCAGTCCCCGCAATTGCCGGGTATCCGCGTGGATGGACGCCAGCGGCACGCGCCACACATGGGCTTCGCCGGGACCCACGGTATAGCTTGCGGGCGCGGCTGGAAAATTGCTCACCGCGCGGCCGGTGGACGTTCCGCCTCCACTTCCTCCAGGCAGAGCTTCAGTTGCTCGGCAAAGATGCGGATGTTCGAGTGCTCGGTGATGGTGAAGTGGCCGCCCGGAATCTTGTGGATCGAAAGGCTGCGTCCGACCATGTTCCACGCCAGATCGTTACCCAGCCAGGCCAGCTCCGGCGGTAATTCCGTCTCGCGGATCAGGTTCAGTTTCCCATCGTAGCGCGGCGGCACGTACGCGGCCACCGCATCCGAGTAAATATTCCAGATGGGCGGCTTGCCGGATACCTCCTCGATGGTCTGCGCGGCGGCTGCGGCCGATGGCGTGAGGGAACTGCTCAGACCCGCGAGCCGCGATACCCACCGCGCAAAGGCGCGCGCCTTTCTCCAGAGGAGCGAAGGCCGCGGCGTCAGCTCCTTGAGATGATGCCGCACCAGCAGCCCGCCAAAGAGCGAGCGCTCCCGCCATTTTAAGAAAAGCTCGCGCGAGGCGCCGGCGTCGAGTCCGCGGATGCGCGCCACGAAATTCGCGAGCCGCTTCAGATTGCGGAATTGCGCGTTGATCCCGTTGGCCCCCAGCAGCACCAGGCACGCGACTTCCTTCCCTTGGGCGCGCAGCAGTTGTGCCACGTGGAAGGCGACCAGCCCGCCATTGCAAAACCCGCCCAGGTAATAAGGCCCGTCTGGTTGCAAATCGAGGACCGTCTTGAGGCGCTCGACCGCCATCTCCTCGATGGTGGGCGGAGGTTTCGCGCCATCGTATCCATGCGGCTCGATCGCGATGCAGGGGCGATCCTTTGGCAGATATTTTGCCAGGTTCACAAGGTAGAGGCCGCCGAACAGAAAATCGCCGTGAAAATAGATAAAGGGGGGCTTCGAGCCCTCCGATTGCACGCGCACGACCGGGGAGGGGGCTTGCACCACTTGCGCGATGTGGCGAATCGTCGCCTGCTCGAAAAGCAACCGCGGCGTGATCCGCACGCCCGTGCGTTTCTCCACCTCGGAGAGCATGCGGATGGCCAGCAGCGAGTGGCCGCCCAGTTCAAAGAAATCGTCGGTCACGCCCACCGGCTTGCAATCAAGCAGTTCCTCCCAAATCTGCACGAGCGTCGCTTCCATCCAGGTGCCCGGCTCGGCGTGGCTCCGCTTTACCTCGATGAGCGGTTGCGCCGCGAGCGCCTGCGTATCCACCTTGCCATTCGCATTGAGCGGGAGCTTATCGAGGAATGCGAAGGAGCCCGGAGCCATGTACTCCGGCAGCGAGGCAAGGATGTGCTCGCGCAATTCCCCGGAAGTGGGCTGCCGGCCCGGCTGCGGCACGACGTAGGCCGCGAGTTGCTTTTGCCCTGTGGCGTCCGCGCGCGGGATGACGATCGCGTGCCGCACGCCAGGATGCTTCTGCAGCACGGTTTCGATTTCCCCAGGTTCGATGCGGAACCCGCGAATCTTGACCTGGTTATCGGCGCGTCCGAGGAATTCGATGACTCCATCGTCGCGCCAGCGCGCGAGATCGCCCGTCCTGTACAGGCGATCCTCCGGCTCCGTGGAGAAGGGATCGGGAATAAAACTGGCGGTGGTTCCTTCCGTATTATTCACGTAACCGCCGGCTACTCCCGGCCCGCCCAGGTAAAGTTCTCCCGCGATGCCGGCAGGCACCGGCTGCATCGCCGCATCCAGGATGTAAGCGCGCGTGTTGGAAATGGGTCGCCCGATCGGGACGGTCACGGCATCCGCCGGCACGTCGGTCACCTCGTGGCAAATCGCGAAGGTCGTCACCTCCGTCGGACCGTAGCCATTGACCAGGTGCGCGGGCCTGGCCGCTTCCAGCACGGCCCGGGCCGCCTGCGGCTGCAGAGCGTCTCCGCCGGCCACCAGGTAGCGCAGCGTGCCGAAGCCATCCGGAATCTCGCGCGCGAAATGGTGAAACAGCGGCGTCGTGAGAAAAAGCATGGAAACTTTTCGCGCGCGGATGAAGCTGACCAACTCCTGCGGTGAAAGCAGCGTCTCCTTCGGCACGATGAGGAGGCGCCCGCCATTGAGCAGCGCGCCCCATATTTCGAATGTTGCCGCATCGAAGGAGGTATTCGACGCATGCGCCACAATATCCGCGGGCAGAAATTCAACGTAATTGGTATTGATCACGAGCCGCGTGATCCCCCGGTGCAGGACGCGCACCCCCTTCGGCACGCCAGTCGAGCCGGAGGTGAACATGATATAGGCGGGCGAGTCGGACGGCACGTCCACCGGCGGGATGGCAGGGCCCTGCGATGCGGCCTCGATTGGCAGCCAGCGAACCATGGTCTCCAGCTCCGGGCGCTCGCCGGCGCCGAGCAGAATCCGCGCGCCGGACTCGCGCAGCATCAGGGCCAGCCGCGCGGCGGGATAGGATACATCCAGCGGCACATAAGCTCCGCCCGCCTTCAGGATGCCGAGGATGCCCGCGATCAGCGAGGCCGAGCGCGGCAGCGTGATGGCGACCGCATCGCCCGGCTTTACTCCCTCCTGGATGAGCTGGCCCGCAATCGCATCCGCCTGCCGGTCCAGCTCCGCATAAGTGACCCGCAGCGCGCCATCCTCGATGGCGATGGCGTCAGGATTAAGCTGCACCTGCTGGCGAAAGAGCGCATGAACGCTGCTGCCCGCAGGCCAGGGCGCGGAGGCGCCGTTCCATTCGGTCAGGATTCGCTCGCGCTCTTCCGGAAGTATGAGCGGCAGCGATTCAATCGGTGATTCCGGGTGTGCGGTCATGCCTGCGAGCAGCGTCTGGAATTGGGCGGCCATACGCCGCGCCGCGGCATCATAATATAAGGCTGTATCGTACACCAGAGCAGATTTAATCGTCTCCCCATTATCTCGGAGATGGAGCATTAAATCGAATTTCGCTTTCGATTCCTCAATCGGCAGCGGCTCGATCTCCGCATCCGGCGTGCGCCAGGTCTTCTCAGCGCCCGTCATCAGGACAAACATCACGCGCAGCAGCGGATTGCGCCCCTGCTGGCGGGCCGGCTGCACCTCTTCAACCATCATCTCAAACGGCAGGTCCTGGTGCGCAAACGCCTCCAGCGCCGTGTCCCGCACGCGCAGCAGCGCCTCGCGTCCTGTGGGGTTTCCCGCCAGATCGGTGCGCAGCACAAGGGTATTGAGAAAGAAACCGATCAGCCCTTCCGTCTCCGTCCGGCCACGGTCGGAAATGGGCGAGCCGACGGCGATGTCCGTCTGCGCGGTGTAGCGCGCGAGAAATGCCTTCCACGCCGTGAGCAATGCCATGAAGAGCGTCACCCCTTCCCGCTGCGCCATGGCGCGCACCGCAGCGGTCAGTTGCGGGTCGATTTCAAAACAATGGGTCGCCCCTTCCGGCGCGCGTGCCGCGGCCTCGCGCGAGGGGCGCGGCAGATCGAGCGCCGGCAGCCCGGTGAGCCGCTCCCGCCAATAACCCAGCTCCCGGTCGAGCGTCTCCCCTTGCATCGCATCCCGCTGCCATGCGGCAAAGTCCGCGTATTGAATCGGCAGCTCCGGCAGCGAAAGCGTCCCGCCCTTGGTGGCCGCGCTATATGCGGAGGTTAGCTCCCGCATCAGGATGTCCTGCGACCATGAGTCTGTGATGATGTGGTGCCAACTCAGCACCAGCACCTGCTCCGCGGGCGCAATCTCCAGCAGTGCGGCGCGGATGAGCGGGCCGTTGCGAAGATCGAACGGACGCTCCGACTCCTCGCGCACGATGCGGAGCAATTGCGCCTCGCGCGCCGCGGCGGGCATCGGGCGCAGATCGATCACCGGCATGTGAAATTCCATCGTCTCCGCGACGATTTGCATCGGCTCGCCCTCCACCGCGCGGAATGTGGTGCGGAGAACTTCGTGCCGCGCGATGGCCTCCTTGAAAGCGTGCTCGAGCGCAGCGGGATTCAGCCGGCCACGGATGCGAAATGCTCCGGGTACGTTGTACAACGTATTCCCTGGCTCCATCTGGTCGAGGAACCAGAGCCGTCGTTGCGCGAACGAAGTGGGGAATATCCACGCGTCTCGCTCCGCGGGCTCGGGGCTCTCCTCCATTTCGTTGGTCAGCACGGCAAGATCATTCATCTTCCTCTTCCGCTGACGCAATTACAATGCCGCGCGCGATACCCTCCGCTGGTCGCGCGCAAGACGGGTAATGGGTTGCACCGCGGGTTTCGCGGGGGCGAACGGGTTGGCATACCCGAGCGCCTCGGCCACTTCCCACGTCAGCGGACTGAGGAAATCTTCGCTGAAATCCTTCTTCCAGCTATCGGCGACTTCCGGATTGAGCCGCCCGTGCCGGTAGAAATTCGCGTCGCCCACCTGTGGAGACATCGGGTGGATGCCGTCCGTCATGCGCTCCGTGCCGCCTGCATAGGGATTGGCCATAGCGGGCACGAATGGGATTTCCAGCCACTCGCACAGCCCGGCGAGCACCGGCTCAGGCGTCGAGACCAGATCCTCGAAGCGCGCGCGGTGCTGGCGGTGCGCCGGGACCTGCCGCAGAAACTCGAGAATGTTGCGGTGCGAGATAAGCCACGTCAGCTCCGCCATCTGCCGCGCGTTGAAAGTGTGTTTCCCGCGAAAGAGCGATTCCAGGATGAAGCGCCCTTTCTCATAGGATCGGATCATGCCCAGCGGATGCCGCACCAGGTGGATGTAGAGCGGGTCCTCGAAGATATCCTCCGCGCGCCGCAGCACCTCGATGTCCATCGCGTAATCGGGCGTTTTGTCCACCAGCAGGCGCGGGGCCACCCACTCCTGCAGCGTGGCGTAGAACTGCTTCATCGGCATTCCCTGCCGCTCAAAGTCCGCCACGATTTCCTCCGCCTCCGCGGTGTCGCATTTGCGAATTTCCATCACCGCGCGGATCACGCCTTCGTAAATATATTGGTCGTAGCCGGTATAGGCCTGCTTGCGTTCGGCCAGGTTTTCAAAGCAGAGAAGCATCGTCTCCGGCGGGGCAAAGAGGCGCGGATTGCCGGCCAGCATGATGCGCAGCAGCGTGGAGCCGGAGCGCATTGGGCTGAGGATGAAAATTGCCGGCGGATTCTTCGCGCCGCCGCCGGAGTACCTGGGCATCGGCGTGATGAGGGTGTTCAGTTTTGCGATGTCCGCCTCGCCCAGCCGCGCGGCGTTTTCCGTTGCGGCGGCGCCGTTTTCCACACCCAGCCAGCGGTGGACGGCCTCTCCGTAATTGCGCTCCAGCACCTGGCATAGGCGTTCGACCGTGGGAGCCTCGAAGATGACGACCAGCGAGACATGCTCGCTGAGCATCTCGCGGAGTCGATTCACGACGCGCAGGCCCATCAGCGAGTCGCCGCCGATCTCGAAGAAATTGTCGCGAAGGCCTACGCGCTCCAGATTCAGCACGCGCTGCCAGGTTTCCGCGACGCGTTTTTCCAGTTCCGTGCCGGGCGCGGCGAAATCTTCCCCATCGGCGCGGGAGCCGGGCGCGGGCAGGGCCTTGCGGTCCAGCTTTCCATTCGGCAGCAGCGGCAGTTCCGGCAGAATCACGATTGCCGAGGGCACCATGGCCGGCGGCAGCGCGGTCGCGAGCGCCTGCGTCAGCGCCGGGGGCGCAAGCGTGCGCGAGGCGGAGGCCACAGGCAGATCGCCAAAGGCAAACAGCTTCTCGTAGAACGGCGTTGCCTTGAAGACGCGTTTGTAATGCCAGGAGGTAAAGTCGAACGTGTGCACCGCGACGCCATTGCGCAGTACGGCGCCATGGATCGCGTAATCGCGGTTGAGCCCGTTTTCCGCAAGGGCGCCGGTAACCTCCGCATCGATCACGTCGCCCGCTTCCACCGCAAGCCCCGCCGGGAAGACCGGCAGGAAGACCGGCAGCCACGAGGCCTGGTTATCAATCGTGTCCAGCACGATGCCGGGCGCCATCTCGATCCGCACCCAAAGCAGGAAACCATGGATGCGCGAGGTTTTTTCCACCGTCAGGTGCAGCGGGCTGGAATACCACGGGCGCGGCGCGGCGAAATCGATTTCCTCGAAAACGCCAATCGTGGAGCGGAGATTGCGCCGGTCCGTCCCGGTGATCGAAAGGCGCAGGTCAAACTGGTAACCCGCCTGCGTGAAGAGATTATTGGCATAGTAAGCGGCCAGCTCGGAGAACTTCGGGTTCCGCATGAAATCCTCGGGCAGCGAAACCGCGGCAGCCATCGTTTCGCAGCGCGAGGGAATCATTGGCGCATCCGGCTTCAGCAGGTGCGCGGCCTTTTGGAGGATAAGGTCCCAGCCTTCCGCGCCGCCCACGTGGCCGATGTTTTCGGAAACGCAAACGTCCGCCAGCTCCGGCAATTGCAGGGTGCGCACATCGCCTTGCAGCACGGTGATGCGCTCCGTGAGGCGCAGCTTTTGCACCAGCGCGCGGGCCTGCGCGGCGGCAGCCGGCAGCAGCTCGATGGCGTACACGTGGCGCGCCCCCGCTTCCACGCAGAGGCGGGAAAGGATCGCATCCTTGCCGCAACCGATATCCACAACCACCTTGTCGCGCACCGAGCGGTCGAACGCTTCGCGGAAACGCTCGTTGCGGATGCGGTCGTTTGTCATCGCGCGGTAAAGGGCCTCGTCAAAGAATTGCTGGCCGCCGGCGCTGGGAGAGGAAGGCCACAGCTCCACCTGGTCGGCGCGGTCCGCGGTCACATAGGCCACGAGCCGTTTTGCGCCGTCGTCTTCGCGGGCGATCACCGCGCAATCGCGCACGCCCGGCTGGCGCTTGAGCACGGCTTCGATTTCCGCGGGCTCGATGCGCTGGCCGCGAATCTTGATCTGGTCATCGCTGCGGCCGAGGTATTCAAGCCGCCCCTCGTCACTCCAGCGCACCATATCGCCTGTCTTGTAGAGGCGTTCGCCATGCAATTGGATGAATTTGCGCGCCGTCAGCGAGGGCTTGTTCCAATAACCCCGGCCCACCTGCGCGCCGGCAATGTGCAATTCCCCCCGGGCACCCTGCGGCACTTGCGCGCCGTCGATGTCCAGGACGTACAGCCGCGTATTCGCGACGGGACGGCCGATCGGCACCGTGCGCGCTCCTTTTTTACAGCGATGGAACACGGTATCGATGGCGCATTCCGTGGGTCCATAAAGATTCACCAGCTCGCACTCCGGCAACCGGGCGAAAAGCTCCTCGCACAGGTCCGCGCGCAGCGGCTCTCCGCCGCAGTAGAGACGGCGCAGAGTCGTGCATGCCGCCAGCGCCGGCTCGTCGGCCACCAGCGCGGCCATGGAGGGCACCAATTGGAGGATCGTAATTCCCTCGCGCGTCACCAGCGTCGTCATCTCCCGGCTGTCGCGGTGCGCGCCGGGCGGCGCCATCACCAGCCGCGCCCCCGCGATGAGCGGCGCCCAGAATTCCCAAACCGACGCGTCAAAAGGGACCGGTGTCTTTTGCAGGACGCGGTCCCCGGCACTCAGCGGGAACTCCTCCTGCATCCAGAACATGTGGTTGCAAATGGCGCGATGCGGGATCATCGCGCCCTTTGGCACGCCCGTGCTTCCGGAGGTGTAGAGAATGTATGCCAGGTCCTCCGGGCTGCCGGGCAGGGCGGGTTCCGGAATGGCTCCCTGGAATGAAGCCGCCTCCGCGGGCGTCACGAATTTGATCGCGGCGCCGGCTACCGGTTTCGTCGCGATGGCAATCGCCGCGCCGCAATCGCGCAGCATGAATTGCACGCGCTCCACCGGGTAATTCGGGTCCACGGGCACATACGCGCCGCCCGCCTTCAATACCGCCAGCAGCGCGACGGGAAGATCCAGCGAGCGATCCAGGCAAACGGCCACCGGCATATCGCGGCGCACGCCCAGCGAGCGCAGGTAATTTGCCATGCGGTTCGCACGCGCGTTCATCTCGCCGTAGCTCAATACTTCAGCGCCAAACGCAACCGCCGCCGCATCGGGCGTGCGCGCCGCCTGCTGTTCCACCAGGCGATGCAACATCGCGTCCGCGGGATAGGCGCGTTCGGTTGCGTTCCACTCTTTCGCCAGACGCGTTTCTTCCGGCGCGCTCAGGAGCGAGAGGGAGGATATCGGCCTCGCCGGATTTTCCGCGATCTGCTCCAGAAGCGTCCGGAAATGCCCCAGCCATCGCCGCGCGGTCGTGGATTCGAAGATTTCCGAGAAATCCAGCTCGCACAGCAATCCGCCGTTGCGCTCCGCGACGTTCATGTAGAGATCGAACATCGCCGTGCCTGCCGGGCTGCGGTAGGGAAGGGGATCGGTCATCCACTGGAAATCCACGCCGCCCGCGCGTTTGCGGAACTCGCCCGTTTCCAGATTGAACGTCACCGAGAAGAGCGGCGAGCGGCTCAGGTCGCGGGGAATGTGCAGCCGGTTGACGAGGTTGCCGAAGAAATATTGCTGGTGCTCGGAAGCATCGAGGATGAGCGATTTGCTTGCGTGAATCTGCTCCGCAAACGAGCCGCCGGGGGCGATGCGGCAGCGCAGCGGCATCATGTGCGTCGTGTTCGCGAAAAGCGATTGGCCGCCTTCCTCCGTGCGGATATCCGCGTCTCCGGCGACGCCGATCACCACTTCCTCCTGATCGGAGAGCCGGTGCAGCAAAACGCCGTACGCCGTGAAGAGCAGCATGAAGAGGGAGCATCGCTGGCTGGCGGCCGCGACCTTGAGCGATTTCACCAATTGCGCGTCCAGCGTCAGGATTTCGCGTCCGCCGCGGAATGTCTGCATCGCGGGCCGCGGATGATCCGCGGGCAGATCGAGCACCGGTACCGGCCCCTCGAATTGCCTGAGCCAGAATTGCTCCGATTCCTCCTGGCTGGCTTCCTGCGCGGCGCGCCACCGGACAAAGTCGCGGAGTTGCAGCGCCTTCCCGAGCCGGGGAGCCTGGCCCTGGCTGATTGCGTCATAGGCCGCGGCCAGTTCATCGAGCAGCATCGTGTACGAGGGGCCGTTGCCGGTGAGGTGATGGAATGTGAGCAGGAGCAGATGCTCATCGTCAGAAAGCTTCGCCACCGATGCGCGGAGGAGCGGCGGCTTCGCGAAATCGAAGAGCGCGGCTTCGCGCCCGGAGAAAAACTCGCGCACCCCGGCGTCGCGCGAGCCGTTGCGGCTCACGGAAAAATCGCGCACTTCCAGGTCAACGGGGCAATCCTTCAGGATTTCCTGCGAATCGCCATCGGGTGTGACCACCGCGCGGAGGCCCTCATGGCGATCCACGAGATATTGAAGCGATTTCCGCAACGCGTCGATATTCGCCGGGCCGCGCAGGCCGAGCGTGATCGACTCATTGTAAACGCGGGCGGCGTTTTCCCCTGTATTGATGAGGGTCCAGAGGCCACGCTCCGCGCTGGGCAGCGGCAGCACCGCGGGGCCGGAGAGGCGCGCCTCGGTGCGTAGCTTGAGCGTGGCTGCCAATTCCAGGCTTTCCAGGGCGGCGTCGGTATCCACGCCGAAATCGATGAAGCAGCCCAGTTCATCCACCCCGATCGCGGAGAGTCTGTCGATGACGCCCGCGCAGCTCTCAACGGAGCCGATGAGCGCTTTGTTCTCAACGTAATCCTGGTAGGAGCGGGCGAGGATTTCGTCCATTTCCTCCTGGGCGATTTCGTAATGCTTTCCGTGGCTCTCCGCCTTCTTCTTTCCGTTGTCCAGGAAGTCGGAGAGATAATTGTAAAATGGCCGCCGCGCTTTTTCGACCGCTTCCGCCGCGTTCTCCATCAGGAATGTGTGGACCAGCAGCGTGACGTGGCCGGCATCGTAGCCCGCGCGCCGCCGCGCCTCGCGATACGCCGCGACTTTCCCCGCAATCTCATCGAGCGACTGGTTGACCGTGTGGCAAAGGACATTCGCGCCCAGCTCGCCCGCCTTGATGAACGCATCGCGATGGATGCAGGTGAGCCACGTCGGCAGTTCCGCCTGCTTCGGTCTCGGCAGGATTCGCACGTCCAGGCGTGCGGTGCCGCCGGTCTGGAAATTTGCCGATTCCCCGCGCCACAACCTGCGAACGATCTCGATGCCCTCGTAATAAAGCTCGCGCCGCTTCTCGAAGTTTCCGGGCACGAAGATGAAATCATTGGGATGCCAGCCCGAGGCGAATGAAATGCCGGCGCGCCCGTTGGAGAGATTGTCCACCATCGACCACTCCTCCGCGATGCGCACGGGATGATGCAACGGCACCACCACGCTGCCGCCGTGGAGGCGGATCCGGCTCGTTTCCCGCGCAAGCGCCGCGGCGATCAGCGAGGGATTTGGCGAAAATCCGCCGACCGCGTGGAAATGCCGTTCCGGCAGCCACACCGCGTGGAATCCGCGCGCGTCCGCGAGCTTTGTCCCCTCCATGATGAGCCGGTATTTGGCCGGGGAATACTCCGCCGGATAGCTCCCGAAAAAATAGACCGAAAAGAGCGGCGGTTTCGCAGCCGGCAGTATTTCCAACTCGGGCTCCGCCACCTGCGCCGGCGCGGCAACCGGAGCCGCCACCGCCTTCGCTTCCACCGGGATCGCCGCGTCCTTCTGCGCAAGCGCTTCCGTCTCTCCGATAAATCCGCCCTGCTTCAGTTCAAGGATCGTTTCCCGGAAGACGCGCAGGATGAATTGCACATCCTCCTCCGTATGCGCCGTGGAAAGGAACCACGGCCTCCCATCCCAAATGTGCAGCCCCTTTTCGCGCAGATGAAAGAAAAGCAATCCGGGGTAACGAAACGCCTCGCCGAATTTGAAGTACATCATCGACGTGAAGTGCGTCGCGCGCACGTCCGCCCCTTCCGTCTGAAACATGGCATTCAGCTCGCTCGTGAAGCGCTCCGTGCGCTCCGCAAGAGTCCGCTGCAATTCCGGGCCCGCGTCGCGAATGTGCTCCAGCACCGCCTTTGCCGCCGCCATCGCCAGCGGATGCCGCACATAAGTGCCGGCAAAAAACGTGACGCCCGCTTCCGGGAACGATGCATCGCCGAATTTCCACGGTCCGCCGTCCAGCGCGTTCATGTACTCCGCCCGCCCGCCAATGGCCCCGATCGGCATGCCGCCGCCGATAACCTTTCCGTAGGTCGCCATGTCCGCGCGGATATTCCACAACGCCTGAACGCCGCCCGGATGCGCGCGGAAACCGGTGATCACTTCATCCAAAATCAACGCCGTGCCGCTCTCCTGCGTGATGCGGCGAATCTCGCGAATAAAATCAACCGGCTGAATCTCCGGACGCCGGCTCTGGACCGATTCCACGATCACCGCCGCAAGCTCATGCGCATGGGCGCGCAGCGTATCGAGCGAAGCAGGGTTACCCCAGTCCAGCACCAGCACCTCGCTCACCATATGGGCGGGGATGCCGGGTGCAATCGGCTGCGGCTTGCCGCCGGCCGCGCGCACCAGCACTTCATCGCAAATGCCGTGGTACGCCTCGGAAGTCGTCGCGATTTTGGTGCGGCCCGTCACCGTGCGCGCCAGGCGAAGCGCGCCGAGAATCGCCTCCGAGCCAGTGCTGCAAAAAGTGACACGCTCGTTGCCGGTGATCTGGCAGAACAACTCCGCCGCCTCGGCCGCGAGAGCGGAGCTGGGGCCGACTTCAACGCCGAGGTCAAGCTGCTTGCGCACCGCTTCCGTAATGAAATCCGGCGAATGGCCGAAGAGATTCGTGCCGAATCCCATCGTGACGTCGAGGTACTCGTTGCCATCGATGTCCCAGATGCGCGCGCCGCTGGAGCGCTGCGCGACGATGGGATAAACCATCTCCTTCCAGAATGGACGGAAACCCGCAACCGCGCGCGGATCGGCAAAATGCTCGCGGTGCTCTTGCGTAAAGGCTTTCGACTTGGGAGTGCGGGCCGTGTATCGCGCCATCAGTGCGTCGAGGTGAGCCTGTTGCCGCGGCGTAAAGCCGGTGGGCGCGGAGCGGTCGATTGGCTTGAACGGCCCGAAGCGTTTCGGCTCGCCCTTCTGCTGCGGGGCCGGCGTGGAAACCGGCGGCGCCGCCGGCGCGGGCGCTGCGGCGTGGAGCGTGGGATGCTGCCCCTCGATGTAGGAAACCAGGGTGCCGAGCGTGGAAAGATCGTCCAGCAACTGGCGGAACGTGACCTTGATGGAAAACTTTTTGCGAAGCGCCTGCGCAGCCTGCGTGAGGAAAAGCGAATCGAGGCCGAGATCAAAGAAACTGGTCGCGATATCCGCCGCGTCCAGGTTCTCGCCGCTCAATTCACTGAAAACGTTCTTCACCTCCGCAAGGATGCGATCCACGCCGGAGATTTCTTCGGCTGCCGGGGTGGCTCCGCTTTCCGCGGCGGCGGTCAGTTTCCGGCCCGGCGCTTCGATCCAATAACGCTGCCGCTCGAAGGGATAACAAGGCAGCGGTACGCGGCGCGGCTCCGTGCCGGTGTGGAGCGCCGGCCAATCGACGGGCTGGCCCATCAGCCATTTGCGCCCAGCCGCCAGCAACGGCGTCTCCTCCGCCGGCAGGCGTCCGCCGCGCGTGAAAACCTTTGCCGGGTCCGGTGTGCGCAGCAGCCGCGCCGCTTCCGCGACCGACTCGCAAATCACGAATCGCCGGTAATCAAACTCCCGCCGGCCCGTTTGCAGCGAGAAGGCAATATCGCCCAGCCGCACGCCGGGGTGTGTCTCCAGCCACTCCGCGAGCCGTTCCGCGGCCACATCCAGCGCCGCGCGCGTTTTCGTCGAGAGAACCAGAATTTGCGGGCCGTTCACGGCGGCTCGCACAGGCAATTCCGGCGCTTCCTCCAGCACCACGTGCGCATTCGTGCCGCCGACTCCGAACGAACTGACGCCGGCGCGGCGCGGCGTGCCGTTGCGCTGCCAGGGGCAGGCCTCCGTGTTCACGAAGAACGGGCTGTTCTCGAAATCGATTTGCGGGTTCGGACGCGTGAAATGGAGCGATGGCGGCAGGATGCCATTTTCCAGCGCCAGCGTTGTCTTGATGAGGCCGGTGACTCCGGAGGCCACATCCAGATGACCGAAATTCGTCTTTGCGGAGCCGATTGCACAAAACTGTTTCTTATCCGTCCCGGCGCGGAAGGCTTGTGTCAGCGCGGCGATCTCGATGGGATCGCCGAGCGGCGTCGCCGTGCCGTGCGCCTCGATGTAGCTGATGCTCTCCGGCTCCACGCCGGCCAGGGCCTGCGCCGTGGCAATGACTTCCGCCTGGCCCTCGACGCTCGGCGCGGTGTAACTGACCTTGCCTGAGCCGTCGTTATTGATCGCCACCCCCTTGATGACCGCCCGGATGCAATCACCCTCCGCCACGGCATCCGCGAGCCGCTTCAACACCACAATTCCGCAGCCGTCGCCGAAGACCGTCCCCTTCGCCTCCGCGTCAAAAGTGCGGCAGTGCCCATCCGCGGAACCCATCGCCCCCTCCTGGTAACGGTAGCCCCGGATTTGTGGGAAAGTGATCGAAATCGCACCCGCCAGCGCCGCGTCGCATTGGTAATTCTGGAGGCTCTGGCATGCCTGCGCCACGGCCACGAGCGAGGTCGAGCACGCCGTCTGCACCGTCATCACCGGCCCGCGCAGGTTCAGCTTGTACGCGGCGCGCGTGGTGAGGAAATCCTTGTCGTTGCCGAG
>DATAXI010000043.1:0-12585 GCA_036266845.1 Chthoniobacteraceae bacterium | reverse complement strand
CCATGCGGAATTGGCCGGTGCGGGACTGCCGAGGCGCTGCTCCAGCCTCATGAGTTGCGGCCAGAGATCGAGGCATTGCTCCGGAGTCATGTTGGATTGGCCCTCCATGTCCGGCTCATTGAAACCCAGCACGTGCGTCGCCCTGCTTTCCTCAACCGCCGAGAAGTTTTCCGGCGTGAGATCGCTGCCGCTCCAGAACATCGGGACAAACTCGAGGCCCGGCGGCGAATCGATCACCGGAAAGGGCCGCCAGTTGTAGTACCAGCCCAGGTTCATGTGGCCCAATTCCTCCGGGGTGGTCAGCTTGCTGCAGGAGCCGAGCCCTTTCTTCTTTACGGAGATGAATTGCGGGGAGGAAGCCGGTTCGGGGGAAACGGGGTTCAGCATTCACAAGGAGGTTCCACTGATTCCCGGGCCGAATCAATCCTGATCCGCCGCCGCCGGGCGGAAATAGATTGGAACCGCGGCCCGATATGCGATGATGATCAGGAATCAGGACGGCGTCATTTATGAAAAGACTTCTTCTGCTGTTGCTCGCGGCTTCTGTTTCCGCCTGCAATCAGGCGCAGACGCCGAATCCGGGAGCTTCACCGGCGCCGCAATCTCCCCCGCCCTCGCCCAGCCCCGCGGATACGGCTCCGCCGCCCAGGGCGACGCCAGTGCCCAATGCGCCCAAGGAAGCCCCGATTCCCATCCAGCCGCTGAGTTCCGCGCCGGCCATCCCCCACACCGTGCCCATCCCGGCGATCGAGAAGAATCCGTCGGAAAGCGGCACGGCAAGCCCATCGCCTTCCGTCACGGGCAGCGCGCCCGTCAGCCCTGCGCCCCCTGCAAGCGGCAGCTAGGGAAAAATCACTTACCGGTTTCCCGCTTCGGCTTTTTCTCTGGCCCGGCTGGCGATCAATTGCTCGCGCGCCTTCAGCCAGTGCTCGCGGTCCCGCCCATGCGGACACCCCTCCTGCAACCACAGCCGATACGCGGCAAGTGCGATTTCCTCATCCTGGGGATCGGCGGATTCTGCGTCCTGCGGTTGCATTTCTTTTGACTTACTATCACCGAAGCTTTTTTCGCTGACAACAGATAAGAACGCCTGCGAAAGACCGCAATAAGCGGAAGGTATTTTACATTTCCCGTGGAGTCAGCCGGGGCCTCCGCAAAGGCACACTGCGAGGAAACATTCCCGCATGCGCGGGCTGATGAAAGCCTTTGCCTTTATTCTCCTGCTTATTACCGCGCCCATGGCGCGCGTAATGGCACAGTCCCCCGCCGCATTGCCCGCGCAGTCCGCAATTCCCGCGCTGCAAAAGGCGCCGCCTGGCCTGGACAATGACAGTTGCATGGACTGCCACTCCGACAATACGCTGACCGGCAAGGGCGCGCACGGGAAGGAAGTCTCCATGTTTGTCGATGCGGCGCTGCTCGCCGGCTCGGCCCATCAGAAGCTTGCGTGTTTCGCCTGTCATGGCGATCTCACCAAAAAACATCCCGATGACAATGCGGTGGCGAAACCCGTGGATTGCCGCCGTTGTCACGAGGCGGAGTGGAAGACCTATGCGGCGAGCGTCCATGGGATCGCGCTCGTGGCGGGCGATCAATCAGCCCCCGATTGCGTGGCCTGCCATGGCAGCCATGCCATTGTCACGCCTACTTCCCCCGCCTCATCCCTTCACTTCTCGCATCTTGCGCAAACGTGCGGCGTCTGCCACAAGCAGGAATCGCGCGATGTCCAGGCCAGCGTGCATGGCCGTGCCGCGGCCAGCGGCGTGCGGGAGGCGGCGACATGCGTCGATTGCCACAACGATCACCAGGTGGAAGCGCTCAAGGATGCGCCTTCCTATAAGATCTCCATCGAGATTTGCAGCCGCTGCCATGGCTCGGAGCGGATCAATGAAAAATTCAGCATGCCGGACGATCGCGTCAGCACGTTCCTGGGCAGTTACCACGGGCTGGCCGCCATGCAGGGCCGCGTGAATGGCGTCGCGAATTGCGCAAGCTGCCACGGCTATCACAGGATACTCCCCTCCAGCGATCCCAACTCCTCGGTCAATCCTAAACACCTGGTGGAAACCTGCGGCCGGTGCCACCCCAATGCCACCCGCAATTTCGCCTTCAGCCGCGTTCACAGTGATGAATTTACCGGCAGCGACCTGGGCGCGATCGTCAACCGCTGGGTGCGCCGCATCTATCTGGCGCTTATCTTTACGGTGGTGGGGACCTTGACCCTGCACAATATGCTGGCGTGGCTGCGCAGCGCCATCCAGGCCCGCCGCCGCTCCGGGCCGCTGGTGCTGAGGATGACCCGCGCGTTTCGCATTCAGCATTTCATCCTGCTCTCCAGCTTCATTCTCCTGGCATTAACGGGATTCGCCCTGAAGTATCCGGACTCCTGGATCGCCTGGGAATTCGCCGCAAATGAAAATGTACGTCGCTGGCTGCATCGCGGCGCGGGAGTGGTGCTGATGGGGGTCGGCCTGTTTCACATCATCTATTCCCTCGCCACTCGCGATGGCCGCAGGCTGGTGCGCGATATCCTCCCGCGTGCCCAGGACATGAGGGATGCGGCTGCCAATCTGCGTTACTTTACCGGCCGCACTAACACGAGGCCAAGATATGGCCGGTTTGGATACGCGGAAAAAATCGAGTACTGGGCCGTGGCATGGGGAATCGTCATCATGGGAGGGACCGGGCTGATGATATGGTTCAAGATGGATGCGACCCGCTGGGTGCCACGATGGGTGGTGGAGGCGGCTGTGGTGGTCCATTATTACGAGGCGATTCTGGCCTGCCTGGCCATCGTCGTATGGCATTTCTATCACGTGATTTTTGCGCCCGATATCTACCCGATGAACTGGGCGTGGTGGGATGGCAAGGTGTCCCGGCATTGGCAGGCGGAGGAGCATCCGCTGGATAAATCGACAGTGGCAGAGATGGATCCACCCGCGACGGGCGATCCCCCAGACCCCGTCCACTGACAGGCCGCGGCACGCGGGCATCCACGATTTAGGGACTGGATTCCACAGCAAATTGCGGATATGGATGCGCGCCAAAAAAACGCCACCCACATGCAAGCATCACTCGTCCAAAGGCAGATCCGGATTTTTGTTCCCGCCATTCTCGATAATTCCTGCTGGGTTGAGACTGTGCTGGGCCGTGTCGTCAAACCGGTCACCGAAAAATTTTCTCCAGTCTGGTTTTGGTTTTCCCGCTACGAGGAAGGGCGCGACGGCTCCAATAGCGACTGCGATATCAGCAAAATTCCGGACTCCTTTCGCTCTCCCGAATATCTCTACCGAAGTGTCCGGTTCCGATATTGCATTCCCGCTTCCATGGAGAGGGAGTTTGAAAACGCAGTCTGGAGTAGCATCGAAGACTCCGGTTTCAAAGCCTCTCATTTTTTGAATTATCCTTATATTGAGGATCTTGCCTCGCCCCGCTTCCTTGCGGAGCCGCGGACGCAGGAGCGGGAGCGGAGGCGCGCCGGGCTGCACGTCTCCTTTCTCGATGCTACCTCGAAACTCTTTCTCGATGCACTAACCGGCCCGGATGATGAGGGTCTTTATCATGTCGAGCAGAATGCCAAAGCTTTTGCCAATAGTTCCTTTACAGCCGTTCGTCATCTTTTGTGTAATATGACGGAGGCGCCCACGCCCATCTTCGTGGATGAAGCTGGAAACATTCTTCCGCATCCATCCGGCGAGATCCAAATTGTTGTTCCACGAAAAAAGTGAACAGTTTACCATCACAGACACTCTCATATCGCTGATATTTGAAATGACCGCTTATCCATCCATTCAATCCGAAATCGAAGCTTTGAGCCGCCGCCTGCAGATGCTCAATGAGCAGGCTGAAAACGAAATTCGTCAGAAACTGAAAGAAGCCCGCGCCATTGTGGCCGATCTGGAAATGCAATTGTCCGATCTGACCGGCAGGCCCGCCGCCTCCCAGATCAAGGCCGCAAGCGGCTTCTCGCCCCTCACCGATGAGCAACTGGAAGTGCAGATTCTCTTCGTCGTCCATAAAGAGGGAGCCGAGGGCATTAACGCGAAAACAATTGCCGGAAAGCTGAACCAGAACCCGGTGCACATCCGCCAATGGATCAAGGACCATCCTGAAAGATTGCGCAGAGAAGGCAGCGGCCCCGGCACCCGATACTACATGCCGGAAGCATAGCCCGCCTCACGGTGTAGGACTGCTGAAGGCCGATGGGGTGGGAGAAGAATTGAAAGCCGGAGTGGGTGTTGGAATTGGCGTGGCCTCAGGAGAAACATTCGTGGGAGGCGGGCCGCCCTTGGGAACCTTGATTTCGCTCTTTGGGTTTGGAGCGGGTTCAGGCGTTTGTTGCGGTACGAGACCGGGATTGACCGTTTCGCCAGGGGGTTGCTTCAGGTCGCTGATCAAGACGGTATCGCCCGGTTTCGTAATGCCATAAAGCTTCCTGGCGAAATCAAGCGGTACATGGACGCACCCATGCGAGCTTGGTCTGCCCGGGTTATCGCCGCCATGGATCGCCATGCCATCCCACGTCAGACGTTCCATATAAGGCATGGACGCCTCGTGGTATTTCTCGGAGTGATACTGGAGATTCTTGGTCAGGATCGTGTACGTGCCCGGTGCTGTGGGATGGCTCCTCATGCCCGTGCTGATGGTGCTGCGACCAATCAGCGTTCCATTGCGATAGACGTAAATCATCTGGTTCCTGAGATCCACGATAATGCCGACAGGGCCGGTGGGAGAGGCTCCGGGATTCCAGATATATTCGTCCGGCTTAAGCGCGACGGTGCCAGGCGGCATCTCCTTCCCCTTCTCCATGGCGATGGCGTGGAAGCCCATGGTCAGCAGGAGAAAAGCAATAGCGGGAAGAGTGGCGGCAGATTTCCTCATTGGGCGGCGTTCATGAACAATACGGATGATTGCCGGAGAACGGGCGGAACAACTATGGAAAGATATCGGGGCGGCTGCGCGGCCAGGAGTAATGAGAACGCGGAAAATACAACCACTTGGAGGCATTGGATCGATGGGTCGGCAACATTTTGAATTTTGGAATATGCGTTTGACCATTCATTCCAGTCGTCGATCTCTTTCGAAGGCGCGCCTCCTTCGAAGAATCGGCATCACCGGCTCGCTCGTCGTCTTCCTCATGGCAGTCGTGGAAATCATTCTGGCGCTGCACCACACGGGCGCACTGCATTAAGAGCCATTGACGGACGTGAGGGTCATTTTCATCCAGCATCAGCGGTATTTTATGAATCCGGAACGTCAGGTCATCCCTCGAAATTCGAACTGGTGGATGTGAGTACCAAAGCAGCCCCGATGATCTACGCCCGTGTCGTTCGAGCTTTAGCCGCAGTGGGAGAAGACCCAGAAACCCATGACCATGATGGGCATGGTCGCAGGATCGCCGATTCACTGAATCAAGAATTTGAACGCCTGGGCATCCAGGTGGATCCCGAGGACCTGGAGCGGAAATCCGCCCTGGAAATTGCCGAAGTCATCACGGAGAAGATTGCCGCATAGCTTACCCGGGATCGCCCAAAAAAATCCGGACGCCCCACGATGCCCTGTACGGTCCGATGATTTGGCGACCGCTGCAGTGACACTCCCGGATTTTCGGGCAAAAAAATCGAGCATGTCCACATCAGCGACTTCCAGGACATACCGCCCCATGAGACGAGTCAAAATCGGTCTTTTTTCCCGGGTCTGAATCTCTGGATCGAATGGGGGGGGCGGCGATCCGATTCTGTCCGCCTGAGCCGGGTCCGCATTGATATCTAGAGCTTATGCGATTGGCAGACATCAAAAGACACAATGGACAGGGCAATATGTCGAAGCCGCTATTATGAATGCTTGAAACTTCACGCAACCGTGATGAATAGGGCGGAGAGGCGGGGGAGGGAATCGAACCCTCGAATAGAGGTTTTGCAGACCTCGGCCTTACCACTTGGCTACCCCGCCGTGCTCCTCGCGTTCGAAGGGACAGCTTGCATGCTCCGCAGGGCTTCGGCAAGGGGCAAAAATCGCTTCTTTCACGGGTTGGAAGCGGAGGGGGAACTTGCCGGGAAATGGATCTGGCATCTGTGGAATCCGGGGATTTCTCGATGCGGACGGACCCTGATATCGCCAAAAAATTCGCCCCCTATAGGGACGATGCCGGCGCTTTCCTTTGCCGACTTGCTTTCGTTCTTCAAAAAACCCGGGAGTCACCGCATCTGCGGATGGCTTTCCAGCTCGCGGGCGATTGCCTGGGGGGTATCGCCGCCGATGCGCAGGCCGGGAGCGGTGCTGCGGCGGACGCGCTCCAGCCATTCGCGGCGCAGCGGCTCGCGCAGCAGGGCCTCGCGGGTCGCGGCCACGGAGGTTTCCGTCTTCTCCCCGGTGGCGGAGCCGCGCCCTACGCACCAGCCTGCCCGCAGAAGATTGACGCGGGTGACGGTGGAGCGCGAGTAGCTGCTGAGGGTGCACTCGGCGTCCGCCCGTTCGCGGATGGCCTGGAAGACCTCGCGGGTCCACATGCCGGGATTGGCCGCGGGCGAATAGGGATCGAACAACACGGCGCGCGGGGCGGAGAAATCGCGGACGCGTTCCCGAAAATCGCCCTGCACGATGCTCCACGCGACGCTGCCCATCTCGACACTGCCCCGGGCCAGCAGCGTCTCAATTTCCGCACGAAACGGCAGCGGGTATTGCAACTCCGCGGCATGGGCGAGCGCGAAACGGAGCGGCTCCAGCGTCTGGTCAAAGCTGAGGAGGTGGACCGGCGCGGGCGCGTGCCTGAGCGCGCCGATGGCTGCCAGGGCATTGGCGCCGGCGCCGAGGCCGACATCCCAAATGACGAACGGCGCGCCCGGCCGCATGCGCTCCGCGAGCCGATGCTGCGCCACGTGCAGCGCGCGGGCCTCCTCCATGGGGCCGATGCCGGGATGAAACGTCTCCCCATGCTCGCGGGAGCGGAGCGAGCGGGCGCCAGTGGGCACGGTAACGAGTTCAAAAAGGGCGTCCGGCATGGGCGGAAAGTGTAAGCGGCTGAACGGGAATGCGCAACGGAAGCGGCGAAGGAATCGGCGGGAATAATTTTTTCATCCAACGGGAGGAACATCACTGAATTTTTACCGGTTCGTCGTCATTTCGAAACAGAAGACCGGCAGGTTCCTTCCCCGGGGAAAAATGGGGGGAAGAAGAGGATTGGCGAGCGATTTGAGCATGGGTGAACAGGGCTGAGATAATTCTTTTATCAAATTGTAACAGGACCGTCTCTGTTTCGAAACAACCGCACTCCAGCATCCGCGCTCCGTTCGCCAGACCCACTCTTATGAAAAAGCCCATCCTCACCGCCGCCATTCTTGCCGGCATCTCTTCCGCCGCCTTCGCCTCCGCCTTTACCTCAGGCGACATTGTCGTTTACGAAACCGAATCGTCCTCCACCCTCTCCTCCGCCGCCACCGCGGTGGACCTGAGCGAATTCTCAACCACGGGCTCGCTGGTGGAATCGCTCGCGATGCCGACCGCCGACAGCGGCACCACTCACAGCCTGACCGATAGCGGCTCCGCGGGCTCCGATGGGCTTTTGACACTATCGCCCAACGGAGAATACCTGACGCTGGCCGGTTATGACGCTTCTGTCGGCACCACAGGCGTCGTCAGCGGCGGCGGGAATGTCACCATCGGCATTGTCGATGGGAACGGAGATATTAATACCTCCACCTCGCTCTCCGGCCTGGGGACGAATAACACGCGGTCCGCCATCACGACGGATGGCACCAGCATCTGGCTGGCCGGCTCTGTGAGCGGCAATGGCGTGGATTACACCACGGTGGGCTCCACAACGGCCACGGAGTTGAGCGGCTCGAACAGCGAGGAGGTGCAAATCTTCGACAACCAACTCTATGTCTCTTCGGAAAAGAGCTTCCAGATCGCGACTCTCGGCAGCGGTCTCCCGACAAGCGGTCTGCAAACCGAAACCGGCCTCTCCGGATTTGGAAAGGCTACCGGCGATTTCTATCAATTTTTCATGACCAACCTCGGCGGCGGCAGCGCGCCGGATACATTGTATGTGGCGGACTCGAGCAGTGGCATTGAGAAATGGTCGCTTGAGGCGGGCGTCTGGAAGGAAACCGGCGATATCGCCTTCAGCGGCGCAACGGGGCTGACGGGCACTGATGACGATGGCACCGTGGAACTCTTCGTCACGAGTTCCTCGAAGCTCGACAGCCTTACCGATACCAGCGGCTTTGAGGGTACGCTCGACGGCTCGCTGGATAATCTTGTGACGCTGAGCGGCGGCGACGATCAGTTCAAGGGCGTCGCATTCGCCCCCACCGTGGCCGCCGTGCCGGAGCCGTCCACCTGGGCGGGGCTGCTGTGTGGTGTCGTGGGTCTGGCGGGATTGCGTTTCCGGCGCGGACGGAAAGCTTGATCGCCGCCTATCCCCATTAACTTCGGCACTTACTCTCACTTACTAAGTCTATGCATCTTAAAATTGTATTCGCGACCTTCTCCGCGCTGTTCGTCGCCGCCTCCGCGGCATCGGCGCAACTGTTCACCCAGGGCGATCTCATCATCAGCACTTATGGCAGCCTTACGGGCACCAATGTGGTGACCGATGGCGCCACGCCGATCACACTGGAGGAATTTTCCGTCAGCTCGCCCATGTCGCCCACGTTTGTCCTTTCCGATCAATTGCCGACAAGCGGCGTGGACGGCAACGTCGGCATTTATGGCGAAGATGGCTCCTCCTCTGAAGGGACGCTTCAGCTCTCCGGCAATGGCGAGTACCTCACCATCGGCGGATACGACGGCAATGCCGCAAACAATGGCATCCAGGCCGCGGATAACTCAGCCAATGGAACCGACTTCACCCCGGGCACGGCCTGGGGCTCATCGACCATCGCCCTCGGGCAATCCTCCGATACGGACGTGCCGCGTGTGGCGGCGACGATCGATGCCTACGGCAATGTGGACACCTCCACGGACTACACCGGGCCGTATAATACCAATAACCCGCGCGCGGTTTACTCTCCGGATGGAACCACCTTTTATCTGTCCGGCCAGGGCTCCGGCACCAAGGTGGATGGAGCTTACACGGACGAGGGCGGCATCTACACGACTACGCTGGGCGCCAATACCAGCGGAGCCACTCCCAATGCCATTTTTAACGCGGATTCCACCCGCGATGTGCTTCAGTACGGCGGCAATACTTACTTTTCCGCGGACCAGAACAGCAAGAAAGGCGTGCTGACCGGCATCTTTGAATATTCGGGATCGCCCAGCACGCTGCAAAGCGGCTCCGGCACGCGGCTCACCCCCGCCACGGGCACGATTTACGCCGGCGGCGGCATGGGCGTGGTCGGCACCGGCACATCGGTCAATTTCAGCCCCGAGGATTTCGTGTTTGCGAATGCCGACACGATGTATGTGGCCGATACGGGCGATCCCAAGCTCGGCGGCACCGGCGACGGCGGCATCCAGAAGTGGACGCTCTCCGATGGCATCTGGTCGCTGGACTATACGCTGCGCCCCTCGGATTTCCTGGCGGCAAATATTGCCACCGGCGGCGCATCGGGGGAGTCCGGCTTTGAGGACCTCGCGATCCAGGTGGTGGGCAGCAATGTGGATATCTACGCCGTTTCCTATACGGTGGGCCCGGATGCGGAAGGCAACGGACTCTACGGCGTGGTGGACAGCCTCAGCAATACCAGCGCCTCCGTGGGGGAAGACGAGACCGTGGACGAGCTGGAAGCTTCTCCCGGCGTGGATGGCGCCAGTGCGGATTACAACTTCAAGGGCGTCTCCTTCGCTCCGGTGGCCGCGGTGCCTGAGCCTGGCACTTGGGGCCTGGCGTTTGCCGCGTTTGGAACGCTGGTGACCTTCCAGCATTTGCGCCGCCGCCGGCGCGCGTAAGTGTGCTTGCGGGTTTGAAAAATTAATCCACCCGTTACCCGTTCGCCTTCCATTTGACACCGGCGCTTCCTGGCGTCGGTGTGCCAGATAATCCCCGGGGGCTGCGAACGAACTTTCAGGGCATTAGGGAACCTGGACGCGCCGGCTGTTGTCTCACCCTGCGCGTCCAGGTTAAGCCCCTTCTCCGCGCCGGCATGGCGGGAGCACCGGCTTTCATAGCCAGTGACAAAAACGCCGTTCCGTGCGATTTTTTTGGCGAAAGCCATTTTATGCCCATCGCCGGAGTCGATCTTGTAGAAGAAATCCAGGAGCTGAAGCGGGAGCGCAACGCCGTGATCCTCGCGCACAATTACCAGGAGAAGGAAATCCAGGAGCTGGCCGATTTTGTCGGCGATTCCCTGGGGCTCTCCTACAAAGCCGCGGAGACGGATGCGGACGTGATCGCCTTTTGCGGCGTCCATTTCATGGCGGAGACGGCAAAGATTGTGAACCCCGGCAAGCGCGTGGTCCTGCCGGACCTGGATGCCGGCTGCTCCCTCTCCGAGTCCTGCCCCGCGGACCGGCTGGAGGCCCACCTCAAGGAGCATGCGGAGAAGAATTACTACGTCATCGCTTACATCAATTGCTCGGCGGGCGTGAAGGCGCTCTCGGATGTCATCTGCACCAGCGGCAACGCGGTCCGGATCGTCCAGGCCGCGCCGGCGGATCGCAACATTCTCTTTGTCCCGGACCAAAACCTGGGCGGCTGGGTGATGGAACAGACCGGCCGCAAGATGGACCTCTGGAAAGGCGCGTGCTACGTCCATGTCGAGTTTACCCGCCTGGCCATCGAGCGCATCAAAGGGCAGCATCCGGAAGCGAAGGTGGTAGCCCACCCGGAGTGCACCTACGCCGTGCGCCTGCTGGCGGATGAGGTGTGCTCGACGGAACGGATGATCAGTTATTGCAAAAATTCGCCCGCGCGCGCGTTCATCATCGTCACGGAATCCGGCATGCTCCACCGGCTCCGCCGGGAGTGCCCGGGCAAGCTCTTCATCCCCGGCCCCACGGAGGCCTGCGCCTGCGCCGATTGCCGTTTTATGAAGATGAACACGCTCGAGAAACTCCATGATTGCCTGCTGAACCTGGAGCCCGAGATCGTGCTGCCCGAGGATATCCGCGCCCGCGCCGAAAAACCGATCCGCCGCATGCTGGAGCTCAGTGCGCAGGGATAACCGCACGGCCATTGAAAGGCCTGGAGCGAAAGGCGGGATGACCCGGATTCCAAGGAACCGAGCTCACCGCTCGCGCGGGAGGCTCCCAGGCCTTTCCTCCTGAAACCTTGCAGCGCGCCGCCGTTTGCCCCTAACGTTTCCGGGCAATGCCCTTCACCTCCCTCCGCCGAGTCCTTGCCTGCCTGCTGCTGCTTCCCGCGCTGGCCGGGTGTCATCACACGCCGCCCGGGGCGCGCGATCCCGAGACGGCGGCGGACACGTTTTTTGCCCAGGTTGCAAAGGGGAATGCGCATGCGGCTTACGATAGCACGGCGTTCGGTTTCCAGGCGGCGCAGACGTACGAGGCATTCTCATCCAACGCGCAGGAGCTGGGCCTGGTGGGTGCGCAGCCGCCGGCGTGGGCTACGAAAGAGATCCATGAGAATGACGCCCGCTTGCAGGGAAAAATCGTCAGTCCGTCCGGCACGGCCATACCCGCCACTGTTACGCTGACTAAGGAGGGAGACGCGTGGAAACTCTTCTCCCTGGAGACGAATACAACCCCTGGCACCGGGGAAACCGAGGATCGCTTCTCGCTCGTGGGCAAGGGCTCCGGGTTCAACGACGTTTATCACCAGCCCATGCCCACACCGGCGGAACTGGATGCGCTGGTCCATGACACGATGACGAAGTTCAATACCGCCATCACAACCGGCGATTTTCGCGACTTTTACAAATCGGTTTCCCAGCAATGGAAGAACGGCGAGCGCAATACGGGCGAGGCGGCCGCCGGCGTGACAGAGAACATGCTGAAAAATCACTTCCAGGCGTTCATCGATAAGAAGGTCGTCTTATCCGGAGTCGCCTCCGCGCCTGTGGTATTCGATAAGCCGCCGATCATTAACGACCAGGGCCTGCTTTACCTGGAGGGGCACCTCGACTTATCACAATTCCGGGTCAATTTCCAGCTTGAGTATGCTTACGAGCTTCCGCGCTGGAAACTCTTCGGCGTTAACCTGAGCCTGACTCGATAAACGTGCCGCGCGCGACAGCGGGTAATAAACAAAAAGGCTTCCCCGTTCAAGGGAAGCCTTTTTGCGAGAGAAAAGTAATTCGGGTCTAGTAGTTATAGGCCTTGGAGGTGGTCGATGCGTTGCCTTCGATGATATAGGCATCATCTTCACCCTCATTGGCGCCGCCGGAGAATTGCACGGAAAGAAGGTCCGCGAATTCATTCGAATCGGTCTTGCTGTGGCCGAGCGTCAGGTAAAGGCTGGTGTCGGCCGGGTTGGACAGATCATTCGTGCCGGACGCAAACGCGGTAGGCAGAAAAATTGCGTACTCATTGATAACCTCGTAGCCGCCCAGATGCTTGGGATTGGTGCTGTGCAGCTCGGAAAGCGTGTTGGCGGACTGCGGATCGCCGATGACAAATACGACAGAGGCCGTGCCGGAGGCGGTGGCGGGCTTCTGGATGAGATCGATTTCCGCGGTCGTA
>DATAXI010000010.1:0-3918 GCA_036266845.1 Chthoniobacteraceae bacterium | reverse complement strand
TCGACCCGCAAGGTTCCGTGCGCGTCATTGCCAGCGCGTCGGACTTCAATTCCATTCCTCCCGAAATCGAAATCGGCCTGCAACCCATCCACGGAAATGTGGCGCCGCCGGTGCCCACGAATCAAAACTTCGGCCAGTTGGCAGCGATTCAGATCGATGGCATTACCGGCGTCACCCATATCTACCGCCCATGAAGACCACGCATCGCCATCGAATTGCCGGCTTTACCCTTGTGGAGGTGGTCCTGGCGCTCGGGGTTGCCGGGTTTTGTCTGACCACCATTTTCGGCCTCTTGCCGGTAGGTTTGACGAGCAATCAAAACGCCGCCAACCAGACCGCGGCGGTCAATGTAGCCACAACGGTGCTCAGTGATCTTTACGCAACTCCCGATACGTCGGCGTCGAGTCCGCGGTTCCAGTTCTCGCTTTCCGGGTCTAACACGCAAACGGGGCAAACGGTGTATTTTGCCGGCGATGGAACCACGTCGGGTCTTGCTGGACAGACTGCCGCAAGCGCGGGCGGCTCCGCTCCGTGGCTATACCGGGCCACGGTTTGGGTGACTCCTCCGGCGGCCAATACCAGAAATGCCACCATGGCGCGCGTCCTGATCACGTGGCCGGCGCTCGCTGCCAACTTTACGGGCTCGTATGAGACCGTGGTTGCTTTGAATCGGAACTGATGCGAATCCGAGCCCGAGATCTGGGGGCCGCATTTACGCTGGTGGAGATGCTGGTATCGGTGGCGGTGTTGGTGATCCTCCTGGCGCTGATTTTTCAGTTGTTCAGTGGCGCGACGGCCAGCGTTAACCTCAGCGCCAAGCGCATGGATACGGACGAAACCGCGCGTTTGGTGCTGGACCGCATCGGGGCGGATATCGAGGGGATGGTGAAACGGCCGGACGTCAATTATATCTTCTACAAGGGAGGCCCGGCGGCGAACGGCGGTAACGATGCGATGTTTTTCTACTCGGAGGCTCCCGCTTACCTGTCCGGCAGCGCCGCTCTCGGCGCCAGCGGAAGTGCCAGCGGCGTTGCGCTTACCGGGTACCGGATATCGACCTCGAACATTTATCATCCAAACGTGCCTGTGCTCGAGCGTCTTGGGCAGCGCCTCACCTGGGGAGGCGAGCCGAATGCGGCCACGGGCAATCCGGGCGGCATGGTGTTTTTGACCACGCCTGCCGCCGCCGGAGAGACGCTTGCGCAGAATTGGTCGAGCCTCATTGGCACTCCGCCCTATAACACCGAGAGTGATTACTCCGCCTACCAGGTGGTAAGTGATCAAGTATTCCGCATGGAACTGACTTTCCTTATCAAGAGTGGCACCTTCGCCTTGTCGGGAACCACCGTTACCATCAATGGATCGGGCGGTTACTCCACTTCCCCAACGGCCATATCGTCATCGGTCCCGGCGCCTTATATTTCCATGAATTATTTCAGCGGCGGTTCGCAGGGAGACCTGGCAGGCAATGTCAACGGACTGCCTCCGGACCTTGCCGGCATCGTGGTGACTATCGCCATGCTGGATCACGCGAGCCAGCAGATGCTGGGCGCGAACGCCGGCAGCGATCTTGTGACCTTGGATTCGAAGCTCCAGGATTCGCTGGACGGAGATCCCGGCGTCGGGAACATCCACCCATTTCAAACATCGCCCCAGCCGCAGGATGTGCCGCCCGCCACTGCATGGCAGAACTTCTTGAACACGGCGGCCACTGCCGGAAGCGCCGGCATGCCGCGCGCCGCCTTTGCCCAGGTTCATGTTTATGAGCGCGTATTTTACCTTCAACCGAATTGATTATGCGACGGTCTAGTGCAGTCCCAGACAATGCGGGTGGGCGCAAAGGCGTGGCGCTCATCATTGTCCTGGCGTTTGTCGTCCTTTTGACCGGCCTCGTGGTTGCGTTCTTCTCCCGGGCGATTGTTGACCGGCAGATATCCAATAGCAGCGTCTATCATGCAAACGTGGATTCCTTCGCCCATGGAGCCGCCGATGCCATCATTGGAAATCTGGAACAGGAGATCGTCCTCGGTTCTTCCGGTACGACTTATACTGTCGGCTCTTCAACCGCCATCGCCGGCACTCTTTATACGCCGCTCCCCGGGGCCGCGGCTCCGCAAATCTCCGGCACCACCAGCGCATTCCCAACTCTGGCGCCGAATCTTTTGAAACTGAGCCGGCGCAATACACTATTCTATTCCGGCGCCCAAGCTACCATTCCGGCCGGTGGAAGCAATGTCGTGGCTGTTTCCTCTACGACGCCATCCCTCAACGGCCGCTTTATCTCGCCGGCGCGCTGGAATGCGCATTACCTGCTGCCCCTTGCCAATGCCACCGATGCCACCCCGGTCGTCTCATCGACTACGTTCAATCCGCCGGACTGGATTCTCGTAGCGCGGGACGGATCGAATCCCGTCCCGGCCACCGTGACTGGCAGTTTGACGGTTTCGGCAACCGGCGCATCCATGGTGATTGGACGTTATGCGTACGCCATTTACAACGAGGGAGGATTACTGGATGCGAACGTTGCCGGCTATCCCGATTCCCCCGCCACCTCCGGCACCATGGCGGACTATGATGCATCCTATAAGAGCGCAACGGCTCTGGCGGACCTGACCCAGATCGGCCTGAGCCAGCCTCAGATCAATGAACTGGTCGCGTGGCGCAACGCGGTAACCGCCGGCTTCCCGGGGCAATCTTACCTCAGCCCCGGCAGCGTCCCCGGAACTAATTATTTCAATAACGTGGTGCTTTCCAATACGAACGGATTCCTGGCCACCTCCGGGACAATCGCCAATGGCCAGACGGATCGCTTTTTCAGCAGCCGGCAGGAGCTGATCAAATTCATGGAGAGCGGTCTCGGTTTATCGGGCGCTTCACTGGGAGTGCTCCAGTATCTTGGGACGTTCAGCCGTTCGCTGGACCAGCCGTCGTATTTTCCGGTCCCAAGCCGTCCCGTTGTCCAGGGGACCGGCGGGTATGATTCGACGAACGGTTATCTGGGAGGCAATACCGGCGGAGGCCTTGATAACCTGATTAATCCGGCCTTTCGGACGATTCGCGTGGGCGCCCCCTTTACCCGCAATGATGGTACGACCGCCGTGGTTGGGGAACCCCTGGTCAAGCGGCGCTTTGCCTTGAACCGTCTCGCGTGGCTCACTTACAAGGGGCCGAGCCAGACGCTCTCGACGGGGGACAAGGAAATCCAGCAGTATCTTACCGACGGGCTAACGCCGCAATTGCTCGCTGAAGGGGGAACTGCCAATATCTCGAATTACTTTGGGTTGAGTTGGACTCCGGGACCGGGGACTGGCGGCCTGGGAGGTTATTGGACTTATACGGGACACGACAACCAGCCCAACACCATTCAAACGCTCAGCGCGGTGGCCTCGCATAACCGGGAGCCCGATTTCTTCGAGCTGTTAAAGGCGGCTTATTGCGTGGGTGGCGAGGCCAATTACGTGGGCGGTGTCTATGATACCATCAACCCACCTGAAGAGGCGCGCGATGTCCGCGTCGATAACTATATCATCGCTCTTGGCGCCAATATCATCGACCAGTTCAAGCCGGACAGTTATCCAACGGCCATCACGTTTGATGCAAATCCGGCGGCCAGCCCGCCGGTGGTTTACACATTTTGGGGTGCCAATGATCTCCCTTATCTGATGGGCCTGACCTATATGAATGTGCTGGTCTCGCCAGCACAGGCTGCGCCGCCGGCGACGCTGACCTCTAATAATGTGATCCCGCAGGTGGCGCTCTCGTCGTCGGGACAGGTGGTTTCGATCGCGTTCCCCATTGTTTACAATCCGCACGCTATTAATACCGCAAACCCAGTGCCGACTGCGCTGGCTCCCACGAACCTCCGGATTTGCATGGCGCCTGAATGCGCCGCGTACCCGGCGAGCGGCGCCAGCAGTT
>DATAXI010000278.1:0-7706 GCA_036266845.1 Chthoniobacteraceae bacterium | reverse complement strand
CCGGGGTGGAGCAATGGTCCCGAGCCGGAATTCACGAGCCACGAAGCATTTTGCATCCTGAACAGCGGGGATGAGGATGCCCATATCGTCTTAACGATCTACTACGCGGACAAGGAGCCCGCCGGCCCTTACCAGATCACGGTAAAGGCGCGCCGCACCCATCATTTTCGGTTCAATAACCTGACGGACCCGGAGCCGATCCCCCGCGGCACCAGTTACGCCAGCGTTTTCGAGTCGGACGTGCCTGTGGTGATCCAGCATACGCGTCTCGATTCACGCCAGGATCAAAATGGGTTGATGACCACGATTGCATTCCCCGGCGCAGAATAATGAACCATCGCGCGCAGTGCTCCCCCAGATTCCCCCCGATCGCCGCGCACGGAGTGATTGGCGACCGCCGCACCGGAGCGCTGATCGCGGCGGACGGGTCGATTGACTGGTTCTGCGCGCCAGACTTTGATGGAACTCCGATCTTCGGCTCCCTCCTGGACCCGAAGCGAGGCGGATGCTGCCGTTTGAGCCCGGGCGACGCCGGATTTGGCGAGCAGTCCTACCTCGGGGACACTGCGGCGCTATCGACGCGATGGGAGAGCGGAGCGGAAGTGGCGGATGTGATGGGCTGGCCCATGGAAGAGCGCGAAATCCACGAGGACCGGCGCCGGGTGATCATCCGGCGCCTTACGAGCCGCGACAGCCGGACCTTCCACTTTGAAGTCCATCCCCGGGAAAACTTCGCGGAGCTACCGGAGCCTGTATTACCGGCCGTGCAAGGCGCTGTCTTCTCTTTCCGCAGCGGCGTCCTGACTCTATGGGCGTCCTTTCCGGTGGCGGTGATCCATGACCGCGCCTTTGCGGAGGTGACGCTGAACGCCGGAGATGAACACTGGGTGATCATTGGCTGGGACATCGGCGATGCCGAATGGTCGAGGGAGCGCGCGGCGCGGACATTCGAGAAAGCCCATCAGTATTGGCGGCGCTGGAGTTCCAACCTGAAAGTGGAAGCCGGCGGCGAGCGAGCCCCCGCCTTGCGGCGATCCGCCTTGACGGTGCAATTGCTCAGCCACGCGAAGCATGATTGCGCCGTGGCGGCGCTCACCACTTCCCTGCCGGAACGGATTGGGGGCGACCGAAATTATGATTACCGGTATGCGTGGGTCCGTGACGCATCGCTCTCGCTGGCGTTGCTGGCGCGGATGGGGAAAGCGGGCGAGGTTGAACATTACCTGGAATGGCTCTGCCATCTCCACTCCTCGACAGTGGCGCCCCTGCAAGTCTGTTACGGGCTCGACAGCAGTCCGGTGCTGGACGAGAAGGATATCCAAGGCCCCATGGGCTACGAGGGGAGCCTGCCGGTAAGATGCGGGAATCGGGCGGCGAAGCAGTTGCAGCTCGGGTCGATGGGATTTCTTGCCGATTGCGTAGGCATCTATCTGGATAACGGCGGGCGCTGGCGCGAGGAGTTTTGGGAACTGTTGAAACGCGCGGCGGATTTCTCCTGCAAGAACTGGCAGGCCAAAGACAGCGGCATTTGGGAATTGGCGCACGAGGCGCACTACACGGCCAGCCGGGTGATGTGCTGGGTAATCCTGGTGAAGGCTGTTCAAATCGCAGCGAAGACCGGGCACGCCGGAGAAACCGGGATGTGGAGCGAAACCGCCGCCAGGATTCATGAGGATGTGATGGAGCATGGATGGTCGGAGAAGAAACAATCCTTCCGGCAGCGTTACGGCTCTGATGCGCTCGACGCCGCTTCGCTGCTTATCCCGTTGATGGATTTCCTGCCGGCGGACCATCCGCGCGTCATTGGGACGCTCAAGGCGATGGAACGCGAGCTGGTGATCGACGGCTTGATCCATCGCTTTGTGCCGGCGGATACACTGGAGGGGGAACAGTTGCCGCTCGGAAAATTCGAAGGCGCGTTCCTGCCCTGTGTCTTCTGGCACGCGCACGCGCTCGCAAAAATGGGCCGGTGCGACGAGGCGGAATCGATCCTGACGAAATGCGAGAAGATCGCGGGCAGGCTGGGAATGTTTGCCGAGGAGATCGATGCGGAGCGAGGGATATTCCTGGGGAACACGCCTCTTCTCTTTGCGCAGGTGGAATATGTGCGCGCCGTGACTCAATTGAACCAAACCCGTGCGGCACTGGCGCGCGAAGATAGCAAGGATACCAAATGAACCGAACTACCAAACCACGAGTTATTGTCATCACCGGGGCGGCGGCGGGCGTCGGGCGGGCCGCGGCGCGAATGTTTGCGGAGACGGAAGGGGCGCACATCGGCTTGATCGCACGCGGCCGCGACGGATTGGAGGGGGCCAAACGCGATGTGGAATCGCTGGGCGGGAAAGCCATCATCATCCAATGCGACGTCGCGGACGCGGAGGCGATGGAGGCCGCGGCGGAACGGGTTGAGACTGAACTGGGACCGATCGACGTATGGGTCAACGTCGCGATGACGAGCGTCTTTTCGTTTATCAAGGATATGACTCCCGCGGAGTTCAAGCGTGTGACCGAGGTTTGCTACCTCGGATATGTTTACGGCACACTGGCCGCTCTGAAACGGATGCTGCCGCGCAACCGCGGGCACATTGTGCAAGTGGGCAGCGCGCTCGCCTACCGGGGAATACCGCTACAGGCGGCCTATTGCGCAAGCAAACATGCCATTCAAGGGTTCATGGATTCATTGCGCGCGGAGTTGATCAATCAGCGAAGCAGCATCATCGCCACGATGGTCCAAATGCCCGCGCTCAACACGCCGCAGTTTGACTGGTGCAAGAGCAACCTTCCTGAAAGGGCGCAACCCGTGCCCCCCATTTACCAGCCGGAAGTGGCGGCGGAAGCAATCGTTTATGCCTCAAAGCATCAGCGGAAGGAAATCTACGTGGGCCTCTCGACTGTCATTGCAATTATCGGTAACAAGCTGCTGCCGCGGCTGGGCGATCTCTACCTTGGCCGCAATGGCGTGAAGGGCCAGCAGACGGGCGAGAAGGATCATCACGACCGGCCATTCAACCTGTACGAACCCGTAGCCGGGGACCACGGGGCGCACGGGCGTTTTGATAATCGCTCTTCAAAATGGAGTCTTCAGCTCTGGACGGACCTCCATGTCCAGTGCCTCCTCGGCGGTTTGGCGGCGGCCATCCTTATCGCGGCGAGCGGGCTCTTCACCGCCAGGGAGAGGGAATGATGCCAAGTGCCCCCATCCTGAGCGATGAGCTGCGGAATGGCTGCGGCGGTTACCTTTCCAACCGCCGGATAGCCGCCTCCCTGGCCGCTGCCAGCATGGCGGCTCTGGGCATCGTGGCCCTGTACCAATTGGGGGTATTCAAGCGGCTGCCTGAGCCGGGGCTCCCATTCCTGGACGCGGCAAAGGTGCATGGCTCTCCCGATGCGTATGGCATTCTCGAAACACCGGATGCAGTGCTCGGACTGGGCAGCTATGCCGCGACGCTCGGTTTGATCGCGATGGGGGGTGCGCGCCGCGCCGAAGAACAACCGTGGCTCCCGCTCGCGCTCGCCGCGAAGGCAGGCGCGGACCTGCTTCAGGCGGCATCGCTCACGCGCAAGTCGTGGGTCCGCTTTCATCGATTCAGCCTTTACAGCCTTGTTGCCGCGTTCGCGACATTACTAACCCTTCCGGCGGTTATCCCGGAGGCGCGCGCCGCCTCGCTGCGGATGCGCCGGGACTGGCGATAAAAAATCGGGATATGTCAAACCGAACACCAGGCTTCCCGGGTATTTCTCCATGCCGGGCATTGAGCGCCGAAATCCGCGCGGGCGCTGCCGCCGTTGAGCCGCGCGATTACCGATGGAAGAGGGGAGAGCGTCATGGCTGAGGAATCAGCCGGAACTCCGAAAGGAGTCCAACGGGACGCGATTTCCACCAGACTGCCGCAGGTTTTCCTGCCTCGCGCGAATCTGTTCTACCGGGCGTTCCTTCTCGCAATCCCCTTCGGGGCGCTGGTGGGCGGTTACACGTGGTATCGGCTCTGCCGCTCTCCGGACATTACCGAGGTCCGCATGCCAATCGGCCAGCCGGTAATGTTCAGCCACCGGCATCACGTGGGCGATCTGAAGATCGATTGCCGCTATTGCCATACGTCGGCCGAGAAATCGTCGTTCGCGGGCGTGCCATCGACGCAAATCTGCATGTCGTGCCACTCCCAGCTTTTTACGGACAGCCCCTTGCTTGAGCCGGTGCGCGAGAGCGCCGCCGCCGGACGGCCCATTGCGTGGAACCGCGTCCACAATCTCCCGGACTATGTTTATTTCAATCACTCGATCCATGTGAACAAAGGCGTGGGGTGCACGACCTGCCACGGCGCGGTGAACGAGATGCCGCTCATGATGAAGACGCAGACGCTCTTCATGGAATGGTGCCTCCAATGCCATCGCGATCCGGCAAGGACACAGCGTCCGGACTCTGAAATCTACAGCGTGAGTTGGGAGCCAGGGCCAAAGCAGGGGGAAACCGGGGCCGCGCTGGCGCTGAAACATCACCTGGACTCCGAACACCTTACCAATTGCTCCGTGTGCCACCGCTGAAGCCGGCCGCCTGTCAAAAAACCCGATGAAGCCGCCCCATAGATACTCTGGAGCCAATGCCGCCGGCGGGCTGCGGCACTGGCGCAGTCTCGATGAACTGAGCGATACGCCGGAGTTCCGCCAATGGCTGGAGCGTGAATTTCCGGAAAATGCATCGGACTGGCTGGACGCGGAGAGAGACGGGCTGGGGCGGCGGCGGTTTCTGTCATTGATGGGCGCATCCCTGGCGCTGGCGGGATTTGCGGGATGCAGCCTGCGCTCGCGCGAGAAGATCGTTCCCTATGTCGCGCAGCCGGAGGAGATCGTGCCGGGGAGGCCGTTGTATTACGCCACCGCGATGCCTCTGCGCGGCTACGGACGCGGAATCATCGTTGAAACCCAGATGGGGCGTCCGGTGAAGATCGAAGGGAATCCCGCCCATCCGGACAGCCTGGGCGCTACGGACGCCGTCATGCAGGCGGCCGTGCTCGAATTGTGGAATCCGGACCGTTCGCAGACGCCGATGTTTCAAGGCGGTATCTCGGATTGGGGCCAGTTTGAATCCGAGTTGCTTGCGGTGATGGCAAAGATGTCTGCCGCGGACGGAGAAGGGATGGCGATTTTGACGGAGGCATCGACCTCTCCCACGCTTCAGCGGCAAAGGGCGGCCTGGCTGGCAAAGTTTCCAAAGGCGCGGTGGTATTGGGGCGGTGGGGGCTCGCCGATCCCAAAGCTACCGCCGGCCGGCGCCGATTTTGGAAAGGCGGATTTGATTGTCTCGATTGGGTGCGACATCTTTGCGGATCAACCGGGGAGTTTGCGATTTACCCGGCAGTTCGCAAAGAGGCGGAGAGTGGAGAACGGGCGGGTAAACCCGAACCGCCTGTATGTGCTGGAGTCCACTCCCACCATCACGGGCTCGATGGCGGATCACCGGCTGGCGGCTCCGCCGGATCGGATCGCCGCGGTCCTGCGATGGGCTAATGGCCGCGGGGATGAGGTCCTGGACCCCGCTGAGCAAACTTTTGCCCGGAACCTGGCGGCTGATCTGGCCGCGCACCGGGCCAATTCCATCGTCATCGCGGGGGAAACGGAACCGGATCAAATCCGCTCCCTTGCCGAATCGATGGGCGCGGGCAAGAATTCCCAATCCCTTCCCGAGGATGAACTCGCCACGCTCTGCGGCGATCTCGCTGGCGGCCATGTGCAAAACTTATTCATCCTGGGTGGAAACCCGGCCTATAATTCCCCGGCGGCTCTCGGTTTCGCCGATCATCTGCGGAAGGCTACCTTTACCGTCCATCTCGGCCATTATTATGACGAGACTTCCCGGCAGTGCCGCTGGCATTTGCCGCAGACGCATTTTTTGGAGGAATGGAGTGACATCCTGGCAAGCGGCGGTACGCCCACGATCATCCAGCCGGTTATCGATCCACTCTATGCCGGGAAGTCGATCCACGAGGTTCTCTCGCTGCTGACGGGCACATTCCGCCCGTCGGGTTATGATATCGTCCGCGCAACGTGGGGCGCATCCGGAAAGGGCGATTTTGGGACTTTTTGGGACCAATCCGTTCATGACGGCATCGTTGCGGGCGCACCACCCGCGGCAGCGCCAGGCGCCCGGGCGGCGGGTGATGCAGTTGCCACGCCGGCGCCTTCTGGCGCACCGGCGATTCCGCCGCCCGCGCTGACACCGGGAGCGGATTATCTCTTGATTCGTCCGGACCCGGCTGTCGGCGATGGCCGGTGGGCGGACAATGGCTGGTTGCAAGAGATGCCGAAGCCGATGACGAAGCTGACCTGGGATAATGCCGCGATTTTAAGCCCTGCAATGGCCCGCAGGCATGGGCTCGGGACCGGAGATATGATCGATCTCCACGCCGGAGGCCGCTCCGTCAGGGCTCCGGTAATGGTTTTGCCGGGACAGGCGGACCGGTGTGTCACGGTCCACCTGGGTTATGGCCGCACTGTTGCCGGTAAAGTGGGGTCGAACCGCGGTTTCAGCGCTTATCCATTGCAGGATGCGCATAGCCCGTGGTGCCTGGCGGGGCTCGAGATCAGAAAAGCGGAGGGCACATACGAATTGGCGACGACGCAGCATCACTTTTCCATGGAGGGACGGGACATCGTTCGAGTCGCCGGCGTGGATGAGTTCCGCGCGAATCCTGAATTTGCCGCGCCGAAACTGCCTCACCCTCCCAGCTTGCTGCCCGCGGCGCCACCGCTCCATCACCATGCCACTTATGCGTGGGGACTGACGGTCGATCTGAGCACGTGCACCGGCTGTGCCGCGTGCGTGATCGCCTGCCAGGCGGAAAACAATATCCCGTATGTGGGAAAGGAGCAAGTCGCGGCGGGTCGCGAAATGCACTGGATACGAATCGACCGCTATTTCGAGGGGGCTCCAGAGAATCCGGCAATGCTCAACCAGCCCGTCCTGTGCATGCACTGCGAGAATGCGCCATGCGAGGTGGTGTGCCCCGTCGCAGCCACCGTGCATAATGACGAGGGGCTCAACACGATGATCTACAATCGCTGTGTCGGGACCCGGTACTGTTCGAATAACTGTCCGTACAAAGTACGCAGATTCAACTTTCTCGAGTACTCTCCGCCGCCTGACTCGGCGGAAGCGCAGGGGGAGAATCCGAACGTTACCGTCCGGAGGCGCGGCGTGATGGAAAAGTGCACTTACTGCGTCCAGCGCATCAACTTGAGCCGCATTGCCGCGGAGCTGGATAATCGAAGAATCCGCGATGGCGAGATACAGACCGCATGCCAGCAGGCATGCCCCGCCGAGGCGATTGTCTTCGGGAATCTCCTCGACCCGGGCAGCCGGGTATCCAGGCGGAAGAAGGAACCGGTGAACTACGGGCTCCTGACCGAATTGAATACACGGCCGCGCACCACTTACCTCGCACGCATTCGCAATCCCTTTTCAACGAAGGAGAGCGCATGAACGAGCCTCCGGTCATTTCCGCGGAAGAGACTTATCTTAGTGTCACCCGTCATATCACGGGAATTGTGCTCAAGCGGCCGCGCAGTTGGGGATGGTGGATCGGGTTCCTCATTTCGCTCGGCCTGCTCTCCGTTCTGGCGGCTTCGCTTTATTGGCTGTTTTACAAGGGGGTGGGCGTCTGGGGAATCAATGTGCCGGTCGCCTGGGGCACGGCGATCATCAATTA
>DATAXI010000276.1:0-19708 GCA_036266845.1 Chthoniobacteraceae bacterium | reverse complement strand
GGGGCCGCTGGCGGCGGCGGTATTGAGCGCGGCGCTCTTTGCGGGGATGCACCTCAGCGCCTCGGCGTTTCCGGCCCTCTTCGTGCTGGCGCTCTGCCTGACGCTGGCGTACGAGGCCAGCGGCTCGCTGCTGGTCAATATCTTCATGCACGCGCTCTTTAATTGCTGGAATCTCTTCCTGGTGCTGTGGACCACGCGGCATCCGGGCGCGCCATGAAGCTGCGGGGCATCGGTGAGGATAAGCTGGTGGCGGCGCTGCTGCGCGATCTGCCTGGCGGCCCCGATGTGGTGCGCGGGCCGGGCGATGACTGCGCTGTGATCGGCTCCGCCCGCGCGAAAAACTGGCAGCTACTGAAAACGGATTGCGTGGTCGAGGGCATCCATTTTCTCCCGCGCGAGGATGGGCGGAAGATCGGGTGGAAAGCAATGGCGCGCACGATTTCCGATATCGCGGCGATGGGCGGGTGTCCGCAGCACGCGCTGGTGACGATGGCGATATCGCCCAAGGTGGAATTGAAACGGGCCAGGGCGATTTACGACGGATTGCGGAAATGCGCGGAGCGGTACGGCGTGGCAATCGTGGGCGGGGAGACATCGCGCTCGCCGGGGCCGGCGTTCATCTCCGTAATGCTGACGGGGAAGGTGGAGCGGCGCATCTGCGTGTTCCGCAGCGGCGGCAAGCCGGGAGACAAAATTTACGTAACGGGCCGGCTGGGCGGCTCGCTGCGCGGGCGGCATCTTGCCTTTGAGCCGCGCGTGCAGGAGGCGCGCTGGCTGGCGCTGCGCTTTCAGGTACATGCGATGATGGACCTGAGCGACGGCCTGGGCGCGGACCTGCCGCGGCTGGCGGGCGCGAGCGGATGCGGCTACCGGATCGATGAGGCAAAGCTGCCGCTGAATCCCCGCTGCACCGTGAAACAGGCAATGTCCGACGGCGAGGATTACGAGATGCTGCTCGCTCTGCCGGCGCGCGAGGCGGCCCGGCTGGAAATTCTCTGGCCGCGCAAATTTCCCGCGCTGCCGCTGACGGAAATCGGCGAATTGACCGAAGCGGGCGCCGGAAAAAAGACGCGTCACAATGGGTACGATCATTTCGCGTAGCCCGGAGGAGACGTTCCACGCCGGATGCGCGGCGGCGGCGGCATTGCGCGGGGGCGAGGTGCTGGCGCTGGTGGGCGATCTGGGGGCGGGAAAAACGCATTGGGTCAAGGGGCTCGCGGCGGGGCTCGGTTCGGACGCCGTGGTCACGAGCCCCACGTTTGCGCTCATCCACGAGTACGGGGGCGGGCGGCTTTCCCTTTATCACATCGATTGCTACCGCCTGGAGCGTCCGGAGGAGCTGGTGGCGATTGGCATTGACGATTACCTGGACGGACGCGGCGTGCTGGTCATCGAGTGGGCGGACAAATTTCCGGAGTTGATCCCGGCCGCGGCGCGCTGGTTACGGTTCAGGATCGGCGAGGGAGAGGAGCGTGAAATCGCATGATCACGATGACGCTCGAGACCTCGACGCCGCGCGGCGGGGTAGCCCTGTTTCGCGGGGAGGAGATGGTCTTCAGCCACAGCTTTACCGCGGACCGCAGCCATTCGTCGGAATTATTCGCGGTGGTGGAGCGGGCGCTGGCGCCGGACTTGCATCCCGACTGTATCGCCGTGGGCCTGGGGCCCGGTTCCTATGCCGGGGTGCGCATTGCGATTGCGGCGGCAATTGGATTGTCTGTGGCGACGGGCGCGGAGCTGATCGGGCTGCCCTCCGTTGTCGCCCTGGACGATGGCGAATATCTTGCGCTCGGCGATGCCCGCCGCGGGGCGTATGCCTTTACCCATGTCCGGGATGGAGAAATTCTTGCCGGTCCGATGTTGCGGACGCGGGAGGAGATCGAAGCGCGGCTCGGTACGCTGCCGGCCTATTCCTCCGAGGAGCTTGGCCTGCCCGGCGTGGAAATCCGGTTTCCATGCGTGGATCGTCTTGCGCGCCTGGCTGTCGCCGGCCGCAGCATCACGGGCCGGGGTGCACTGGAGCCCATTTACCTCCGGGAGCCGCATATCACGAGCCCGAAGGCGCGCGGCGCTGGCTAATCGCTTGCGCCGGAGGCTGCGCGCATCTAATCAATGAAGTCCTATGGGTCGCCAATGGCTCCACGCTAAACGAGAAGTCGCCTCCCTCAAAAAGGGCCAGGTCGTCGGAAAACTGGTCAAGGAAATGATGGTCGCCGCCAAGCTCGGCGGTTCAGACCCGGCGGGCAACCCCCGGTTGTTTGCCGCGGTTGAGAAAGCGCGCAAGGCCAGCGTGAGCCGCGACGTCATCGAGCGGGCGATCAAGAAGGGCGCGGGGATCGGCGATGAGAAGCTGGTGATGGATCACGTGGTCTTCGAGGGCTATGCGCCGCACAAGGTGCCGATCATCATCGAGGTGCTGACGGACAATAACAACCGGACCGCGCCGGAAATCCGCGGCTTTTTCAAAAAAACGGGCCAGCTCGGCGCGCCCGGCAGCAACAAATTTCTCTTCGATCACGTGGGGCTGGTGGAAGCGCATCACGCCGGAGCGAATGAAGACATCGAGGCGGCGGCGATCGAGGCCGGCGCGCAAAATGTGGAGCCGCTGACGCACGCGGAGAACGACGATATCCCGGAGGGGACCACGGGCGCGCGGTTCATCACGGAGCGCACGGACCTGCACGCCGTCTCGCAATGGCTGGCGGCCAATGGCTGGAGCGTGGTGACGAGCGAACTGGGGTACGTCGCCAAAAATTTCCAGGAGCTGGACGAGGCGCAGCGCACGGAGGCGGGCGAGTTTCTCCAGGCGATCGAGGATCACGACGATGTGCACCGCGTCTGGGCGGCTCTGAAGTAAATCAGCGAACGTCGCCCGTCATCAGAAGATCGTTGCCGATGCGGCGGTACTCCGCGTTTTCTATCTTGAGATCCGCGCGCGCCGGGATCGCGATCTGCGGTCCGCCGAGAAGAAGCGGGGCGATGTAAAAGTGGACGCGATCCACGAGGCGGCGGGCAAAGGCCTGGCCGAGAACTTCCGCGCCGCCCTCGATGAGGACGCTGGTAATCTGCCGGCGGCCAAGATCGCGAAGGACCCACGCCAGCGAGCGCTTTTTGTAAACCAGCGTCCGCTCCCGGTGCGAATCGGTGAAGAGGTGCGCGTCCGCGGGGAGATGGCCGCCGCGCGTAAGGACCACGCGCCATGGCTGGCGGCTGGCGCGGGCGCCGCGGACGGTCAGGCGCGGGTTATCGGCGCGGAGGGTGCCGGCGCCGATGAGGATCGCATCCACCTGCGCGCGCAGGCGGTGGGCATCGGCGCGGGCGCGCTCGCCGGTGAGCCACTGGCCTTCGCCCGGGCGCCGGGTGATGCGGCCATCGAGCGAAAGGGCGCACTTGGCAATGACCAGCGGCAGCCCGGTGACGATCCATCGATTAAAGGCGCGGTTGAGCGCGGCGCACTCCTCCGCAAGGATGCCGGAGGCGGCGTCAATGCCGGCTTTGCGCAGGAGCCTGAGCCCGCGTCCCGCGTGCCTTGGATTGGGATCGACCGCGCCGGCGGCGACGCGCGCAAAACCAGCGGCGATGATCGCATCCACGCAGGGCGGCGTGCGCCCATGGGTGCTGCACGGCTCCAGCGTTACGAAAAGCGTCGCCCCCCGCGCCAGCGATGGCCGGGCCAGCCGCCGGATGGCCTCGATCTCCGCATGCGGGCAGCCGGCGGCGCGATGCCACCCGCTGGCCAGCAATTTTCCCCGCGCCGAGACGATCACGGCGCCGACGGCGGGATTGGGACTGGTGCGGCCCGCGCCGCGCCGGGCCTCGCGCAGGGCAAGGCGCATCCAGCGTTCATCGCAGGTCGCGGAAGAGACGGAAGGCACTCGGCCCATGTTTACGCCTTGCGGTCCGGCTAGAGAACTATGATTTTAGAAACCGTGTCCCGGCTTTCCACCCGCGAGAAGCGGGAGTTCTACTCGAATCTCGCGCGCCTCATCCGGTCGGGCACGGCGCTTCCGGCGGCCATCGAGCTGCTGGCGCGGGATACGCCGTGGCGGATGCGGCAGTTTCTCCGCGCCCTCAATGAGCGGGTGCGCCTTGGCGAGCCGCTGGGCGATGCCCTGCTGTTGCAGCGCTCCCGGGTGACGGACCTGGAGATCAGCATCATCACGGCGGCGGGAAAAAGCGGCCGGATGGACAAGGCGTGCGACCAGCTCGCGCGGTACTTCGATGCGCTGGGGCGCGCGCAGGGTCAAATGATCAGCCGGATCATTTATCCGCTGTTGATGTTCCACATGACCGTGCTTTTTCTGAACGTGTCCATTCTCATCAACGGCGGCCTTGCGGCGTACCTTTGGAAGATTGCGGCGCCGCTCGGCGTTTTCTACCTGCTGATCATCGGCGGCTGGCTGGCGTGCCGGTCGGCCGTCCAGGCCGCGCGGACCAACGTGGGCGTCGATATGGCCCTGCGCCGGGTGCCCGGCGTGGGGAATATCCGGGAAAAATTCGCACTCGCCCGCTTCTTCACCACCATGGATGCGCAACTGGAGGCGCAGGTGAACATCTGGGACTCCTTCGCCAACGCCGCGCGCACCAGCAATAGCGCCCGCATCATCGCCGCCGCGCGGGATGCGATGCCGATGCTCAAGAACGGCGAGCGCCTGAGCGAGGCAATGGCTGCCAAGCGCGTGGTGCCGGATGAGCATGTGCGGGCGTTGCGCGTGGCGGAGCAGACGGGCGAGGTGGATGCGGAGCTAACCCGGCTGGCGCAGGAAAGCGAGGATCAGGCGCTCACATCGCTCGAGCGCTGGAGCGAATGGATGCCGCGAATCTTTTACATCCTGATCCTGATGTACGCCGGGTGGCAAATCGTCGCGACCTACATGGGAGTGCTGAACGGGATGAAGCAGTATATGAACTTCGGACAATAGCGACAGTTCGTCGCATACCCAGGGTGACAAACGTCTCTCGATAAGCGACGATTTGGCACTATTTTTGAGATATGAATCAGGGTGTTTATGTTCATTTAATTTAATGATCATGAACAGCTTGCAATTAAACTACGGGTCACGCGTCGGCGTTGGTACGGTCGAAGCTATAAGAAAATCATCCAACTGAACCAATTGGAGGAAAAACTTATGAGTCTAATTCGCTATCAAGCACCTGAACTCTCGACTTGGAGTTCTTTTGACCGCTTCTCAACCTTGCGGGACGAGATGAACCGCCTGTTCGATCTGACGACGCCGCCTCTTGGCAGCCGGGAAGATCGGCTGCTGGGCGTCTGGAGCCCGCCGCTGGATGTCTTCCAGGATAAGGATCACGTCTTCGTAAAGGTCGAGCTGCCCGGCATGAAGAAGGAGGATATCCAGATATCCCTTCACGAGAATACGCTCACCATCTCCGGCGAGCGGAAACAGGAGCGCGAGGTCAAGGAAGATGACACCTACCGGAGCGAGCGGTTCTTTGGCCGCTTCCACCGCAGCGTCACACTGCCTGTCCCCGTGCAGGGCAACCACGTGAAGGCGCAGTACAAGGAGGGTATCCTGGCCGTCTCCCTGCCGAAAGCCGAGGAAGCCAAACCGAAACAAATCGAAGTCCAGGTTTCCTAAACAATCACAACGCCGACATCGCGGGGCAAACGACCCAAACCACCCTAACCCACCCCGCCCGGTCGTAAGCCATTAATAAAAAAACCACATTACCATGAATACTCTTCAAACACCCCAGCGTCCGGCCGCCGGCAACGGCGCCCCGCGCGTCACCTATATCACCCCGGTGGCAAACATCCTCGAAACCTCGGACGGCTACGTCCTGGAAGCGGAGATGCCCGGCGTGACCAAGGAGAGCCTCGAAGTCACGGTCGAGAATGGCGAACTGGCCATTGTAGGCCGCCGTGCGGATAAGGAGCAGGCCGGCACCCCGGTTTACCGGGAATCGCGGCAGCTTGATTACCGCCGCGTTTTCGATCTTGACCCGTCCATCGACACGGCCCGCATCACCGCGAAGATCGACCAGGGCATCCTGACCCTTACCCTGCCCAAGGCCGAGGAGGTCAAGCCCCGCCGGATCCAGGTGACCGACTAACGCTTTCATAGCGCGAAGGTACAAAATCCCGCGGGTTCACATCAGAGCCCGCGGGATTTGATTTTTTTAGAAGAAAACGAAAGTCGGAACGGGCGGCTTGTTTCCAGGAATTCGGAATTCCACCTTTGGAGAAATCCCCGGGATTGCTTCCGTTTAATTTCTGGTCAAACGAAGCGCGGCTGATAGGTTGGGCGGCCTCCCACTCCACCCTTCCCCGTAATGCCCGCAAAAACCGAAGAAGCCGCCACTGAAATCAGCAAGCTAACCGCTGCGCGCAACAAGAATCTGGATCTTGCCATCCAGCAGATTGCGAAGGATTTCGGCGAAGGAGCGATCATGCGGCTGGGCGATTCGCAGACGCTGGACGTCGAGGTGATTCCAACGGGCAATATCCTCATCGACCGGGCGCTGGGCGTGGGGGGATTGCCAAGGGGGCGCGTGGTGGAGATTTTCGGGCCGGAAAGCTCCGGCAAGACGACGCTGACGCTGACAGTCGTCGCGCAGGCGCAGAAGCGGGGCGGCCTGGCGGCATTCATCGATGTGGAGCATGCGCTCGACCCGCTTTATGCGCGGAAATTGGGCGTGAATGTGGACGAATTGCTCGTCTCGCAGCCCAGCTCGGGCGAAGAGGCGCTGAGGATTTGCGAGACGCTGGTGCGCTCAAATGCGCTGGATGTGATCGTTGTGGACTCCGTCGCCGCGCTCGTCACCAAGGCGGAACTGGAGGGGGAGATCGGCGATACCACCGTGGGCGCGCAGGCGCGGCTCATGAGCGCGGCGCTGCGGAAGCTGACCGCCCTGATTTCCAAGGCGCGGACGATCTGCATTTTCACCAACCAGATTCGCGAGAAAATCGGCGTCATGTTCGGCAACCCGGAGACCACGCCGGGCGGCAAGGCGCTCAAGTTTTACTCCAGCGTGCGCATCGATATCCGCCGCATCGGCGCCATCAAGCAGCCGGACGGCACGGTAACGGGCAACCGCACGAAGGTGAAGGTGGTCAAGAACAAGGTGGCGCCGCCATTCACGGAGGCGGAATTCGACATCATGTACAACGAGGGCATCTCCTCCACCGGCGCGTTGCTGGACCTGGCCCTGGAGAAAAACATCATTGAGAAGCGCGGCTCCTGGCTCAGCTACAAGGGCAATCAACTGGCCCAGGGACGGGACGCGGCTAAGGAAGTGCTCAAGAACGATGCCGCTCTGTACGAGGAAATTGAGACGGCGGTGAAAGCGGCGCTCGATAGTCCTTCCAAGAAATAAGAATCCGTTTCGCGCGATTGCGAGCGCCGAAGCGGCGGCGGAGTCCCGCCGGGGTCAGCTTTTGGCGTAGAACAGGGTAGGTAAAATACCGGCACGCGGCCTGCTCCTGTTCCCATCCCTGGCGATCCTCCCGGGGAGAGCAAGGGCGAGTCTGTAGAGGGGCTGGAATATCCCCTTACGCAAGGGCTTACGTAGCGATTCCCCGCAGGTTGCAAAGGCATTGGCACTGCTAAAAAGTAGGTGGCTGCAAGAGAAGCGGCCATCGTATGCCGCCCAATCCTTTCAACCTCCTTCGGCCCGGGAAAATCGCCGCCTCTCTGGCGTTGGCGATTTTTGCGGTGGTCGCCACTGGCCGGCTGCACGCGGCGCCCATCAGCGGGCGGGATGCGCTCGATATCGCCTACGCCTGGGCAAGCCTCTCGCCGGAGGCCATGCATGAGCAGCACGGGCGGGTGGCCGGCACGGAGACGCCGATCCTGGATTCGCTGGGCGAGACGACCGCTTACGCCGTGGATCTGGCGCCGAAGGGTTATGTGATCGTCGCCGCGGATGATTCCGTGGAACCCATCATCGCTTTTTCGACCACGGACACCTTCCAGGCCGCGCCCGCCAATCCTCTTTACGATATGGTGCGGGGCGATTTGCAGAGGCGCCTGGCGCGGGCCCGGGGCGGCCAGACGCAAGGGGCGGCCAAGTGGCGGATGCTGCGCAACGTGGCGTATGCGCCCAAGCTGCTGACGGCGCAGGAGGCGGTGCTTACCGCCGGCGGCCCAAAGGCCTCCAGCGTGAGCGATGTCCGCGTCGCCCCGCTGACCAAGAGCGCATGGAACCAGACCACCACCTACGGGCTGCCCGTTTTCAATTACTACACGCCCCCTTACGGCGCGGGGAATACGAACAACTATTACGCCGGCTGCGTGGCCACCATGCTGGCCCAGCTCATGCGTTTCCACCAATGGCCGCAGGATGCCGTGGGCACCTCGAGCTTCCAGATTACCGTCAACGGGAATAACGAACAAAAGGCGCTGCGCGGCGGCGATGGCAACGGCGGCAGTTACAACTGGAGCAATATGCCGCTGGTGCCCGGCTCCAGCACCACCACGGTCCAGGAGCAGGCGATTGGCTCGCTGCTGGTGGATGCGGGCGTGGCGAGCAACATGGATTATGAATCCGACGGCTCCGGCGCATACCTGAGCGCGAATGTCCTGACCAACACCTTCCATTACGCGAACGCGGCATATTCCGAGGCCGGCCTCGCGAATCTGGAGGTGGCAATCGAGGCGAACCTCGACGCCGGCCTGCCGGTGGGCGTGGCAATCAGCGGTGGCGGCGAAGGCCATGCCGTGGTTGCGGACGGCTATGGTTACAATGGCGGCACGGTCTATCAGCACATCAACATGGGATGGAGCGGCAGTTGCAACGCCTGGTACAATCTGCCCGAGGTGGTCGCCGGCGGGTACGACTTCAATACCGTGGACGGCGTGCTTTATAATATCGATCCGCAGGTGAAGGGGGAAATCGTCAGCGGGCGCGTGACCGATGCGGCGGACAATGCGGTATCCGGCGTCACCGTAACCGCGGCCGCAAACTCAGTGGTCTATACGGCAACGACCGATGCGGAAGGCATCTACGCGTTCAAGGGATTGACATCGAATACCAAGTGGACCTTCACGCCATCCGCCCAGGCGCTCAACTTTACCCCCGCCAGCATCGCCGTCACCACCGGAAAATCCTCCGGCAACGGCAGCGTGGGCGATAAGACAGGCGAGAACTTCGCATCCCAGCTCATTGCCGGATCCGTAACCGTGCAGATCAATGCCGGCGCGGCCGCGGCAGGCGCGGAGTGGCGGGTGAATGGTGGCGCGTGGCAGGCAAGCGGAGCCACGGTGGCCAGCGTGCCGGTTGGGTCCGCAACGCTAACCTTCCGCCCGGCCAAGGCCTGGACCGCTCCGGCCAGCCAGCAGGTGACCGTCACGCAAAACCAGACCACGAACGCCCAGGTGAATTTCGCCCCGCAATACTCACTCGTCGCGACGGCGGATAATCCGGCGGACGGCTCCGTCTCGGCGGACCCGGAGCCCGGCGACCTGGGAAGTTATGCGCCGGGCGCCAAGGTGACCTTGAGCGCGACGGCGGCGGCGGGCTATTACTTTGGCGGATGGGTGGAAAGCGGCACGCTGGTCAGCACGGATGCGAGTTATGCCTGCGTTGTGAAAGGGGCGCGCACCCTGGTGGCAAATTTCCCGCCGCAGACGCTCACCGGCCAGAATGCGCAGGCGTATGTCACCAGCAACCGGGCTGCCGATATCATCGATGTGCTCTCCGGCCTCTCGGTGACGAGCGGCACGGCCACCCTCCTCAGCGTGACACAGCCGACCAAGGGAACCGTGACGATCAACCCCGACGGCACGCTGACGTTCACTCCCGCGAGCAACTTCCGCGGCAGCGCGCAATTCTCCTACACGGCCGGCGACGGGCAGGGCGGGACCATTACGCGGACGGTGACTATTTCCAACTGGTTTACGGCGAGCGCCGGCACTTATGCGGGCCTCTCCATGGCGGATGATGTCAGCAACGGCACCAGCGGTTACCTGAAAGCAACCGTGACGGCATCCGGAGCATTTACCGGCAAGCTGACTTACGCGGGCGAGAGTTACCCCCTGAGCGGCGCGTTTAACAGCGACGCGAGCTGCCAGAAAGTCATCGCGCGAAAGGATGCATCAAGCCTGACGGTATCGCTTTACCTCGATCCCGCATCGGAAATTTCCGGCACGGTCAGCGACGGGACGAACACATCGAGCATTGTCGCGGACCGGATAATCTATGGCGCGGCGAACAAGGCGCCGCAGGCCGGCAAGTACACGGCAACGCTCTCCGGCACAGGCGCGGAAACGAGCTACCTGGTCATCAGCGTGACCGCCGGGGGCGCTGTCGCAGCCACCGGAAAGCTGGCCGACGGCACGGTGGTTTCCACCACGGCCTATGTAAATCCCGATGGCAGCGTGCCCTTCTACGCGGGCATCTACAAAGGGGCCGGCAGTTTGCTCGGCACGCTCAGCTTGCAGCCCGCGGGCACGCCGCAGATCACCGGAAGCTACGCATGGTTCACTCCTACGGTCGCGGAAACCGGCACCGCCGACGGGACAATGATCACCAACAGCGAGGCCGCGGCATTGATGCCGAAGCGTTGACCCCGGCAGGCCCCTCGCGGGGAATCACGATTCAAAGGGCGCCGCCGGTCACTTTGATTTCATCACGAAGACGCCATCCCATGTCTCGGGACGCTGCTCGGCAAGCTCCGCGCACCGCTCGAAATAGACCGTCGCCACGGAATCGTCGGGCTTGATTTCCAGCGCCTCGCGAAACTGGCTGCACGCGATATCGAAATCACCGCGCCCGTAACAGCCCATGGCGGCGTCATATTTTTCCAGGTAGGCGGTGGTGCGCGCATCCAGGGCCACGGCGCGGGAGCCGAGGACGGTGTAAACTCTCAGCGCGCGGGTTTTACCTTTCACGCGGACGAAATCGATCAATTGCAGGTGAAACGTGTCACGCACCAGCTCCGCCACGGTTTCCCCGATGAGCATCGTGAGGCCGTATTCCTTGGTCAGGCCCTCCAGGCGCGAGGCGGAGTTGACGGCATCGCCAATGACCGTGGGCTCCGCCTTTTGCTCGGAGCCGATGGCGCCGAAGATGACCTCGCCAAAATTGATGCCGATCCCCATGCGGAGTATCGGCCAGCCCCGCGCGGGCCAATCCTCGTTCAGCTTGTCCAGCGCCTTGAGCATCTCGATCCCCGTCTGGACGGCGCGCGTTGCATCGACCGATGCGCCGCCGCTGTGGATATTCCCCCAGACGGCGAGGATGGCATCGCCGACGAATTTATCCACCGTGCCCTGGGTATCGAAGACGCAGCGGACCATGGCGTCAAAGTACTCGTTGAGCTGCGCGACGAGCTGCGTGGAATCGGCGCCTTCGGTCATCGTGGTGAAGTTGCGGAGATCCGTCATCATGATGGCGACCGGTTTCCGCACTCCGCCGAGCTGATGGAGAAAGCTTTCCCGGTTCTCGACCACTTCCTTCACCACATCCTTGGAGACGAAACGCTCGAACATGCGGCGCATGCGCGAGCGCTCCTTGCGCTCGAGCAGCCACTTCCAATAGAGCGCGAGGACGCTGCTGGAATCGAACGTGAGGACGGGACCGAAGAACGGCAGCACCCAATGGAAGGGATTGAGCGCGAGCATCGCCGCCGCGAGATAAGCAACGGTGATGCCGGTAACCGCGCCGCCCAGCACGATGGGCCGATTGATGATGGATGCGAGGCCGAATGCCGCAAAGCCCATCGCGACGATGAAGAGGTCCACCATGTAATCCGACGGGACGTTGATCAGATCGTGATGCAGCACGTCGTTGATCGCGTTGAGATGGATTTCCGGGCCATCCATCAAGCCGTAAGGCGTATTGAGCTGATCCTTGAGGACATTGCCGTAAGGGCCGATCAGAATGATCTTATCCTTAAAGTCCGCGCCATCGTGGTAGTTCGTTTTCCACTCCTTGAGGAAAATGGTGTAAAGCGGGATGCGCGTGAAACCATTCGGCCCGTTTGGCCGCACGAACCGCAGGCCGTGAACGCCGGTGGGCACGGAATCGGCATAGCCCGCCTTCTCCAGCGTCCGGGCGGCGAGCGAGTGGAACTCCGTCCCGTTCTCCGCGATGTTGAATACATCGGCGAGCGAGCGCTTGTAGCGGACCGTGCGGATGATCCCGTCCGGATCCGGCCAGAAATTGACATAGCCCACGCGGTCGTCCGTTTCGCCATTCCCGATCAGATCCTTCGACGGAAAAGTCATGTCGCGGGTGGAGGCGGCCCCTTCCTCGTCCGCAAAGTTGCTCCCGATCACCACATGGCCGCGGTATTGATCGAGCGCGGCCTTGAGCGCCTGGTTTCCGGCATTGGGATAGGGGAGGAGAATATCGAAGGTAACCACCCTGGCGCCCGCCTGCATGAAGCGGTCGATGATCTTTGCATACACATCATGCGGCCATGGGAAGCCGCCGGCCATCTCGCTCAGCGCGGGGGAGGATGCCAGTTCTTCCGGCGAAATATTCCCATCGAGGTGCATCGTAAAGTCATCGATGGTGACGTAAACCAGCCGCGGGTCCGCCCGGGCCGCCATGCCGAAGCGCTCCATGAGGGCGTCGTCCATTTGCATCACCATATCCCGCGCCTGGCTTTCCACTCTCAGGAAGGGGCCAAACTTTGCGTGAAGCACCAGCACCGCTCCGGTGCAAAGGGCGCAGAGAATGGCGACACCGCGCAAATGAGGTTCCTGCCAGCGTGACACGGCTCGGGGTTATAGCAGCCTTGATCGCATGGGGCAATTATGAGGATATGCTTGACTACGCCAATGACTTGGCAATGATCCGGCCCCGTGCCTCTCCCGAAGCTTCCCCAGCGCTTTGCCTTCGGTTTCGCGCTCTACGCGCTTTCCATCGCGGGAGCGCGTGGCGTGCAGCCATTTTCCACGGCCACGGTCACGCGCATCGAGAACCAGGTGCTTTTGGGCAGCCACACCGGGGGCAATGAGCGCCAGGCCGCGCTGCACGACGTGGTGCAGGCGGAGACTTACCTCTTTACGCACGATAACTCCCGCGCGGAGCTGGAATTTCCCGATCATTCCATTGTCCGCGTAGGCCAGAACACGGTTTTCTCCTTCGATGCCGCCTCCCGGACGCTCTCTCTGGAGAAAGGGGCGATGCTCTTTTACGTGCCGCCGGGATCGGGCGGAGGCAATATCAAGACGCCCAGCCTCACGGCGGCGATTACCGGTACGGTGGGGAAAGTGGCGGAAAACCTGATCGCGGTGCTGAGCGGCTCCATCAAGACCCCGTGGGGAACGGTGCATGCCGGCGAGGCGATTGCGCGCATCAACGGCAACATCCGCATCTTCAAGTTTGACCAATCGCAGGCGATGGCCGGTTACCTCATCGCATGGGGCGGCCCGCTCCCGGAGCTGCCGGAGATCGGAGGAGAGACGAACTCGATTTATCAGCTTCCTGATATGCATCAACTCGATGTGATCAGCGTGGCCGGGGTGGACAATCACTTTCACTCCCCGTTCCTCAAGCCGCAGGGCCCCCCGAAGGCGCCCAAGCCGAATCACGGCGCCGGCGGCAATAATAACCCGCCTTACCCATAACTCACCGGAAAATCATGAGTCGCCCGCGACACTTTACCCTGATTGCCGCGACGCTCTTTCTGGCAGTGGGAGCGCGTGCCGCCGATACGAACCCCGCCCTCGAGTACGGGCAGGGGCCCAATGGCGGAAACAGCGCCGCCACGTTCTCCCCGCTGCCGGAAAAGGTGCAGGAGGACATTGGCGATATCCGCCCGGCCGAGCAGGCGCCATGGACTTCCTACTTTCACGGCGAGGCCGCGATCAATGGGCAGTACGTCTCCAATGCGCCGCTCTATCACAGCCATGACAATGGGGATTTTCTGATCGCGCCGATGCTGCAAGGCAGCTTTACGATGCCGCTGGACAAGCACTTCACGCTGAACCTGGATTCGCGCATCGAGGATTTCACTTACGCAAGCCATCAGACGCTCGGGTTCTGGGGCTTTAGCGGCGATAGCCTCATCGAGTACCGCTACAAGCCGGCGGCGCCGCGCATCTACGCGGGGATGTCGCCCTATTACTATTGGTCCTATGCCACAGGGGACCGGCTTACTTCGGCCATCGGGCCGGTGGCGGGCATCGATCAGTCATTCTCCATCAATCGCGGGAAGACACTGCTCTATGCCGGCTATGAATTTGGGGAATACTATTCATCGCCCGGGATTGATTCCCGCCAATCCCACACGGTGACCGTCTCGCTCACGCAGCAGTTGCGGCGGGATTATTACGCGCAGGTTTACTGGCAATTGCAGTATTCGGATTATTGGGTCTATGGCCGCGACGAAACGCGGGATGTCTTTGGCGTGAGCGTGATCCATCAGTTCAATCCGCACACGTTCGCTTCCGTCTTCGTCAATTATGTCGATAACGCATCGAATAATACGCTGGCGAAATACACGACGGTGAATAGCGGTGTGAGCATGGTGTGGCAGTTCTAGCAAGCGAGACCGGACGGGCGCATGGCGCGCGCGTGTCACGATAGCCCGCGTTGAACAGGGGAATGCGGAGAGGGTAGGCCGGGGGGTCTTCCTGGTGTGCGACTCCATCCCGGGGGCGTCCCTGTTGTTTTTCATCTCGATCACGCGGACGAATATCCGAATCGGAAGTCCGAAGTCTTCTCATGGTTCGAAAACTCTTCTATAGATTGCCGCCTCATGCGTGCCGTCATCATTACACAACCGGGAGGGCCTGAGGTCCTCCAAGTAAAGGAAATGCCAAATCCGGCGCTGCCTGGCGGCAGCCAGGTGCTGGTGCGCGTGCATGCGGCCGGGGTCAATCGCGCCGATATCCTCCAGCGCCGCGGCCTTTACCCCGCGCCGGCCGGTTACCCGCAGGATATCCCGGGCCTGGAATTTGCCGGGGAGGTGGTCTCCGTGGGACCCACCGTGACCCGGTGGAAACAGGGCCGGCGCGTGATGGGCATCATCGCCGGTGGCGCGCAGGCGGAGTATCTGCTGGCTGCGGAAAGCGCGCTGGCGGAGGTGCCGGATGAGTTGGATTGGGTCCACGCCGCGGCGCTGCCCGAGGTCTTCATCACCGCGCACGATGCGCTTTTTACCCAGGCCGCGCTGCAATTGGGCGAGACGGTCCTCGTACACGCCGCCGCGTCCGGAGTGGGCACCGCCGCGGTGCAGATGGCCCACGCCGCCGGGTGCCTTGTCTTTGGCACCTCGGGCTCCGCGGAAAAATTGGAACGGGTCCGTGCCCTCGGCCTGGATGAGGCGATTCCCGTGCCGCGGGACAAACCGGATACCTTTGCCACGAAGATCCTGGAAGCGACCTCCGGACTCGGCGTCAACGTGGTCCTGGACCTCGTGGGCGCGCCCTATCTCGATGCGAATCTCAAGGCGCTCGCGCCGCAGGGCCGCCTCCTATGCGTCGGCATGACGGCGGGCCGGCAGGCGCAACTCGATATGGAAGTGATTCTGCGCAAACGCCTCCGCATTTTCGGCACGGTTCTCCGCGCCCGCAGCGATCCGGAAAAAGCCGCCGCCGTCCGCAGATTCGCCGAGCACGTCCTGCCGCTCATCCGGTGCGGAATGCTCAAGCCGGTCATTGACCAGACTTACAAAGCCGGGGATATTGCCGCCGCTCACCAGCGCGTGGAGAGTAATGAAACGTTCGGGAAAGTGATCGTGACGTTTTAATCAAATTCACGCCCCTTCCTTTGCCGGCTGGATCGCGGGCATGGGGTCCGCATCCGCGGCGCCCCAGGAGCGCCACCCTTCCTTCAGCTCCAGGAGCAGGTATTGGGCGAATGCCTCCAGCAGAAGGCGCAAATCCGAGCGCGTGAGGGTGAAGCCGGGGATGATGCAGCGTTTTCCACGATTGGTCATGCCCAGCATCCCGGCTTCGCGCCGGCGGCGCGCGATGCGGACGAGGCGCTGATTGTAAAAACGCATGAGCCGGTGGAACGGCGCGGAAATGGAGCGAGAGAAGGGCGGCGAGGCCAGCGCCTGCGCGCCGTACTTGAAAGGCTGCGAGACGACGCCGAAGTAATAGAGGCCAAGGTCCAGCCGGAAGGCGAGGCTCATCAAATCGAACTCGCCCAGGTACTCGTATTTATCCTTGTAGAGCGCTTCAAACCAACGGTGGTAACTGCGCGCGAAATCGCGATTGTGCTGCTCGATGCGCGGGGCCACCGGCTCGCCGGCGCGCTGCGCGGCGATCAAGCCGGCGGCGGCGCTGGCGGTAAATGCGATCCAGTCCATGCCCGGGCTGTAGAACGGGTCCATGAACGCCGCGGCATCGCCCACCAGCACAAAGCCGTCGCCGGCAAAGGTGGTGCTGTAGTAAGGCATGTTTTTGCGCCAATGAACATCTCCCTCGTCGTAAGCGGCGTGCTCCAGCATCTCGCGCGCGACCGGATGGCGCATGAGGAATTGCCGGAGGCGGTCGCCGATTTTTCCCGGCGTGTCGGGCCACTCGACAAGGCGTTGATCGAACACCACGCCGATGCTGGTATCCCCGCCCTTGAGCGGGATCCACCAGCTCCACCAGCCATCGCCAACGATGTGATTGGTAGCCGTGCCGCGCGTGCCGTAAGTGGCATTGGCGTAATCCGGGAAGCGCTGCGCCAGTTCATAACCGTCCCAATCTTTTACCCCCTTCCAGCGCGACCAGCAGGCGGCGGTGGGATGCCCGGTATTGGGCCGCCACCAGCCGTTTTTCCGCGCAAGCAGCGCGGCGACGCCGGATGCATCCACCACCCAGCGGGCAAGGACGGTGCGACTTGTTTCCGCATGGGTGAAAGTGATGGCCTGGTCACCGCCGGAAGCGAGCTCCACGCGTGTCACGCTGGCCGGGCGCAAGATGGAAGCGCCGGCGGCCTCCGCGCGGCGCAGGACTTCCTCATCCAGCGTGGAGCGGTCCAGTTGATAGGAGGGTACCCGCGCCTGGTAACGGCCGCCGATCTCGCTCGCCTCGCCGAGGGATTCCACCTCCTCATTGGCAAACCAGAAGCGCAGCCCCTGCTTCACGAGGTGCGCCTCATTCAGGTATTGCGTGAGCCCCAGCACGCGCCCGAGGAAAAACGCGCTGACCTCCACGGTGGCCTCGCCCACTCGCCGGGTCAGGCGCCCGGCCTTCTCGATGACGAGGATGCGCAGGGAGGGATCGCGCCTCATCAGCAGAATCGCCGTCGCGGCGCCGGAAAGCGCCCCGCCAATGATCACCACGTCGTAGCGATCGCCGGCTGCATTCCCAGAGGAACTCATGCAGGGGAATGATTTCGCGCTCCGTGCGAAAAGGCAACAGCCGTTTACTTCCGGCACACGGCGCCGCGCAGCGCCTCCGCCAGTGCCGGGCTATCGCCGGCTGGGATGGCAATGACGCCGGGGAAGCTGCCAACAGCCTCCGCGGCTGTCGGTTACCCACAACAAGTGGTACGTCCGATCCTGCCGCAATCTATCGCGAAAAAAATCAACCTCAGGGGGTTAGCGTCACGCTGCCCGCTCCCTGGGAGCCGAGAAAAAAGCCGCCGCCGTTCGTCTCCTGCTGGAAGAGGACGCCCGTAAAAGTGGTGACGAGCGGCTTCGCGCCCGGGGGCGAATCGAGGAAGGTGCCTTTGAAGACGCCGGTGGAAGGCGTGATGGTGAGCTTCAACTTGTCCTTGCCCGGATTGGTCACCTTGATCGTGTTCTTGGCGGTGAGCGTCACATTCTTGACGAGCGTGACGCTGCCGGTGGCCGCGAGCGCGCTGGAGCCGGTGAGCGTGAGCGTTCCCTTGGTAAAATTTGGCAGCACACTGCCGCCCGCGGCCGGCGGCGTATAGAGGGAGCCGGCGGCATTAAGCGTGGTTTGGAATGACGCGGGGTAATTGCCGCCGGTCTGCTCCGGCTTGGACCATGCGACGGTGCCGGAAAAATCGCCGGAGCCCGTCGTTTCAAACGGGCCGGTGGTGGTGACAAAATTAAGCGTGCCGCTCAGGGCGCCCTGCCCGCCGGAATAGGCGAGCGGCGTATCGAAGCTGAATTGATCGCCCCCGGAGCCGCCGATCGCGCCCGTGGTGCTGAAGCTCTCTCCATCCGGCAACTGGCCGGCCAAAATAATGCCGCCCGTGCTGCTCATCGTCAGCAACCCGTAGCCGGTGCCCTGGGGAATGCCGGCGCCGGATACCGCCGGGTGCAATAGCACGGTGTATCCCCCCGTGGGACCAGGCTGGAGGTAAGAAAAGAACGTGTTGGATTCGATCGTCAGGCTTGAGTTGCTCCAATACCAAATGCTCGGCGTCTGAAGGTCCTGCGCATCGATATCGAAGTCCGTCATCTGGTGGGAATCGCAGTCATCCACGGCGACGAATTGATCCGAATCATTCACGCTGCCGAAAAAGTAGGCGTAAGTGCCGGTGGGATCGAGCCCATTGCCAAGCGTCGGATCGGCATCGATCCACCCCGCGCCCGGCAGATAAAACTCCACCCGCACGTGCGATTGGCTGAAGCCCTGCCAGAAACCGGAAATTCTGCGTGCGGGAATCCCGATGCTGCGCAGCGATGCGACAAGGATCGCTGCGTAACAGCCGCAATCCCCCTGGCCCACATTGAGACTGGATACCGCATCGTCATACGGCGGCGGTTCCACGTAGGTCAGCGCCCTCATGACCGCCCGGTGAAGGGTGCGCGCCGCATCATAGGGCGTCATCGTGGCCTGGTACCCGGACGGCAGCGTCTGCGCGACAAAATTCGTGATCGCGGAGTCGGTCGATTCATTGATCGCATCAGGCGCAAGCCACTGCGTGTAATCCGGAGTCATCGAGCCGAGCGCAGCCCAGGTGATCTTTCTCAGCAGCGTGGGATTTACCCGCATCTTACTTAGAGTTACCGTGAATGAATTACTGAAACTATAAGTCCCGGCCGGGATATTGGACTGGAGCACCTGGTACACCGGCAGCGAGTAGGGAGCCGTGGTCACCGTCTGGCTATTGAGGGGCGCGGTGGTGGTCAGCACCTGCTGCGCCCCGTGCGTCGTCGGCACCCCCAGCAGCGCATAGAGATTCGTCAGCGTGGCGCCGGGCGCGAAGACAATAGTGCGCGCGACAGAGCCATATTTCGTCACCGGCGAGTAAGTCTGGATGGCGGTCTTTGGCGGCTTTGGCGAGAATGTGCCGCTGACGGTGGTATTGGGATTTGTGTTACCGGTGACTTTTGCGGGATCAAGCGTCACGCTGTAGGGAATCGAATCGTCCAGCGGGATGTCCACAAGGCAGTAGGTGAAGTACCCGTTGCCCGGCTTGAGCGAGTAACCGCTAAAGGTGTGCGTGACATTGGCGATGGTAAACTCGATGGCGAACGGCTTCGCAGGCGTCCCGGAAACATTGAACGTAACCCGGACGCCGTAAGGGGTGCCAATCTCCGGCAGCCCGGGCGTCCCGTTGGAAAGGCATGGGGCCACTTTCGTGATCTTCAGAACGCAACTGGCCCGCGCCGATTGCAGGCCGGCGGAAAGGGCCAGCGCGGCGAGGATGTGAAAGATAAAACGGGAACGGGATGCCATAAGTCGAGGTCCTGAATGCGGATTGCTGCCTACGCCGGAGGTGCGGCGAGGGTGCGCAGATATTCCCTAAAAACGCCCGTTTCTCAAGCTTTTCCTGCCCGGTACCGGCCCTTTTCTGCGCTACCAGACGCTTCCCGCTTCAACCGCAACGATTTACACCAACCTTCCAACCCACCTCAACCAAACAAACCATCAAC
>DATAXI010000224.1:0-15808 GCA_036266845.1 Chthoniobacteraceae bacterium | reverse complement strand
CCGCAGACCGTGGCGCCCAGGCCGAGCAGCCACTCGCACAGCCATGCGCCCTTGAAACCGGTGTGGCCGGTCACCAATACCCGCCGCCCGCGGTACGCGCCGCGGAATGCCTCGTTCATCTTGGCAATTTCGCCGGGCATGGCTGGTTACCAGACTTTCCAGGGAGCGTTTCCCTTTTCCCACATGTCATTGAGGAGGGTAAACTCCTGATAGGTATCCATGGGCTGCCAAAAGCCCTCGTGCCGGAAGGCGGCGAGTTGCCCCTCGGCGGTCAGTTTCCGCATCGGGTCCTGCTCCAGCATCACGCGGGGATCGTCGGGCAGATAATCGAAAATGCGGCGGCTGCAAACCATGAAGCCGCCATTGATGTAGCCCCCTTCGGCTTGCGGTTTCTCATTGAAGCCGTGGACATGGCCGTTGGGGTCCAGGCCCAATTCGCCGAAACGCCCGGGCGGATGGACGGCGGTCATGGCGCAGATTTTCCCCGTTTCCTTGTGGAAACGGATGGAGCCGTTGACATCGATGTTCCCCACCCCGTCGCCATAGGTAAGGAGGAACGAGTCGTCATCGCCCAGGTATTTCCGGATGAGGTGGACCCGGTAGGCGGTCATGGAGTTTTCCCCGGTATCGGCCAGGGTGACGGTCCAATCCTCCTCGCCGTGCCGGGTGTGGAACCTGACCTCCGGCTCGGTGCCGAGGCGCAGGGTGGTATCGCAGGTGTTCCAGAGATAATTGCGGAAGTAATCCCGGATCATCTCCCCCTTGTAGCCCAGGCAGAGGATGAAGTCCTTGTGCCCATGGTGGGCGTAGATCTTCATGATGTGCCACAAAATGGGCCGGTTGCCGATCGGGACCATCGGCTTTGGACGATATTCAGTTTCTTCGCGCAGCCGAGTGCCGCGGCCGCCGCAGAGGATGACGACTTTCATTGGGAAATCGGGTGGAGGGCCGAGTATGCGGCGGTAATTTAATCGGGCAAGGGAATTAGGGAAACGGTTTCAAGACGCTGCATGGCGAACTTTCCACACTCCGGGCGGCTTGAAAAGCGGCGGGGGGCTTGCGATGGTCGCGCCCGATGTCCGATGCCGCAAAACGCCCGCGCCTGCTGCTGTTTGAGCAGCGGATGATCGGCGATGCCGTGATGAGCCTGCCGTTTGTGCGGAGCGCGGGCGCGCGGTATGACGTGTTTGTGACGTGCGCGGAGCACTCTGCGGGGATTTTTCGGATGGCGATGCCGGAGGAACGCCTCCTGGTATGGACACCGCCATGGATCGTGGAAGGAGGCGGCGCGGGAAAATGGCGGCGGGCGGACATCCCGCGTTACCTTCGCAAGGTGAGAGCGTTGCGGCCGGATGTGGCGGCTTCCGTATGGGCGGATGCGCGGGTGCATTGCCTGATGGGGAAGAGTGGCGCGGCGGTGCGTGCCGGTTTCCCGATGTCGCGCAATAATTTCTACGCGAGCCAGCTCCCGTGGCGGCAAAAGCAGGTCAAAATCGGGCGGCTGATTTCCCTGGCGGGATCCATGGCGGCAATGCGCCCGCTGCTGACGCGGAAGGTGGACCGGAGCGATTATTACCAGCACCATGTGGATGACTTCCGCGACCTGGCGCGGGCGATGGACATCCCATGGGATGAACAGGCGCCCTGGCTGCCGATGCCGCCAGCGGAGCCGAAGATGCCGGGCAGCCCGCCGGTGTGGCTGGTGCATCCGGGGGCGCGATTTGCCGGGCGTCGGTGGCCGGTGGCGGAGTTCGGGCGCATCATCCGCGAGGTGCTGGCGCCGGCCGGGGCGAAGGTGATTTTTATTCGCGCCCCGGAGATTCGCGATTCCGTGCCGGAGCTTCCGGCGGGGGTGGAAGTGCTGGCGCCAGCCAGCCTCGAGGCGTTCCTGGGCATTTGCGCCGGAGCGGATGTGCTGCTGTGCAACGATACCGGCGTCTCGCACATGGGGGCGGCGCTGGGCAAGCGGGTCATTACGATTTTTACCGATCAGGAGCCGCGCTGGTTTTGCCCGCGCGGGAGCGAGGCCCTGGTGGTCAATCGCGATGTCTGCCCCCACCGCCCCTGTCTGGACCACTGTGTGATGCCCAGTTATATCTGCCTGGAAGCCGTGACTTACGAGATGGTGCGCGAGAAAGTGTCCTCCCTACTTCCCCGATGAAAAATCCGCGTTTGCGCATCGCATTTATAGGAACCCGCGGGGTGCCGGCCAGTTACAGCGGGTTCGAGACCTTTGTGGAGCAGCTCGGCGCCCGCCTGGTGGATCGCGGCCACGAGGTGGTTGTCTTCAACCGCTATCCTTTTGTCCCGCTGCGCGGGAAATATTACCGCGGGATGCGCATTATCCGGCTGCGGACCATCCAGAAGAAATCGCTGGATACCCTGGTTCACACATTCCTTTCCTGCCTGCTGCTGCCGCTGGTGCGGCCCGATGTGGTTTACATCTGCGGGGTGGGCAACGCGATCTTCTGCGCCATGGTGCGCCTGCTCGGCATCCCGGTGTTGATCAATGTGGACGGAGAGGATTGGGCGCGCAAAAAGTGGAGCGGCTTTGCGGTCAAATGGCTGCGCAGCAGCGAAGCGTGGGCGGCGCGCCTGGCGACTGTGGTGATCGCGGACGCGAAGATTATCCAGGAGCGCTACCAGCGCATTTACAAGCGGGAGACGGTGCTGCTGCCTTATGGCTCGAATGTGGAGCTGGAGCCGGCGGGGACGCAGACCCTGGATACGCATGGGCTCATCCGCGAGCGGTATGTACTCTTTGTCGGGCGCCTGGTGCCGGAGAATCGCGCGGAGCTGCTCATCGAGGCCTTCCGCGCCGTGCCGCGCAGCAGCGGGATCAAGCTGGTGATCGTGGGTGACGCTCCCTACAGCGATGACTACAAGGCTCAACTCGTCTCGCTGGCCGATGACCGCGTGATCTTTACCGGCTACGCCTTTAAGGAAGCTTACCGCGAGTTAAGCAAGAATTGCCTCTTCTATGTGCTGGCCTCCGGCGTGGAAGGCACGCGGCCCGTGCTGCTGGACCAGATGGGATTCGGCAATTGCGTGCTGGTCCGCGATACCGCGGCAAACTCCGATGTGGTATCCGATGCCGGGTTGAAATTCGAAGACGCCCGGGAGAAGGAATCGCTGGGAGAGAAGATGAATTACCTCATCGCGCATCCGGACATCGTGGAAGAGTACCGGGGCCGGGCGGTGAAGAGGATGAAAGAAGCTTTTAGCTGGGAGAAAGTGACCGATCGATACGAGGCGCTGTTCATGGACGTGGTGACTTATAAGTAAGTCATGGCCATCGGGGATGGACTTGCGGATTTTGCCTCATAGGAGATGAACTTCCATCTCCGGCGCTCCGGTTTCTATTTCCGGAATCCTGGCCGTGGCCTTCTCTTTTCCGGGTTGCAAGTTCGCGGGCTGGACGAGCCCGAATTCTTCGCGGCATTCCTCCAGAAACCGGCTGAGCCGGTATTGGAATAACGAGGCGCGGCCCTGTTTGGCGGCAGAGGCGGCGATGCCGGGGAGCATTTGAAGCGCGGCGGGCAGCGGGGGAGCGGACGCCTTGCGGGCCTCGCCCGCCTCTTCTCCGGCCCGATGGTGCTCAAATGCCGCGAGGTTAAATTCGTTCCCGGCCGCGGTCACCGGCGGGATCGCGGGGTCGCCGTTCAGAAGCCATGCGGCGGCGACCCCTGTGGCCTGCTCAAGCTGAAGAGCCATGTCGCCGGTCAATGGCTCCCGGCCCGCGCTGACTTTCTTAACCCAGGAGACGCTCCGCCCGGCGAGCCGGGCAAAGCGCGCCTCCTGGCCATGCCGCCGGCCGAGGCTGCCACGGAGGCGGGCGACGGTGGTGGTGCAACGGGAGAGCGCCATGGATTGAACTATATTACTGCACTATTTAGACTCCCTTACAAGTGAATTGCACTATTAAATTGCACTATTTCGAGAATGGATTAGGAGCCGCCCATCGATTGACGGGAGGATCGCATTCGCGCTCTCCCTTTTTGGGCTGGCGCAATTCCCTGAAGAGGCCCAGATTCACGGTTTTCCTCCAGTGAAACGTTTCATCAGCCAGCTCGGTTTGTTTGCCTGTGTGCTTTCCCTTTTCCCGGTGCAACACGCCTCCGCTCAAGACCCGGTCACGGTTCCCGGAATATTTGCGCCAACCGGGGATTTTGTGGCAGCGCCGGAAAAGCCGTTGCGGGATGATGTTTGCCTGGATGGACGGTGGCAATTTCAGCCGGTGACGGTGCCGGCGGGGTTTGAGCCGGGCTCGGGCGTCCCGCCGCCGCTCACAGCGCCGGACCCTGCGAAATGGGAGGCGACTCCCATCAAGATACCTTCCCCCTGGAATGTGAACACGTGGGGCAATGGCCGGAACGCCGGCGCGGGATCGAAGCGGCCCTATGTGACCGACTCGGTCTATTATCCCTCCTATCCCGCATCGTGGGACGGAGCCCGGATGGGATGGCTGAAGCGGAGTTTTCGGGTTCCGCCCGGCTGGGAGAGCCGGCGCATCGTCCTGCACTTTGAGGCGGTGGCCGGGGAGGCGCAGGTATTGGTCAATGGCAAGCCGGCGGGTTCGCATTTCGATAACTTCATGCCGTTCGAAATGGACGTGACGGGGCTGGTGAACCGGCGGGGCGACAATGAACTGCTCGTCGGCATCCGGAAGAGTTCGCTCTTCAATATCAAATCGCCGGATTACCCGCCCAATCAGCAGCGCACCTATCCCAATGGCTCGAACATGGACGACCTGGTGGGCATCTGGAACGATGTCTTCCTGCTGGGCCTGCCGCCGGTACGGGTGCAGGACGTTTTTGTGAAGCCGCTGGTGAAGGAGGGAAAGCTGGCGGTGGAGATCACGCTGCGCAATGACACCGGCGCGCCGGCCACGGTAAGCGTGGACGCCCGCGTCGCCCGCTGGATCAATCTTTCGCCCAAGGACGAGGGCGAGCCGGCATGGAAATTGGGGCCGCAGGCGCTGGCTTTGCAAGAGCAGCCGGCCACGGTGCCCGCGGGCGGGACGGCAAAGCTGACATTGGTAACGCCGGTGGGAAATGCGCTGGCCTTGTGGTCGCCGGCGGCGCCGAATCTTTACGGGATGCTGGTGCGAATCCGCGACGGCAGCGGGCCGAATGCGCTGCTGGACCAGAAGTACACGCGATTTGGATGGCGGGAGTTCCAGATTGCGGGAAGGCAGCTCTTGCTCAATGGGCAGCCGATCCGGTTGTTTGGGGATTTCTCGCACCCCTTTGGGCCGTATGTGATGTCCCGGCGATACGTGGCGGCGTTTTACTCGATGATCAAGGACATGCACGGGAACGCGGTGCGGCCTCATGCGAACGTGATGCCAAGGTTCTGGATGGACCTGGCGGATGAGATGGGCCTCTGTGTGCTGGATGAGGCGGCGGTGTTCGGGTCCAGCATCAATCTCAACCTCAAGGCGCCGGTCACCTGGGGACGGCTGTCATCCCACCTGGACGGCCTTGTCATGCGCGACCGGAATCACCCCAGCGTATTCGCGTGGAGTTCCGCCAATGAGATGTTTGCCTTGTTCTTCAAGACAAACGCGGCGGACAAGGCGGCGGAGTACGCAATGCTGCAACAGTACGCGCTGCGGCCGCGGGCGCTGGACCCGACAAGGCCGTGGATATCCGTGGATGGGGACGAGGATTTGCAGGGGGTGCTGCCGGTCTGGAGCCGGCATATGGGCATCGGGCTGCCCACGGACCTGCCGTCCGGCGATAAGCCGAGGATGATCGGCGAGCACGGCGGGACCTATTTTGCCGGACCGGAACGCATCCTGAAGGACCTCGGGACAGACTGCGCCTATGCCAGTTACGCCGCGCGAAATCGTGCGCTCGCATTTGATCTCTACCGGATGATCACGCAATGCGCCCTCAAGGATCTGGCGTATTTCTCGCCCAGCGAGCTGGTCTGGTTCGGGCTCGAGCAATTGCCGTTTGGATACCGGACGACGAGCCGCCCGCCCGGGCTGGAGGATGGCATTTTCTTCCCGCAATACCGGGAGAATGTGCCGGGGGTGCAGATCGAGCGGTTGCCTCCTTATGTGATGACCATCAATCCCGGCTGGGACCCGGCACTGCCCGCGTACCGTCCCATGGAGATGTTCGATGCAATGAAAGCGGCATTGGACCCACGCGGGCCGCAGCCCGGGCCATGGTCCCGGCTGCCGGCGCTCACCCAGCGCGGGGCGGCGCAGCCTGCGCAGAAAATCGCGTCGGTCGGTTTCATCGGGGACCCGTCTGGAACTCTCTACAAGAGCCTGAGCAGCTTTGGGCTGCCTCTCGCGACGGGGACCGATGCCCGCAATACCATGCTGCTGGTGATCGATGGCGAAGAGTCCGGAGACGCGCGCGGGGCGGGCAACATCGCGCACGCCGTCTGGGACAGGGGCGGATTGGTGTGGGTGATGGCGCGCGATCACGGCTCCGCGCTGGCGGAACTCTCCGACGTGCTGCCCGCGCCCGTCTTGCTAACGGAAAGAAAGGCGACCGCATTGATCAAGGGGGCGGCCAGTCCCGCCACGGCGAACTTTGGCCCCAGCCAACTCTTCTTTGTGGCGGCGGGCGACTCGGATATCCAGAAAGCGGGCCTTGCGGGGCCGCTGGTCAAGGGCGGAAAGGTTCTGCTCGAAGCATCGAACACGGATTGGAGCCTCTTTGAGCGGGAGCCGGAGGCCGCGAAATGCTCCAGCATGCTGATTTACGAGCGGCTGCAAAAGCCGCCGGGAGCGGCCCTGGTGGAAACGGTGGAGGGCAGAGGCCGCCTATGGATTTCCACGCTGGACCCGACTCTGGCCAGCGCTCAGGCGCGGGCTTTCTGGACGCAACTCTGGGAGAACCTGGGCGTCCAGCCATCGCCGCTAGGGGACGGGAAGGGAGAACCGGGAAAACGCGAGCACAACTTGCTGCTGGACGGTCCGGTGAACTAACCCGGCAAGCCCGGCGCGGCTCTGGTATTTGTTGCAATGCTCCAGGGCTCCCCGGGGGCAACTTGTCCATGGGGGGAAAGCCCCCGCAGGCAAGTTTCGCGGTTTTAATTCGACGCGCCCAGGGCATGCCTGATCAAAGTTTGAGACAGGCAATCCGAAACATGGTAAATGCATGCATTCGCCGCAGGAAGGTTTCCCGGGGGATTCGGTTCGCGCAAGCGGTTCGTGACAAATAAATGATCTCCACATTTTTAGACCTTACCGTCCGTGTCGGATGTCATCTCGAGTATGAATCCTCGATGCCTACGGCGGCGCTCTTCATGCTCAGGCCGCGGGTCGATGACTCGCATCTCGTGACCGTCGAGCAGCTTGCCGTGAGTCCCGGCCTCGTGCGCCAGGAGTTTCAGGATTCGCACGGGAATACCACCCGCCGGGCCATGTTGATGCCGGGGTTGAATACGGTAAATCATGACGCCCTGGTTTCCGTCTCCTCAAGACCGGAGGAGCGCTGTTCCGGGCAGCCCGCCGTTCCCGTTTCCGATATCCCGCCCGAGTTTCTCCGCTACACCCTGCCGAGCCGTTATTGCGATTCGGACAAGCTCCTTGAGTTTGCGTGGGATCACTTTGGCCAGGTGCAAAACGGCAGCGACCGCGTGGAAGCCATCTGCGATTGGGTCCACGCGAATATCCAGTACCGTTTCGGCTCGGGCCGTCCGGACCTCTCCGCGTCGAACATCATTGACCGCCGCTATGGCGTCTGCCGCGACTTTGCCCACACCGTCATCGCGCTCTGCCGCACTTTCAATATCCCAGCCCGCTATGTCACCGGGCACCTCCCGGATATCGGATATACGGATTCCGGCAGTCTGGGCGATTTCCACGCGTATTGTGAAGTCTATCTCGCGCACAAGTGGTGGACCATCGATGCCCGATTCAACACGCCGCGCATCGGACGCATCAAGATGTCTCACGGCCTGGATGCCGTGGATGGCGCCTTCGGCACGATCTACGGGGATGCCCGCCTTACTTACTTTGAGGTTTGGTCTTACCAGGTCAATCCGGAGCAAGTCATGCTGGGCGCCGAGCGGGATATGTCGAAGCGGCTGGATGGCACGCCTCTGGTCCGCTATTTCTAACGGAAACCGCAACGGCCATGACGATTAAATTCTTTACCATAATGTTCGACTGAACTGCGGAGCCCGCGAGGGAATTCATTTTACATCCATGAGAATATCCAGAGGAGAGCACGTAATTGGCGATTGGTCCGCCGACCAAATCAAAAAGGGGATGGCAGATGCCAGTCTGTTTTCCACCGATTGTTATTTTGACGAGGAATCTTCCGAATGGCTGCCGCTTGCCGAGTTTATCGCCAGGCGGGCGGAGCCAAAGCCCGTCAAGGCAATCGGGCGCGCCTGTTATTGCGGCAGCGGCCTGCCATTCAGCGTCTGCCACGGCGACGGCAGTCAATATTGAAGGGCGACCTGGGTTTCGGCTTCCTTCTCAGACCTTCCCAACGCAGCCGCGGCAACCATGAATATCAAAGTCTTTACGGTGACTCATTCCAATGAAATGGAAGATGCTGTGAATCGCTGGCTCGAAGAGAATTCCTCTGTCGAGATTCACCAGGTCCTGCAGTCGGAATCCATGAACAATGAGTCGTGGAGCATGACGTTGACGATCTTTTATGAGCATCGTGGCGACCCCAGACTAGGATTTGAACGAACCGCAAAGAAGTAAATCGGTCATCCATCGGATTCCAGGACAACAGGGCCTTTAGAACGCCATCAGGACGGCTTTAAGCAGGCAAGCAGTTGCCCGAGGTCCATGGTCGCGATAGTGGTTGCGGTATCACTGAGGCCGTAGGGTAAAATCAGGCGCCCACCGTGCACCAGGGCGCCACAGGTATAAACCACGTTCGGAACGTAACCCTCCCGTCCACTCCCTTCCGCGGTGAGGAGCGGTTCGCGAAGATGGCTGAGGACCTTTGACGGGTCCTCGAGATCGAGGAGCATCGCCCCGATGCAATACTTGCGCATGGGCCCGACACCGTGGGTGATGACCAGCCACCCGGCATCCGTTTCAATGGGTGAGCCGCAGTTGCCGATCTTCACCCCTTCCCACGGTTCCCCGGGTTTGCGCAGCAGCTTGGGATCACTCCAAAAGTGCGGATTCCCGGAGAACATCAGAAAGAGATTCTCATCATCCTGCCGGGAGATCATCGCGTACTGCCCGCCGATCCGGCGCGGGAAGAGAGCCATTCCCTTGTTCTGTACCGCGCGGCCATTGAGGGTCACGGCGCGGAAGTTGAGGAAATCGGAAGTCTCCAGCAGTTGCGGCAGGATTGCGCGCCCGTTGTAGGCGGTGTATGTGGCGTAATAAAGGACGCTGCCGTCCTCCTCCACAAAGCGCACAAAGCGCGCATCCTCCATGCCGTTGCTCTCGTTTGAGGAAACCGGGAAGATGATGCGCTCCGCGACCGCCAGCGCGGGATTGAAATGAATTTCGTAGTTGGATTCCGCCAGCCAGCGGACGCATTCCGTCGTCCGCTGCACTTCGCGCGCCAGCGGTGCGGACCCCGGCGCGGCCTGGCGCATGGCGCGCTCCAGTTCGCTGAATGTGAAGTTATCGCCCAGCAGCTCCATGACGCGCTGGGACCAGTCGTTCTCAAATCCCATCTCCATCAGCTTGTGAAGGAAGACCTCCTTGCGGTAGGTGGGGTTCCGGTTCAGCACCGGTGCGCTTACAAACCTCGACGGCTTTTCGACCGACAGCCGAAGATCGGCGTGGATGACCCCAACCCGGAACTCGATGGACGAAATGTGGCCCTCGCCCGTTGCGCGAAGGCTGAGGATAAAACGAAGATCACCGGGATCGAGCCCGGTCTGATCCGGATGCGGCACGATGGAGGGATTGAAAAGTGCGGCCGATTCCAGAGCATACTCGCCTGAAAACAGCGCTCCGATATACAGGCGCCGATTGTCGGAAATGGGACGGCTGCTGAATACGTGGGCCTTTACCCGCTCGAAATGCAAACGCCAGGTCGCCTGGATATCCGAATGCCGGTCGCCGAATTCCGCGGTGATGTCTGCGAGCTGTTCCGCAGTCTCGGCTTCACTGAGCGCCAATGCCCGGCCGATGATATTCACCACCCGTGCGGAATCGGACGGGACAAACGGACGAATCAGAACGCGCGAACTGTCCGGACGGAATGTAACCTCCGACGGCGTAATCTTCAGGCGGCGCATGATTGTGTGACAGCAACCCGTGCTCCTTCGGCGCGACCAAGTTCCGCGAGGGAAAGATGAAACGCCAGGCTGGATTCCGCGCCTTGATTTTGATTGAGGTGATCCTGAAGCAGGGCATCGCGGCAGCCGCCGGTCGTCGGGTCGTAGAGAGACCTGCCGAGGTCGTTTTTGCCCAGGAACCATTCGAAACAGCGGCGCGCCCCGTTTCGCCAAAATTCATCGCGCGTGGCGGCAAATGCCTCAAGACAGGCGGAGATCATCGCATGGGCCTCGAGCGGTTGCTGATCGAACCGGGCAGGCTTGCCGCCGCGCTTCCAGAACCCATGGCAGCCAATCGGCGCGAAGTGTCCATCCTCCGCGGTCTGTGCGTCGAGCAGCCAGCGCAGCGAGGTCAGCCCGATGTCGAGAATCTCCGTTTGCGAGGTCCATTGTCCGCTCAGGATCATCGCGTGGGAAAGCTTTGCATTGTCATAAGTGGCGACGCGTTCAAACCACTTCCAGTCCGGCGCGGAATTTGCGCGGTAAAGATCCGCCAGCATATTCGTCAATACGTCCCGTGTCTGGCTGACCACCCGGTCGCCTGCAAACGTCCTCAAATACTCATGGATTGCGATGATGGCAAAGGCCCATGCCCGCGGGGAACTGAACCGCGCCACGGGCGCAAGCCCGCGCTGAAAAAGAAGACCGCAGAGATTGCGGTGGCCTTCATTCCGCGAGCGTCCGAGCGCCGTTCCCGCCGCCCATAGGGCGCGCGAATGGCTATCCTCGGAGCCGTGGACTTCTATCCACTTCCGCTCATGGCTCATAAAGTTCCGGAAGCGGCAGGTATTCGCGTCAAATGCATACCAGAGAAAGGCGAGGTAAGTACTGCCCAGCCGCTCCAGTTCCAGGTATTGCTCCCGGTCCTGCTCCCGCAGGCCGCTCTCCTGCATCAGCACTGTAAAGATAAAGGCGCGCGCGTTGTCATCCGTGCAATATGCTTCATGGAAATTCGGCACATTGTAGATGGCGTGCTGAAAGATGCCCGTGTGATCGCTCATCCTGAACAGGTGATCGAGCTTGAGCGGCGGGAGCGGGTAATTCACCACCGGGCGCGTTTCGACCGTGGCCACGGATTGCGCGCTCAGCCCGGCCCGCGCCTTTTCAAAGCTCTCCATGTAACGACGCGCCACCACCGGCCATATCATCTCCCGCCCCGCTTTCCATGCCCTCTTCCGCATGGCCGTCATCAGCGTCGGGTTCGAGAGAAAATGATTTACCGCGTCCGCAATCGCCGGTCCGCTGGCAAAAGGCACCAGGATGCCCCTGTCCCCCGCAAGCAATTCCTGCGCATGCCAATAAGGCGTCGAGATAAGCGCCTTTCCCGCTCCAAAGGTATAGGCCAGCGTGCCGGAGGTGACCTGCGCTTCGTTGAGATACGGCGTGATGTAAATATCCGCCGCGCCGATGAATTCCTTCAATTCCTCCAGTGCTGCGAATCGGTTGTGGAAGATCACGCTCTCCGTCACACCGCGCTCGTGGCACAATCGCTCCAGCCGGTTCCGGTACGCCTCGCCCTCCGCGGCAACGATATTCGGATGGGTGGCGCCAAGGATTATGTAAACCACGTTCGGGTGCCTGGCGAGAATTGCCGGCATCGCCTCGATGACATGCTCGATTCCCTTGTTCGGCGAAAGTAGCCCGAAAGTCAGCAGCACCGTCTTCCCCTCCACTTGAAACAGGTCCTTGTAGAAGTTCGAATCGATGAAAGGCATGTCGATCACCCCATGCGGGATGAGGTCGATTTTTTCCGGCGCCACCCCATAAACCGTCTCCAGCAAATGCTTGCCACGTTCCGCCATCACGATGAACCGGTCCGAAAGCAAATCGAGTTGCTCCATGACCATGCGCTGCTCGCTGTTCGGCTCGCGCAGTACGGTGTGCAGAGTCGTCACCACCGGCAGCCGCACATCCCGCAACAATGCCAGCAAATGGCTCCCGGCCGGTCCGCCATAGATGCCAAACTCATGCTGCACGGAGACCACTTCGACATTATTGATTTTGAGGAAATTCGCCGCCCGCCGGTAGGAATCGATTTCTTTTTCATCGATCTCAAAGCGCACCCGCGGCGGATAATCATAACCTTCCGGCCGGTCATTGACTGACTCGACAATGCAATCCGCATCCGGAAATTCCGCCGCGATGGCCTCGCAAATGTCCGCCGTGAAAGTGGCGATGCCGCACCGCCGCGGCTCGTAATCGCCGAGAAAGGCGATGTGTTTCGTATTGGGTGTTTTCTCCATAATGAGTGACTCAAAAAAATTTCGAGCGCCTCACGATGGCAGCGACCCTCAGACGGATGGTGGCGACTGGTCCTGAACGAAACGAAAGATACTCACCTCAAAATACCCTTGAGTCAACCCGGCTGAATGCGCGTGCAGGAAAGTCTCTGAAGGCACTTCCGGCGGACGATTGGCCGGACGGGCTGCTTACCCAAAAAAATGTCCTTGCCCGATTATTCTTGAAAATCCGGGCCTGATCGATCCTCGGTGTCAGGCATCCGGATCCCGTTTTTGAGCCATTCCGGCAAGACCACTCCGCTCGAGGTTTTATCCAGCCCATCGGATGCCAAAACTCCGGCATGTTCACTGCCGGCTTCCGTGATTGCCCCCCTTTTCTTTGCAGCCTCAACGATGGAGCGCACTTCTTCGAAATCAATACTCATAAGTTATTTTCCAAAACATGGGTTAATGGAGCCCGCCGGGAATGTTCCGATGGTCTTTCATTTCATTCGCGGCGGCAATCCGCCGTCTGGCGCCGCAGATAATCGCAAACAAATGTCCCTCTTCAACGGGATTCTCCCGGTGCGGACGGCAAGAGGGATGCGAGCGAAGCCAGACCCTGATATTTCTTGGCACTTTCGGTGATTGTTTTCTTCACCATGCCGCGGAGGACCAGGCCCTGGAGCTTCTCATAAGTTCTCAGACGCAAAATCTCTTCACTTCCGCTGGCGGACTTTCGAGCACGCAGATTTCCATAAACAAGCTCGAATAATGGTTTGAATTCAAAATCGTTTTGTCCTGACAACGCAACCGCCAGTTCTTCTGTCACAACATCGGGGCCGCGCGGGGAAATCGATCCACTGAAAGGGGTTGGCATCGCTGATTGTGCCACGAATCCCGCAAATTGCGAATGATATATCAAATTAGGAAAGTGTCCTGACTTGAATCTCCGTTTGCAAACTGCCCCTGGCTCATCTTAATCGGGATGGCCCTTGCCGCCGGATGCTCCGCGCCTTTGGACTCTGCGGAAGCGCAAATGAGCCGGTATTGGCGCTGATCAGACGGCCGGCGGTTTCCCCTCCACTCAAGAACCGGCCGGCAGAGCCCGGGCATTCAGTTGCTCCACCTGTTTCTCGAGCTCCCGGACGCGCCGAAGCATTTCCGGCAATTGCTGGACTGCCACCCACTGCCGCTTTGTCTGTTTATCCGGCATTGCGGGCAGCCCAAGCACGGTTCCGCCATCCGGAATGTCGCGCATGACTCCCGACTTCGCGCCGACTGTCGATTGCCTGCCCAGTTTCAAATGACCGGCGATCCCGGACTGTGAAGCGATGACCGCGTAGTCTCCCAATTGGGTGCTGCCGGCGAAACCCACCTGTCCCATGACGAGGCAATGATTTCCGATCACTACGTTGTGCGCAACGTGGACGAGATTATCAATTTTGGTGCCCGCGCCAATCACCGTGGACCCGAGCGCGCCGCGATCAATGGCTGAATTTGCCCCGATCTCGACATCGTCATGGATCACGACGTTCCCCACCTGGAGGACCTTGCGGTGACGCCCCTCATCGAAGACGTAGCCGTAGCCGTCAGAGCCGATCGTTGTGCCCGCATGAATGGTCACGCGATTCCCGATGACGGTCTGCGCATAGACCACGACATTGGGAAAGAGTTGCACGTCTTCCCCAAGCCGGCATTCCTTTCCAATGTGATTGCCTCCCATCAGCGCGGACCGCGGCCCGATCTCGACCCCCTCGCCGATCACGCAGCCGGGGCCAATGTGCGCCGCAGGATCCACTCGGGCGGACGCCGCCACCTTTGCGCCAGGGTCGATCCCGGGCGCAAGCTTCTCGGGCGGGAAGAAAACGGGCAACAGCCTGGCCACGGCGATACGCGCATTGCGAACGCGGATGAGCACCTTCCTTGCGGGCATGAAATCGCCCGAAACCAGGATCGCCGATGCGGAACTCTCTTCCGCCGCGGCAAAGAAATCCTGTTTGTCCGCGAATGTGAGATCGCCCTCCCGGGCATTCTCCGCGGTGGCAATCCCGCTAAGACGGACGGAGCCGTCTCCATGAACTTCCCCCCGGACACGCTCGGCAATTTCGGAAACGGTGAAGGATATCATGTTGAATGGATGACTTGAAACGGGGCGTTCAGCGCTACGCCGGTGCTGTTTCGGGACTGCCGGCGCCCAGGGTCATCTCACGGAGACTGATCATGCGCTGGAGTTCCACGTCCCAGACCTTCAGGCGAAGGCAGCGCCAAATCTCCAGGGGGTGAAGGGATGTGGTCTTCGCATGCTGCAACTCCGGCATGTCGCGAATCACCTCGGGGAGGCGGTAGAACGGGATCTTTGCGTTGAGATGATGGACATGGTGATACCCGATGTTCGCGGTGAACCAGGCCATGACCGGGCTGGTCTTCATGAAGCTCGATGATTCCAATGCGGCTTTCTCGTAGGTCCACCCGGATTTTTCATTGAAAGTGACGCCGGGGAAATTGTGCTGGGCGTAAAAGAGATAACTTCCAATCGCATAAGTGATGAAGTGCGGCAGCGTTTGCGTCAAAATAAGCTGCTGCCAGCCCCAGAAAGTGACCAGCACGGCGCTGATCGCGAGGTGGACAATCAGAGCAATGAGACAGTCGTAGTGCTTCTTCGGATCGTTCAGAAACGGATTGATGCACATCCCGAAAAGAAACATCGAGAAGTAGCCGAAGAGGATCATGAGCGGATGCCGCATCGACAGGTATTTGCGCCGGTCCGAGGCGGCGGCTTTTTCAAACTGGCTGCGGGTCATGACCGGAAAGGAACCGATCTGGGAGCCCCGCAGCTTCGAGTTATGATTATGGTGATGATTATGCGAGCTGCGCCACACACTGCTCGCGCTCAAAGCGAAGATTCCGAAAACGCGCATGAATCCTTCCGCGATGCGCGATCTCGGCAGGATGGCATGGTGCTGCTGGTCGTGGTAGATGACAAACAATCTCAGAAGCAGCAGGCCGCTCAGGATGCTGCACAGGTATTTCGCCGCCGGGTGCACGTTCCAGAGAGTTCCGGCAAGGGCGAGCGCGAGAAGGAATGCCGTGGATAGAACGTACCACCAACTCCTGCCGGTGGAATCCGTCGCGTATCTCCTGGTTGCGAGAATCAATTCCTGGCCCGTTCTCATGGAAGAATGGCGCCTTCGAGAAAAAGAGGATTTCGGGCGGTGATTGCCGCGGCCGTGTCGCCTCGAAGGCGGCGATTTTCCAAAAACATAGATATTGGTCGCAGATGGGCGGCGAAAGAGCAAGGCAAAGGGCTGAAGATGCGGTTTGCGGTGGATACGTCCCTGGGTTTCCAATTC
>DATAXI010000212.1:0-62887 GCA_036266845.1 Chthoniobacteraceae bacterium | reverse complement strand
TTCAACACCTCTCCCATTCTTGCGACGGATGATACGGCTTCCATCGCGCCGAATTTCGACGGGGCGTTGATGGTGGTGCGCGCCCAGTTTACCTCCGCGCGTTTGGTCCGCAATTCGCTCAATGCGATGTACCAGCGGCAGGTGAACATCCTCGGGCTGATTCTCAACAGTGTGAATACCGAGATGCCGGATTACTATTATTACCGGTATCCTAAGTACTACGCGGCATAGAGTATCGGCTGGTTAGACTGCGGCGAGACTCTCCCGCGCCGTTGGCGCTTGGCGCATTTTGCGTAAGTACCTGGGGCTGCGCTCGTTCCTCGCTTCACCCCAGGCTGGCCTACAACGGGCCTTTGGCCCTTGATCGCACGGGTGGATCGGATCGTGTCGCGCGGGGGGCGCGTTCCTGGAGGATTCCTGGCTGCGCGCATTCCGACCTCAGCGGGGCGAAACCATCACGGTGGATTCATCACGGTGGATTCATCACGGTGGATTCATCACGGGGGATTCATCACGGGGGATTCTTCGAATCCGCTGCGGGAATGCGGAGCGTGAAGGTGCTTCCGCGGCCGAGTTCGCTTTCGACAGTGATGGCGCCGCCGTGGGCTTCGGCGATGCTCTTGCAGATGGCGAGGCCGAGGCCGGCGCCGCCGGTAGTGCGGCTGCGGGATTCCTCGGCGCGGTAAAATCGCTCGAAGAGGTGCGGCAGATGCTCGGCGGCGATCCCCGCGCCGGTATCGCTGACGCGGATGATGGCGCTGCCATTCTCGCGAAGCGTGGAGAGGCGCACCTCGCCGCCGGCATGGTTGAATTTTACGGCATTGGCCAAAAGATTTGCGAAGACCTGGGTGATCCGGTCCTCATCCGCCACGCATTGGGCGGAGCCGAGATCGGCGGCGAGCGTGACGTCGTGCTGATCGGCCAGGGGGCGGATCAGGTCCAATTGCTCGCGGCCGATCTCCGCGAGATCGCACGGACGTGCGAGGAGATGGGTGCGCTGGTCTGCGAGCATGGAGAGATCGAGCAAGGAATCGATGAGGGCGTGCATCCGCCGCGCGGCGCGTTGCGTGGTCTGGATCGTTTCCCGGTATTCCTCCGGCTGGCGCGGGCGGGCCAGCGCGAGCTGGGCCTGTGCGAGGATGACGGAAACGGGGGTGCGCAGCTCGTGGGCGGCATCGGAGGTGAAACGGGCCTGCTGATCGAACGTGGAAGCGAGCTTCCCGAAGGTTTCGTTGAGGACCGTGGCGAGCTTCCCCAATTCGCTGTCGGTATGGGCTATATTGATGCGCTCATCCATTTTTCCCGCCGCGATGCGCATGACCGTGGCGCTGATTTCATCGATGGGCCGGATGGCGCGGGAAGCCAGCCACCAGCCGCCGGTTAATCCCAATACAAGCACGACAAGCCCCAATGCCGCCAGCAGCTCCGCCGATTTGCGCAATGAGCGATGCAGCGAAGCCTCCGGGATGCCGGCAAGCAGGCACTCTCCCGGCGGGGTGAAGTCGAAGTATTCGCGGTTTCCATTGAGAGAGCGCGCTTCCGCTCCGTGCCCTGTGCGCTCCGGCCGGGGAAGGTGGGCGGGCGCATTGGCGGATTTTCCAAACAGCGCGCCGTTGCGCGTCCAGAGAACGTAATAGTAACCGCCGTTATCGAACAGGCCGCGCATCGCCGGCGGCAGCCGGTAATCGCCCGGGCGGGGCGGCGGGCGCGCCTCCGGCGGCGGACCGGGCATGCCATCGGGATTGAGGGTAAGGCTCTGGTGCAAGGCGCTGAGGCGCACCCGCAGTTGGGAGTCGAGCTGGCGGTATTCCGTGGCGGACATGAGCCGCCATGCGGTGGCTCCGAAGCCCGCGAGGACCAGCGCGAGGAGAAGGCCGTGCCACGCCTGGATGCGCCATCGAATCGATTGCACCGGCAGTTTCATGCCTGATCGAGCCCGATGCTGTAACCCTGGCCGCGGTGGGTTGCGATTACGTCCGGTCCCAGTTTTTTCCGCAGGTTGGAAACGTGCACATCCACGAGATTCGATAGCGGGGTGTCGTTCTCATCGTGCAGATGCTCGTAAAGCTGGGTGCGGGTGACGATTTTTGCGCGGCGCTGGAGAAGATACTCGAGCAGCGCGTACTCCCGTGCGCTGAGCGGCACCGCTTTCTCCCGCAGCGTGACGGTGCGGGCTCCCATATCTGCCCGCAGCTCGCCGATCTGGACGACCGGGCTCGGGTTCCCATTGGACCGGCGGATCAAGGCGCGGATGCGGGCGGAGAGCTCATTGAGATCGACCGGCTTGCCGAGGTAATCGTCCGCGCCGCAGTCCAGGCCGCGAATGCGGTCCCGGACCATGGCGCGGGCCGTCAGCATGAGGACGGGCGTCGCTTTTTTCCGGCGGAGCCGGCGCAGGAGCTCGAAGCCATCGAATTTCGGCAGCATCGCATCCAGGACGATGGCATCGTACTCCGTCTCTCCGGCCTTGTAGAGGCCCTCCTCCCCGTCCATCGCCTCATCGACGGCGTAGCCTTCCTCGCGCATCGCCTGGGAGAGCGTGCGGAGAAAATCCACCTCATCCTCGACAATGAGAATACGCATTGAGGCGAAAAGCGTAGCACAGGCCGGGTTAAGCTTCGATGAAGAACCGCCGCGTTCACCTTGGCTTAATCATCTCTCTGGCACACTGGCTGCCCGATGACAAAGGCCCCCCTGATTCCATTCCTGTTCTGTGCCGGGGCGCTGTGCGCGCAGGCGGACCCGCAGCTTTCCTGCTGGATCACCCAGTACTCGGGCAAGTACGGGCGCATCTATGAGAACGAGGCGGCGCTGCTCTCCGGCTCATCGGTGACCACGTGGACGAGCACCAATGGGATGCTGACGCAGGCGGCGCCGGCATATGTGGGAGTGCAGACGATTCAATATTCCGCGGACTGGATCTACATCACGACCAGCGGCTTCGGGCCCTATACCATGGGGCCATGGTACAATGACGCGACGCGGACGGGCCAGTTCATCAACCTGCCGGTGAACCAAAAGGTGATTTACGCCATCCCGCGCACCTCGACACTGGGGACGCCGCCGGCGACGAAGATGGTGACCGAGGGACAGAACGCGGCGATTGGCTATTTTGTGGACGGGGTGGCGATGTACGACCCGACCGACGGCTTCACCTATGCCAATGGCGCCGAGGCGAGCCCCGGCACGGGCGTCTGGCACCGGGACGCTTACGTGAACGAGGCGATCACATTCGATCCCGGCAACTCCCACCAGCAGAATACCGGTCAATATCACAACCATGCCGACCCGCTGGCGCTGCGCTACCTGGTGGGGGATCACGTTGATTACAACGCGGCGGCCGGCACTTACTCGGAGGATCTCTCGGCCCCCACGAAGCACTCGCCGATTCTTGGCTGGCTGCGGGATGGACTTCCGGTTTACGGGCCCTATGGTTATTCTTCTCCAATGGATCCAACCAGCGGCATCCGGCGGATGGTGGGCGGCTTTTGTCTGCGGGACGGAAGCACGCCCGGCGTGGACGATATCGTCACCGCCGGACGGACGCTGCCGGAGTGGGCCATTCGCAACGGCTCCACGGAATCAGCCGGGCCGGCGGTATCCACCACTTACCCGCTGGGCCGGTACATCGAAGACTGGGCTTACCTGGGCGATTTGATCAAGAGCGGGACCACTCCCTATCAATTGGGGACCGACTTTGACCTGGACGAATACAATGTGCGGTATTGCGTGACGCCCGAGTTTCCCAACGGCACTTATGCTTACTTTCTCAACGTGAGCTCGATCGGCGTTCCCCAGTTTCCCTACAACACCAATCGATATTTCTACCAAACGGCAACGGGCGGCACGACGGCCATTACGGAAACGACGACCACTTACTTCAATGGCGGCCCGAATATCACGGAATCGGCGCAAGTGCAGAACGTGGATACGGCGAGCGGCGATGTGAGCATCGAGTGGAGCAGCGTGGAAGGGGGCAGTTACAAAGTGGAGGCGACGCCCGATCTGGCCAACTGGACGACGCTGACCGGCACGCAGGCGGCGGCGTCCGACGCGGTCGAGACGAATTACACGGACAGCGGCGCGGCATTATCGAACGGGAAACGCTTCTACCGGATCACGCGCGAGAGCCTGGCCGCTTATGATCCCGATACCGGCAGCAGCGGAACCACCGGCACGCAGGGAATCGCCTCCGTCTCTCCCACGAGCGGAACGGCGGGGAATACCGTTTCGCTCACGATTACCCTGAATAACAGTTACACGCCGCCTCCGCCGCCGGATACCGCCGCGCCGACCGGGGCGACGCTGACCGCCACCGGCGCATCCACCATCAGCGCCGCCAGTTACTCGCGCAGCAGCAGCACGGGCGTGGTAACCGCCAGTTTTAACATCCCGTCCAACGCCACCCACACCACCTACACCGTCAATGCCATATTCGGCTCCAATACATGGTCATTGACCGGCGGTTTCACCGTGAATTAGACAGCCCATGTCCCATTCGCATCCCCCAATCCGCATCCTCATGAGACGCCTCGCCCTCCTTGCCGCAATGCTTCTGGCCACCGCCGCGGGCGCCGCCGCGCAGACCGCCCCGGTGGGTTATATCGAGTACAGCTTCGCGGCCAGCGGCAGCGCGGCCACTTACTACATCAGCGCGCCGATGCTCGCGAGCCCCGCCTATACGGGAACCCTGACCTCCGCGGGCGCCAATACGCTGACGGTCGCGCTGGCCAACTGGAGTGCGGGACAATTCACCCAGGCGAGCGCGGGGGCGCCCTATTACGCGATTCTGACCTCGGGCAAGGAAGCGGGCCGGAGCCTGCTCATCACCTCCAACACGACCACACAACTCACCGTGGATGTGACGGACGATTCCACCCAAAGCACACCGCTCGATACCAGCGGCTTCGCGGTGAGCGGCACGGAGAGTTTCGAGATTGCGGCAGGGGCGACGATCTCCAGCTTTTTTGGCGCGGCGGCGGGCACGGCCTTTCCCGGAAGCGGCGCATCATTCGCCGCGAGCGGCGGTATCGGACTGTGGAACCCGCAATTGCTCGCGTTCGATCAATACTACTACGATACCACCGCGGGCGAATGGGTAAAAAACGGCGCATCCCCGGCGGCGAATGCCGGCTCGACGGTCATCCCTCCCAGCGCGACTGTGGCCATCTATCTGCCCGCCGGTTATGCCGGAGGCACGCTGGTGAATGCGGGCGCGCCGGCGACTGTCGCGCCGCTGCTCAAGCTGCCGGGGGGCAGCGCGGTGCGGTATTTCGGCATGGGTGTGCCGGTGGATATGACGCTCTCGCAGGTCAACCTGGGCAGCAATTGGGCGACGGGCAGTTCCGCGTTCAATGCGGACACGCTGTCGGTTTACAACTCCTCCGCCGGCAAGTGGAGCACGTACTATGAAACGACCGGAAGCACGTGGATGCTCTCCGGCACAACGGGCAGCCAGAACGCGACGGTCATCCCGGCGGGCAGCGCGGTGGCATTCCTCAAACGCGCCGCGGTTTCCGGCTCCAGCTCGCTGCTGCCGGTCTCCCTCCCTTACACGCCGTGAGCGCGCGCGGCATTCTGCTGGCATTGTGCGGGGCGGTCCTTACGGCGCATGGAACGACGCTGGATGTGACCGTGCGGCACGTCTTCGACGGCAGTCCGCTGCTGCTCGATTCGCTGCGGTATGAAAATGCGGCGGGCGAAACGCTCTCCGTGACGCGGCTCAGTTACCTGCTGAGCGGCTTTGCGCTGGAGCGCGAGGAGGGAGGCTGGGTGGAGCTGCCCGGCCAGGTGGCATGGCTGGATGCGGAGGCGCACCGGGTGGACGCGCGATTGGCGGCGGTCCCGGCGGGGAAGTATCGCGCGGTGGGATTCGACGTGGGGCTGGCTCCGGAGCAGAATGACAATACGGATCTCTCGAAGCTGGCGCCTGACAACCCGCTGAACCCGAATGTCAACGGCCTGCACTGGAGCTGGCAGGGCGGTTACATCTTCCTCGCGCTGGAAGGGCATTATCGCGATGCGGCGCAGGTGATCCGCGGTTACGCGCTGCATCTCGCGCGCGACAAAAACCGGACGCGCATCAATTTGCCCGTGCTGATGGACTTGCGGCATGACGGCACGCTGGCGCTCGATTTCGACCTGGGCGCGATGCTCAATGCGCCGCGGCCGCTATCATTCGAGAAAGACGGCTCGGCGACCCACTCGCGGGATGGCGACCCGGTGGCGGCGGCGATGATTATGAACCTGCCGGCGGCGTTTCGCGTGGAGCGCTTTATCTCGTCGCTGCCCTCGATCAGCCTCCCCTCGCCCATCAAGCCGCTCTACATGCCGGTTTCTTTCACGCCGTATCCATTCACGATGAGCCGGACGTTCCCGATCCCCGATCTGCCGCGCGATAACCCGCTTATCCGCGAGCGCGTGACGCTGGGCGAGCGGCTTTTCCACGATCCCCTTCTCTCGCGCGACGGCACGGTTTCCTGCTCCTCCTGCCATCAGGCCTCCAGCGATTTTTCCGATCCGCGCCGGTTCAGCCTGGGTGTGGACGGGCGGGTGGGCACGCGCCATGCGATGCCGCTTTTCAACCTTGCGTGGAAGTCCAGTTTCTTCTGGGACGGCCGCGCGCCGTCGATCCGCGCGCAGGTCTGGACGCCCATCCAGGATCACGCGGAGATGGATGAGACGCCGGCTCGCGTCATTGAAAAATTGACGGCGAGTCCGGCGTACGCGCCGCTGTTCACGGCGGCATTCGGATCGCCGCAGATCACGCAGGAGAAGGTGGGGCTGGCGATCGAGAATTTTCTGCTGACGATCACCTCGTACAACGCAAAGTTTGACCGTGCGATGCGGGGCCAGGAGAAATTTACGCCGGAGGAACAGCGGGGATTCCAGCTCTTCATGACGGAATATGAGCCGCGCACCGGCCAGTACGGGGCGGATTGTTTTCACTGCCACGGCGGAGCGCTCTTTACGGATCACCAATTCCATAATAACGGGCTCCCGCTCGCGCCAGGCGATACGGGGCGCTACGCGATCACGCACAAGGAGGCGGACCGCGGAAAATTCGCGACGCCGAGCCTGCGCAACCTGCTCTACACGGGGCCTTACATGCACGATGGCCGGTTCACGACGCTGGAGCAGGTGGTGGCGCATTACGACCACGGCGTGGTGCGCACGCCGACCCTGGATCCCAATCTCGCGAAGCATCCCGACGACGGCCTTAAATTAAGCCCCGCCGATCAGCAGGCGATTGTCGCATTCCTCAAGACGCTGAGCGAAAGCGCGCCAATCCAGGTGACGAAGAATTAGCAGTTTAAAAAATTCTGTGACCGGCGCTTTGTCGCGGTGAGGACCGTTGCGCGTGGTTTTCAGGCGCTGCGCGCCGCGGGACGAGCCAGCCAGCCGGCTACGCGTTCCGTTTCCTGGCGGTGCCGCTTGAGGCGGATGGCGAGGAGATTGTTGCGGGAAAGAAAGCCGATGAGGCGGCTCGGGTTTTCGCGGCTCGCGACGGGAAGGCGTCCGATGCCGTGGGCCAGCATGCGCGCGACGGCGTCGTGCACGGTTTCGTCGGGATAGGCAACCACGACATTGCGGCTGCCGGCTTCGATAAGGGTGAGCGCCGCGCCTTCCGGTTTCTCCAAGGCGCGATGGAGATCGCCGCGCGTGATGATGCCGGCAATGCGCCCCTCCGCATCCAACAGCGGCCATGCCTGGTACGCGGAAACCTCGGAATCGTGGCGGGCGATGCGGCCAGCCAGTTCCGCAAGGCTGGCGCCAGGCGGGAACGTTTTCACCGCCGTGTCCATGATTTCCCCGACCGATGTCTGCTGGAAGGCGTCCGGATCGTAATCCTGCGGAATCCGCAATCCGCGCCGGGCAATCTTCTCCGTCATGATGGAATTTTGCATGAGCAGCCGCGCGACGAGGAAGGCCAGCGTGGAACCGGCCAGGACGGGCAGCAGGCCGTTTGGCTGGAGTGTGGTTTCAAAGGCAAAGACGACGCTGGTAAGCAGCGCGCGCGATGCGCCGGCGAACATGCCCGCCATACCGACGAGCGCGGCCATGCGAACATCCACACCGGAAAACGGCGCGATGGAAAGCATCGCCGCGCCCAGGATATTGCCCGCGCCGCCGCCGATGGTGAGCAATGGCGCGAGTGTGCCGCCCGAGGTGCCGCTGCCGAGCGAGATGACCCAGGAGATGAATTTCATCACCGTGAGAAACGCAATGACGCGAAGGGGAAACTGATCGGAGAGAATGCCGGAGATATTATCGTAGCCGACGCCCAGGGTGCGCGGCGCGAGCCAGCCAATGGCGCCGACCGCGATGCCGCCAAGCGCCGGCCACCACATCCAATGGAGGGGCAGGCGCTCGAATTGATCCTCGATCCAATAGACCGAGCGCGTCACGCCCACGGCGAGCACGCCGACAACCATCCCGATGAGGGCGTAAGCACCCAGCGCCGTGAGCGAGGAGGGTCCGAGATTCGGCATCGCAAAAATGGCGGCGGCGCCATCGAAACGGACGCGCATTGCCGCGGCGATGGCTGCCGCGAGGGCGACGGGCACAAAGGAACGGGCGCGAAACTCGAACAACAACAACTCGATGGCGAGCAGCACGGCGGAGATGGGGCTCCCAAAGATAGCGGCCATGCCCGCGGCGGCTCCGGCCGCAAGCAGCGTCTTGCGCTCCGCGGAGGTGGTTGTCAGCATCTGGCCCACTACGCTGCCGAGCGCGCCGCCGGTGGCGATGATGGGACCTTCCGCGCCAAACGGGCCGCCGGTGCCAATGGAGACGGCAGCGGATATCGGCTTGAGCAAAGTAATGCGCGCCGGGATGCGGCTGTCATTTTCCAGCACCTGCTCCATCGCCTCGGGGATGCCGTGGCCGCGGATGGCCTTGTGCCCGAAACGCGCCATCAAGCCGACGACGATCCCGCCGAGGGCCGGCACCGCGATGACCCATGCCCCGAGATGATTGCCGGCGGGTGAAATGAACGAAGTCGAAAGGCGTCCGTAAAAGCAGAGGTTCGTAAAAAAGCCGATGAGATGCGTGAGCGCGGGCGCGACAAAACCGGCGGCCACGCCGATGCCCACCGCGAGGGCCGAAATGAAGATCATCGCATGATGCCCGCCGGCGGGCGCCCTGCCGCGTGATGGAGCTGGAGCGGGATTCAAGCGCTCCCCTCCAGTTGCGTGAGGATGCGGCGCAGGGCCGGGCCGATGCGCGCCAGCTCCGCCTTGTGCGCGGGGGAGAGCTTTGCGAGCAGCCGCAGCCCGCGCGCGGAGATTCGCAGAAAAACCTGGCGCCGGTCCTCGCGTCCTTCGTTTTTCACGATGAGGCCGTCCGCCTCCATGCGGTTCACGAGACCGACGGCGCTGTGATGCTTGATCATCAGCAGCCCGGCCAGATCCCCCACCGTGAGGCGGGAACCATGCCCCTTGATGGCGAGCAGCGCCTGGTGCTGCTGGGGCGAGACGCCGGCCGCGAGCGCCGCCTCCTCGCTAAAGTGGAGAAACTCCCGGAGGGCATGGCGAAAAGCCGCCAGGTGCTCGAAATCGGAGTCTGAGATGGCGGGAGGATGGGCGCGCGGCTTCATGGATATTCGCGGAAGAATACGCGAACATCATATCGCGGCGCGATATAAAAATCAATGACCGGTGGAAATCAATTCCGCGGTCACCTTGGGCGCCATGATCTGGCGTCCGTCAACCAGGCTCATCCGGCTGACCGTCATTACCTCGCTCTCGATGATGACGGCATTGGCCCCGCGCCGTGCGGCCTCCCGGGCGATGGAGCGCTCCATCATTGCGTAATCCATGGAGGTATCCGGCGCCTGGCGCACGACGGTATCGATCACCTTAAAAGGCTGGGAGGGCTGGCCGTGCTTCCAGACCTGGATGCCGTCGATATCCGTAGTCTGGGGAGCCGGGGTGGCGCAGCCGGCGAGCAAAAGCGCGGCCGCCGCGAAGATGGAGTATGGTTTCATCGATGAACTACTAACATGAACTGCGAACGATTTTCCCGCCAGAATCGCGTGTCCAGCGAAAGGGTTTCATAGTCCGGCTTTTGGGGTCTCCATTAATTATGCAGGCTTCCCAGCGGATCGACGGGACCATCCAATATTTTCGGTTCGCGCACTTTATCGTGAGGAATCGCGCCGTTCTTTGCCAATTGCACGGAGATATAATCGCCAATCATCTTCGATGTGCGGCGGGCGTCCTCGGTGACGCCGTGGGCGCTGCTGCCGGCGATATTGATCAGGGCGCCGCCGAGCGTGGCCACCGTCAATGGGCCGTAGGAGGTGATGATTCCCGAAGCCGCATTGCTGCCGCCGGTGGTGCGGAATGCGCAAACCGTGCGCCCGGTGGCCGTGTCCGTCACCCGGACGCGCGTCTGCATCTTGGTGCCGCCCGCGCCGGCTCCCACGATGATGCGCAGGGCGCGGCTGCCCTGGTTCACGCGCGTAAAGTCGCCGGTGATGAGCCACGCGCGGGGCCCGGGAGGCGCCTTCCCCTCTTTCGCAATCTGGACGGGCAATCCGAAGCGGCCCATTTCTTTTACAAGATCGCGGCGCATCACGGCGGTGAGATTCGCCTTGAACTGGCGCAATTCCGCTCCCTCGCGATCCACGCGGACGCGCGAGTCTTTATCCGCGTAGCCGAAGTCCGCGACGACTATCCGCCTGGGCGCCGTATCCCTGTGGGCGGCGCGGGGTTGAACGCTGATGGAACTGCAACCGGAGGCGCCCAGCGCAATGAACGCGGCGATGATTGGGAAAAACGACGGCTTCATGCGTTGAGTTTCGAAGGTCCAACAGCAGGCGGTCTTAACCGCATGCCAATAAACTGGCGCGGGAACCGGCCTCCAATAAGCGATGATTTCTCCCGTGAAAAATGTCTCCGGGTTGAAATCACCGCCGCATCCAATGCCGCCTGGGCCGGACTAAATCCGGCTCAAGCACCGCACCGGCGCGCGCCGGATGCTACCATTGCGGCAACGCCTTGGGGGCGCGTTGCTTGTGGCGGCAGCAACCGCACGTCCATGGCTGGAATGTGTGGCCCACCACCGCGGAGAGCCAACTGATGGACCAGAGGCCGGCCGTGCAGCAGGTCAGTACGGCGTGCCCGGCGTGGTTGAACTGTGACCGGTGAAATGTGCGCTCGCGTCCGCACCCTTCGCAGTGAAATTTGCGTTTGATGACAGGCATAATGCACTGAGAGATAACAGCCGCGCGGGGTGAGCGTCCCGCATGGAAAGGTTAAAAGATGGTTACAGGCATGTTACCACGCCGGGAGCCGCGAAGAAGCGCCCTCAGGCTTCGACGATCTTGTGGCGAATCGCGTAGAGGACGATGTCGCTGAGGCCGTTCAGGTTGAGCTTGCGCATGATCGATGCCCGGTGGGTTTCCACCGTTTTGACGCCAATATCGAGCGTGCTGGAAATCTCCTTGTTGCTCCGGCCCTCGGCGAGCAATTGCACGATCTCGCGCTCGCGGGCCGTGAGAGGATCGGCGGAGCCGGCGGCGGGCCCTTTGTAATCGCGCATCAGCACCTCGGCAACGCGCACCGTGAGGTACGGCTTGCGGGCGAGCAGAGCCTCGATGGCCGGGATGAGATGCACGCGCGCCTCGCTTTTGGATACATAAGCGCGGACGCCGGCGTCGAATGCCTGCTGGATGAGGGCATCATCCTCATGACCGCTGAGGATGACGATCTCCGTGGCCGACAGGTCTTTGCGAATCTGGCGCGCGACGTCCACGCCATTGAGGTCCGGCATGAGGACATCGGTCACCAGCACATCGGGTTTCAGCTCCGCGGCCAGGCGCAGCGCATCGCGCCCGGCCCGGGCCTCGCCGCATACTTCCCACCCGGGATGGGATGCGACCAGTGCGCGGACGCCTTCGCGGGCGATATCGTGATCATCGGCAAGCAGGATGCGGGGCATTGATACGGGGGAACGTAGCAATTTTCGCGCGGGCAACGCAATTTGTTGCTGCGAACCTCAAGACCTTTCAGTATCACCGCTGCGATTTCCGAAAAGACATGGATACGAAACAACCACCGGCCCCCGCGCCCGCGCCGCGGCCGAAATTAACCAGCAGCGTCCTCTCGCAGGATGTTGAGATTACCGGGTCGCTGACGTTCAAGGGCGAACTGAGTTTTGACGGCGCCATCCGCGGCGGCCACATCACCGGCAGTGTGCTGAACCTGGGCGAACACGCGAACGTGGAGGGCAATATCACCGCCGACGAGGTTACGATCTCCGGCGCGGTGAAGGGCAACGCCACCGTGGCGCAACGCTGCCACCTGCGCGCCTCCGCGCGGCTGAACGGGGACCTGAATACCTCCCGCCTGATCATGGAGGAAGGGGCGACGTTCATCGGCATGTCGAACATTACGCCGCGCGGCGGGCAACGCCCGGCCTGAGTGCCCCCAAGGCCAAATAGCGGGTGAATCCCGAAGGGGTAGGTGATGTTACGCTTACTCCTCCTGATCATAATCATTCTGGCCCTGGTCGGCTCCCTGCCGGCGTGGCCGTATAGCAGCGGCTGGGGCTATTATCCCACCGGCGGGCTGGGCACGATTCTGCTCATCCTGATCGTCCTGATGCTATTGAGGGTAATCTGATGAAAACCCGCATCCCCTCAGGCGAATCCGGCTCCGCCGGCGGCTACCTGCTGCTCTGGCTGCTGGGGATTCCCTTCCCCATCCTGCTCCTCATCTTTGTGCTCCGCGGCTGCTCTTAAGCGCCGCGGTGCGAGTGGAGAGAACCCGCGATGCGGGGAGTGTGCGCCGGCCTGCGGAAATTTTTTCCGTTGAGCACGGGCTGCTCCGCGTCTAATAGTGCCGCTCCCTCCGGGCGACCAGTTCTTTCCATTTATGTCCAACGCACTCCCATCGCGGCCGCGTCAGATGCAGGCGCGCCGCTCTGTCGCCATTGTGGCCAGCCAGTATAACCCGGAATTTGTAGAGGGGCTCACCAGCCATGCCCAGAAGGAGCTGGAATCCCTGCTGCCGCCGGACAGCAGCGTGCAACTCTTCAACGTGCCGGGCGCGTTCGAGATACCGCTCGTGGTTCAGGAGGTCGCGGAACGCGGCACCTTCAATGCCATCATCGCACTTGGCGCGATCATCCAGGGGGATACGAACCATGCGCGCCTGGTTGCGGAGGCGGTGACGGATGCGCTGCTCGATATTTCCCTGCGGCTGAAGGTGCCGGTCATCCATGAGGTGCTGCTGCTGAACGATGCGCAGCAAGCGCGCCAGCGCTGCCTGGAGGAGGAGATCAACCGCGGCACGGAAGCCGCGCGCGTCGCCGTCCGGATGATCCAGGCGGTAACCGAGGCGAGGAGCGCGCGTTCGTAATGGGCAAGCGCCGCGAGGGCCGTGAGGCCGCCGTCCAATTTCTCTTTCAGGACGATCTGAACAAGACCGAGCCGGCCGCGCTGGACGCCGTGCTGGATGATTTCTGGAAGCTGCGCGAATCCGCGCCCAGGACCCGCCAGTTTGCCAGCGAACTGATCCGGGGCGTGCTGGAGCGCCAGGAAGCGATTGACGAGCGGATCCGGAAGGTGACCGAAAACTATGAGCTGCACCGCATCGCGCCGGTGGATCGCAATATCCTGCGCGTGGCCATCTATGAGATGATTTACTGCAGCGAGGTGCCCCCGGTTGTCTGCATCAATGAGGCCATCGAGATCGCGAAACGCTTCGGGTCCGAGGATTCCGGGCGATTTGTCAACGGCATCCTGGACCGGCTGAAGGAGGAAGTGGCGCGTCCGCTGCGCTGACCCGTTATGCCGATCGGATTTTTTAAGAGCATCATCCAGAAGTTCACGGCGAAGCCGGTGGATTGGGACGAGCTGGAGGAAACGCTCATCCGCGCCGACCTGGGCGTGCCGATGAGCATGAAAATCCTCAAGACCCTGCAAGCGCGCGAGAAGGTGACGGCCAATGACATCATCGAGGTCACCCGGGATGAGGTCGCGAAGATTCTCCCGTTTGACCCCGCGCCGCTGCGCCCCTTTCCCGCGAAGCCGAAGGTCGTGCTCGTGGTGGGCGTCAACGGCACCGGCAAAACCACGAGCACTGCCAAGCTGGCGCACCTGCTCAAGAAAAGTCGCCACAGCGTGACGCTGGTTGCGGCGGATACCTTCCGTGCGGCGGCCATCGAGCAGCTTGCCGTGTGGTCGGAGCGGATCGGGGTGGAGATGATCAAGGGGCAATACAACGCCGATCCCGCGGCGCTTTGCTACGATGCCTACGTGGCGGCGGACAAGCGGAACACCGAGTTCCTCATCTGCGACACGGCGGGCCGTCTCCACACCAAGACCAATCTGATGGCGGAGCTGAACAAGGTGAAGCGCACCCTGGAGAAGCATGACGAGACGGCGCCGCACGAGTGCCTGCTGGTGGTCGATGCCACCACGGGCTCCAACGCGCTGCAGCAGGCGCGCGAGTTTCACCAGGCGGCGCGGCTGACCGGTGTGATCGTCACGAAACTGGACGGCAGCGGCAAGGGCGGCGTGGTGATTGCCATCCAGAATGAGCTGAATATCCCGACGCGTTACATCGGCACCGGAGAGAAATTGGAAGATTTCGCGCTGTTCGACGGCCGGACGTTCATCGAGCAGATGCTTTAAAAGAGCGCCGGGTGGGCAGTCCGGGCTGGCACAGATATTGCAGCGAGTGGGGGTTATTCGCAAAAAACCGTACGGTATTGGCCGCTTGACCCTTGTAGGAACCCCGAAAGTTGCGCTATACAACGCAGATTCTGGCCCGGAATACCGCGCAATGAACGCACAAACCCTGACAATATAATGCCGAAAACCGCGCTCCGCACTGTCGCGTTGCTCTTCGTTCTCATGGCTTTTGCATGGGTGCGACAGGCCTCGGCTCAATACACGAACCTCGTCACGGATGGCACGTTCGGCCAGGTATCCCTGTCATCCGGCCAATCCTCGACCGGGCTGACGACCCTGTACGGGCAATTTGGCACCGGTTATCTCACCGTCGCGGGCTGGAGCACGACGGGCTACAATTTTGTCTATGCGCCCAATACCGTGGACCAGGGCACCGGAACGGGCGGCGCCTTTGCCGGCCAGCCCAAGGAGGCTCCGGGCCAATATACCGTCAACGGATACGGCAACCAGTACATGTGGGGCTCCCACAACGGCGGCACTGCGGCCTGGCCCGCCACGGACCCGGCGGGCGGCGATTTCATCGCGGCGGACGGCACTTATGAATCGGGCGCGATCACGCAGACGATCACCGGCCTGAAGGTGGGCGAGGCCTACGCGCTCAAGTTCTACTGGGGCGCGGCGCAGCAGCAGAGCTACACCGGCAGTACTACCGAGTGGTGGAGTGTCAGCCTGGGCGGCGAAACGGAATCCACCTCCACCTTCTCCCTGGCCAGCGGCAGTTTCTCCGGGTGGATGCAGGACACGATGTATTTTACCGCGACGAGCGCCACTGAGACGCTCTCCTTCCTGGCCGGCGGCACGCCGAATGGCCAGCCGCCGTTCTCGCTGCTGGGCGGCGTGAGCCTGGAGGTGGTGCCGGATTTCTCGAACTGGATGGCCTTTGCAAGCTTTGGCGGCGGCTGCATGCTGCTGGAGGCCGGGCGGCGAAGGCGCCGGCAAAAGAAAAGCGGGCCGCCTCCGGCTTGAGGAGGCGCTCAAAAACGGGTTGCGTGACTGGGCAAGCGGCGCGACGATAAGCGCCGCCCGGAAAAAATGACCTCGCTGCTCCTCAGCCATTTCGCGATTGATGTGGCGCGTCTGGCCATCTGGCTCATCCTGCTGGCCGCATTTTTTGTGACTCTGGAGCGGCTCTTCACGCTGCATCCGGCGAAAATCTGGCGCAAACAAATCGGCGTGGACCTGGCGTGGTATTTCATCAACAGCCTTGTGCCGGCGGCGGTGCTCTCGCTGCCGCTGGCCATTCTGGCGCGGACGTTGCACGGGCTTAACCCGTGGGGTTATTACAGCGCGGCGGCACGGATGCCGTTGTGGGTGAAAATCATCCTTGCCCTGCTGGTCAACGACATTGGCGCGTACTGGGCGCACCGGGCGATGCATGCGCACCGCGGGCTCTGGCGATTCCACGCGATCCATCACAGCCCGGAGCATGTCGATTGGCTGGTCAATACGCGGGCGCATCCGGTGGATATGGTCTTCACGCGGCTGTGCGGCCTCGCGCCGGTTTACGTGTTCGGCCTGGGACAGACGACGGGGCAGCCCATCGACAAGGCGGTCGCGATTGTGATTATCTTCGGCACCGTTTGGACTTTCTTCATCCACTCGAATATCCGCGTGCGCCTCGGCCCGCTGGAGTGGCTTATTTCCTCACCCGCGTTTCATCACTGGCATCACACCAACGACGAGCACCGCGACCATAATTTCGCATTCGTCTTCCCGCTCATCGACCGCCTGTTCGGCACCGCGTGGCTCCCAAAGCAATGGCCGTCCGTGTATGGAATCGACGGGGAAGTCCCCGAGTCTTTATCCGGGCAATTCTACGAGCCCTTTGAGCCGCCGCAGCCAGGCAAACCGACCGTACGCAAGGCGTAAGCGGCCCTCGCGCGGTCCTGCGGTTATTGGGTGGTCCCGCTCAGGCGGACCGCGAGATTGGCGGCAAGCTTCTGTTCCTCGGGCAGGAGCGCCATTGCGTTCAACTTTGCCGTCGCGGCGCGGGCGCCGGCCGCATCGCCATTGGCCGTGAGGATGATTCCGTCGTAGAGCGCGACCTCCGGCTGCGCGAGGTCCGCGGCCGGCAGGCTTTTGATTTCATGCAGGGCATCGGCTTCCCTGCCCGCGAGATGCAGCGCGTACGCGTAGGTGGCTTTCCACTCTGGCGCGGCGGGATCGGACGCTGCCGCCTCCTGCGCCAGCCGCTCGGATTCCGCCGAGGGGCCAAAGAGGAGCATGGAAAGAAATGCCATGTTATTCTGGAACGCGGGATTGTCCGGATTTTGACTCAATTGCTGGCTGGCCACGCGCTGCATTTCGCGCGTGTCGCGGGTCTGGGAAGAGAGGCTCCAGAGGTATTGCAGCGCCTGGACGCTCGATTCCGGCCTGGAGGCCGCGGCCCAGAGCACCTCCACCGTCTCGGGGCGCCAACCCCAGCCAATCGTCACGCGCGCGAGCAGCAGATCGTCCGGCGAGTGGATGCCGGCGAGCAGCTTCTCCCAATCGTCGTGCCAGGGCTGCCCTAGCTCGCGCTTGCAGCGGACCAGCATCGCGCGACGCAGAAAATCGCCTCCTCCCCATTGGCGGCTGGCAAGCGAGGCCGCGAGGGCGGTCCAATCCTTCATGGCCATGAGGCCCTCGGCGGCGGATATCTGGACTTTCACGCTGGCCCGCAAGGGGGCGGGGAGCTTCGCAATCCAGCGCTGGCCCTCCGCGGCCATGCCATGCGCGATGAGCCAATCCGACATTGCCGCGGCCAATTCCGGATCGCGCGCCGCGGCCGCCTCCAACTCCGTGAGGCGCTTCTGAAAGTCCGGGCCGCCCGCCAGCACCTCGAGGCAGTTCAGCTCATCGGTGAAGGTGTGATCGCGCATGGCGCGCAATGTCGCGGAATACTTCGCCGCGGCCGGGTGGTCGCCGGTTTGCAGCGCATACGTCAACAGCGCCCGCGCCGCGACGAGGCTGACGCGGGCGTCCTCCAGCGCCGCCTGTAAATCGCGGACCGCCGCGGCCCGCGCCTCGGGTTTCACGGCATTCTCCGCCCGGAAGGCCTCCAGGTTCACCGTATTGACCGGGTTTTGCGGATCGAGCTTTTGCGCGGCGATGAATTCCTGCTCCGCCACCGCCGCCCGGTGATTGGTCAGCGCGAAGCCGGCCAGCAGTTCATGGTATTCCGCGCTGCGATCCCTGAAGCTCCGCGGCAGGCTGTCGAGCGCCTTCATTGCCATCTCCGGCTGCTCGAATCGCAGTGCGCTCTTGGCCCAGGCCATGATATCCGCCGGGTTGCCGGGATTGAGCTGCGCGACCCTGACGCGCCAATCGAGGCCGTCCGCGTGATCCTGCCCTTCCTCGCTCTGGGCGATGACCCGCATGGCCTGGATATTGTGGGGGTCCACGCCGAGCGCGCGCTGCGCCCAGAACTCCGCCCGCTGCCATGCCTGGACTTCCACGTCATCCAACGCGCGGGCCAGCGCCATGTGCAGCCTGATGGCGGAAAAGGCCCACCAGCCTCCGGAAATCGCAATGGCGCAGAGCGCGAGGAGAAGCGGCCCGCGCCACGGGCGGGGGATGAGGGGGCGTTTGGGCGGCTGGGTATCTGGCACGAGGCGCCTACTCTACCCGAGCGCAGCGGCACCAGGGCAAGCCCGGAGGCAGGCAGGACGGGCGGCATGGCGAGCGGGCGCCGGACCTGAGGCGTGCTTTTCCCCGTGCCGGCGGGGCATTCCGTGGTAAAGTCCACGTTCCATGCTTCCCTGGTTTCAGAACCGTTTTCCGCTTTACCTCGCGCCGATGGCCGGGGTGACGGATACGGTTTTTCGCAAGCTCTGCAAGGAGCAGGGGGCCGATGTGGTGGTGACGGAGTTTGTCTCCGCGGAGGGGATTTTTCGGCGCAACGCCCGGACGCTGGAGTACCTGGAGTTTGACGCGAGTGAGCGGCCGGTGGGCATCCAGCTCTTTGGGGGGGATCCGGAGCACCTGGCCGCCGCGGCCCGCATGGCGGTGGAGTGGAAGCAGCCCGATTTCATCGACCTGAACTTTGGCTGCCCGGTCAACAAGGTGGTCTCGAAGAATGGCGGCTCGTCGCTATTGCGCGATTGCCCGCTGCTGGAACGTGTGGCGCGGGCTGTGGCCCAGGCGGCGGCGCCCTGCCCGGTGACGGCAAAGATCCGCATCGGCTGGGACCGGGCGACCATCAACGCGGTGACCACCGCGCGGCTCCTGGAGGATGCGGGCGTGCGGGCGATTGCCGTGCATGGCCGCACCAAGGACCAGGGCTACAGCGGCGAGGCGGATTGGGAGGTGATCGGGCAAGTGGTGGATGCCGTGGCCGTGCCGGTGATCGGCAATGGCGATCTCACCAGCGCGGAAGCCGTGCGCCTGCGCCGGGAGCAAACGGGCGTGGCCGGCGTGATGCTGGGCCGTGGCGCGATGAGCGCGCCGTGGATTTTCCGCGAGATACGCGAGTATCTGGAAACCGGCGCCGTACCCGAGCCGCTGCCGCTGGAGGAGCAGTGGGCCTTTATCCGGCGGCATTGCGCGCTGGCGGTGGCCCAGTCCGGCGAGGAGCCGCACACCATGGCGGCAATGCGATCCCGGCTGATGGCTTACTCGCGCGGGATGGCGGCTGCGAAACAGTTGCGCGAGCAGTTTTCGAGCGTCTGCTCCCTGGAGGGCCTGGCGGCAATCGCGGCTGCGCACACCGCGGCGCATGCGGAGGCGGCGCGCCCTGAGCTTGTCGAGGGATTGACCTAAGGCGGCGGAGGCTGCATTTTTCAAGCGTGTACCCGGGAATCAACTACAAGATCGGCAACGAGAAGCTGGTGAAGCTGACCGAGCAGGCCGGAACGCGCCTGGCCGCGCTGCTGCGCAAGCAGGGGCGGGAGAACGGCGCGCTGCGCGTAGCGGTGATCGGCGGCGGTTGCTCCGGGCTGCAATACAAGATGGACCTGGTGGACGGGCCGGCTAATCGCGATATTCTGGTGGAATCGCAGAATGTGCGCGTGGTGGTCGATCCCAAGAGCGCGCTGTTCGTCAGCGGCTCGGTGCTCGATTTCAGCGATGATCTGCAAAAGGGGGGGTTCAAGGTGACCAATCCGAACGCGGCCGCGCATTGCTCCTGCGGCGAGAGTTTCTCCGCGTGACCGATTTTTTTGCGATCCTCGGCGAGCCGCGCCGTCCCTGGACGGACCCGGATGCGCTGAAGGAAAAATATCACCGGCTCACCGCGCGGCATCATCCGGACATTGCGGGAGCGAGCGCGGATTTTGCGGAAATCAACCACGCGTACCAGACGCTGGCGGACCCGGTGGCGCGGCTGCGCCATTTGCTGGAGCTGGAATGCGCCGTGCCGCCGGCGCAACAGGCGCCGGGAGAGATCGCGGCGTTTTTCGCGCCGGTCGCCGGGACGCGGCAGGCCGTGGATGCGTTCTTCAAGAAACACGCCGCCGCGGTATCCCCGCTCGCGAAGGCGCTGCTTTCGCCCGAGCAATTTGAAACGCAGGAGCGCATCGAGGAGATGATTGCGAGCCTCCAGGAGAAACACGACGCGCTGCTGGAGCAGGTTCGCGAAGCGGACGCGGCATGGCCGGGATCGCTGGCACAACTCGCGCCGCTGTGGCAATCGCTCACTTATACCGCGAAATGGCTGGCGATGCTGCGCGAGGCGCTGTTCCGCTTCGCGGCAATATAGCGCGAATCCATAAAAGATGTTCCGGGACGGCGCCGGCGGAGGGTCGGCTCGCCCGATCTTTTTTATAGATTCGCAGCTTTTCCCCACGTCTCGCCGAAGACGAAATCCTTCAGCTCTTTTCTCACGCGCGGGGCTTTCTCGCGTTCCTTGAGTTCTCCTTGCAGCATCTCGGGCTCGCCCGGATAGCCGATGGCCCATGCGGCCATGGGTTCGCAATTGTCCGGCAGCTTGTAGGCATCGCGGACTTTCTCGACATCGATACCGGCCATGCCGTGCGCCGCAAGGCCCAGTGAGACGGCTTCCAGGACCATGTTTTCGCTGGCGAGGCCCACATCGTGAAAGGCGCACCGGTTCGGTTTTCCATTTTTATCGAAGGTCTTTTTGACCACGGAAATCATCAGCACCGCCGCGGCGCCGGCCCAGGCCTGATTTGCCTCCACCAGACAGCCGAAAAGTTTCTGGTACTCCGGCGTCCCCTTTGCGCCGACGAGGTAAAACCATGGTTGCTCATTGTAGGAAGATGGCGCCCAGCGGGCGGCCTCCAGGAGGCTCATCAGCTTTGCATGCTCGACCGGCTGGTCGAGGAATGCGCGCGGACTCCAGCGTTCGCGCATCAAATCATGAATCGGAAAACCCACGTGTGCCGGTTTTTTCATGGTAACAAGGAAAGCCTTCCGCGCGGAAGGCGCAAAGCCTAATTTTGCCCCCAATGTCGCAAATTCTGAGTGTCGCCGATCTCGGCATCGTCCGGGACGGTACGCAAATCATCGATCACATCACGTGGAGTGTCCGCAAAGGGGAGCATTGGGTCATCCTGGGGGCGAACGGCTCCGGCAAGACCTCGCTCCTCTCCGCGCTCACCGGGTACCTGACTCCGACCACGGGGGATGTGGAAGTGCTGGGGCTGCGGTATGGCGCGGCGGATTGGCGGGAGTTGCGGCGCGCCATCGGCATCGTCTCCTCTTCCGTGCGGCAGATGATGCATGATGACGAGCCGGCGCTGGACAGCGTCATCAGCGGAAAATTCGCGATGATCGATTTCTGGGGAAAATCGACGGCGCGGGATCGCGCGGAGGCGATGCGAATCCTGCGGCAGGTGGAGTGCCCGCACCTGGCGGGGCGGCCCTGGCGGGTGCTCTCCCAGGGGGAACGCCAGCGGGTGCTCATTGGACGGGCGATGATGGCGCACCCCCGGCTGCTGATCCTGGATGAGCCGGCCGCGGGGCTGGACCCGGTATCGCGCGAGCATTTCCTGCAATTCATCCAGCGGCTGGGCGGGCGCCGCAATTCCCCCGCGCTCATCCTGGTAACGCATCACGTGGAGGAGATTGTGCCGATTTTCTCCCACGTGCTGCTGCTCAAAGGGGGGCGGGTGCTGGCAGCGGGGTCGAGGGAGGCAATGCTGGCCACGCGCCGCCTGAGCGAAACCTTTGGAGCCAAGGTCAGCCTGCGGCGTGCCGGGGGGCGCTACCAGTTGGCGATCCATACCTCCAGCCGTGCGGTCTGCTAAATCTTCGCAGCGACGAATATTCTGCTATATTCTTTTTGAATTAACCCGCCCCGTTCCACATCCCACCTATTGGGTATGAAACCGTGTTTCCCCGCCGCCACCGCCGCAGCATGCCTCATGCTGCTGCCGGCCTGTAGTCACAAGCAAACCGACGCCACCCAGCAACAGGAGCAAACGGTGCAGCAGCAACAGGCGCGGGAAGAGCGGGAACTGCATGAGCGCGAGGCCGCGCTGGATGAGCAGCAGCGGCTGCTGGAGCAGCGGGAGCAGGGGCGATTGACCGTGGCTCCGGAGACCACGCAGCCGCAACCGCCGGCGCAGGCCGCTCCGCAACCGCCGGCCCAGCCGCAGGAGGCGAGCGGCTTGGCTCCCGACGTCACTTATCAGCAATTTTACGATTACCTGGAGCCGTATGGCTCCTGGATCCAGATGGCGGGCTATGGCTACGTCTGGCAGCCGGGGGCGACGGTGCGGGATAACCATTGGCGGCCTTACACGCTGGGCCGCTGGGCTTATACGGATGACGGCTGGACCTGGATTTCCGACGAGCCCTTCGGCTGGGTTACCTATCATTATGGCCGGTGGATGCTCACGCATACGGAAGGCTGGGTATGGGTGCCGGGGGACCAATGGGCGCCGGCATGGGTGGCGTGGCGTTATGGCAATGATTTTGTCGGCTGGGCGCCATTGCCGCCGGAGGCCCGCTTTGATGGGGCGACGGGCATTCAGCAATGGGCGGACCAGCAATACAACCTGGGCCCGTCGGATTATATCTTTGTGCCGGCAAGCGAGTTTGGAGACTCGAGCATGACCGCGGATGAGGTGCCGCCGGACCAGGTGGATCCCATTTACGATGAGAGCACGAATCTCACGGATATTTATGAGAGCGGCGGCGTCATCTATTGCTACGGGCCGAATTACGAGTTTCTGCGCGGCAAATATCACGGCAAATTCCCTCCGCAGATGAAGCTCTCCCGCGTGGCTTACAACACCACGGGGACAAACGGCGTGCTCGAATCCAACGGGACGCTCCGCGTGACCGCGCCACAGGTGGTGCCCAGCCGCAGCGCCGAGGAGCCGAAAAAAGTACGCGACCTCGGCGTCGTGGATGCCCGCATCATCTCACCCGCCAGCACTCCACCGCCGCATGGCTCGGAGATGCCGCCGCTTTACCGGCCGCCGCAGGTGGTGAAGGAGAACGCGGCGCGGGAGGCGCAGCAGCAAACGGCGCCGCCGGGAGGGGTGGCGGAACCGCAGGATGCGCGCGGCCAGACCGCCCAGGGGGAACAACGCCCGGGCGGGGAAACCCCGCAGGAGCAAACCCCGTCGAACCAGCCCCGGGACGAGGCGCAGCGGGAAGAGCAGGCCGCTACCGCCGATAGGCTTGCACGCTATCAACATGCCGCGGAAGAGGCCGCGGCCCGCGACGCCCGCCAGCAGGCGGGGCAGCAGGAGGCCGCCCGGCAACAGGGAGCGGTCCGCCAGGAGGAAGCCGCCCGGCCCGTGCAGGCAATCCCGGCAAATGGTAATGCGCCCGCAGGCCCGCTGATCCCCGGCAGGCAGCCGCAGTAGCCTCCGCCTAGCGCAAGGCTTTCCGCAACGCCTCCGGATCGGTAACCGGAAGCTGACAGGTGAAATTCTCGCAAATGTAAGCGGCCGGCTTGCCGTCCACTTTGAGTGCGGTGCGAATGAATGGAAGGCGCTCCGCGAGCCAGGAGCCGGGCTCCGCGTAGAGCAGCACGGTTTCCGGAGTCGCCATCGCGCGAGCCACGCGCGCGAGCGGGGATGACGGCTCCCCCGCAAGGACAATCTGCCGCGGCTCGGCGCCGGAGAGCAGCAACGCGGTCAGCATTGCCGGCATGGAAGTGGCCGCCGCGCTCAGTTGCCCGGCGAACGCGCCGACGGTGCGCCGCGCTTCGGAATCGTCGCCATCCAGCATGCGGGCGAGGCGGAATGCGTTCCGCGCCGCAAGCGAGCTGGCCGCGGGCTCCGCGCCGTCATGATCCTCCTTCATCCGCACGATGACGCCGGCATCGCCTTCGCGTGCTGAAAAATATCCGCCCTGCTCGCGGTCGAGAAACAGCTCATTCAATGTCGCCTGCAATTCCACGGCCCATTGAAGCCACTCGATCTCGCCGGTGGCCTCATAGAGGTCCATCGCGCCGCCGGCCATCGCGGCGTAATCCTCCGCAAAGCCCTCCGGTCCCGGTCCCTCGCGCCAGCTCCGCAGCAGGCGGCCCTCGCGCACCATCGAGCCGCGGATGAACATGGCTGCGGCGCGAGCGGCATCCGCGAAGGCCTGATCGTCCAGCGCCATCGCCGCGCGGGCAAAGGCGGAGATCATCAGCCCGTTCCACGCGGCGAGAATCTTGTCGTCCAGGTGGGGACGCGGCCGTTGCGAGCGGCGCTCCAGCAATATCGCGCGGCTGCGCGCGAGCATTTCCTCATCGGCCTCTCCATCACGGCGGATCAGCGTATTGAGCCCGCCCAATTCCCCATGCGGATCGCTCCCCGGCGGGGAATTGCCCTCCGCTTCCACTCCGTAAGCGCGATTGAAGGCCGCCGCATCGCCGCCCAGCGCTTCGTCGATCTCCTGTTTTGACCAAACATAGAACGCGCCTTCGCCCTTCTCCATGCGGCCCGGGATGATGCTGTCCGCGTCTTCCGCGGAAAAGAACGCGCCCTCCGGGCTGGTCATGTCGCGCCGCACGTAATCGAGGATGTCCCGCGCGGTGGCGGCGAAGAGCGGCTCGCCGTTGATCTGCCACGCCTCCAGATAAGTCACCACCAGTTGCGCCTGATCGTAGAGCATTTTCTCGTAATGCGGGACGTGCCAGAACCGATCCACCGAGTACCGATGAAAGCCGCCGCCCAGGTGGTCGTGCATTCCGCCCGCGGCCATGCTCCGCAGCGTGTGGAAGACCATCTCCCGCGCCTGCTGGCCCTCCGCCGAAGCCGGCTCCCGCCGATAAAACGCGAGCAGAAAATCGAGCATCGCCGGCCGGGGGAATTTCGGTGCGCCGCCGAAGCCGCCCATTTCGCCATCGAAAGATTCCGCCGCCTGCCGCACTGCCGCAAGCGCGGTTTGCAACGGCTCCAGTTCCGGCGATTTCCCTTCCCCGCGCGGCCCGGCGTACTGCCGCAGCATTTCCGTGATTTGTTGCCCCTGATCGAGCACGCGGTCCCGCTCATCGCGCCATAGCTCCGCCAGGCGCCGCAGGACGGTGCCAAATCCCGGACGTCCATAGCGATCCTCCGGCGGAAAATAGGTGCCGCCCACAAAGGGTTGGAGATCGGGCGTGAGCCACACGCTCATGGGCCAGCCGCCGCTGCCCGTCGTCGCCTGGACGAACGTCATGTACACGCGATCCACGTCCGGCCGCTCCTCGCGGTCCACCTTGATGGGGATGAAATAGGCATTGAGCAGCGCCGCCGTTTCCTCGTTCTCGAAAGACTCCCGCTCCATGACGTGGCACCAATGGCAGGTCGAGTAGCCGATCGAGAGAAAGATCGGCTTGTCCTCCCGGCGCGCCTTCTCGAACGCTTCCTCCTTCCACGCATGCCAGTCCACGGGGTTGTGCGCGTGCTGCAAAAGATACGGCGACTTTTCCCCGATCAGGCGGTTGGTGTGTTTTGGGCTCACCCAGGCAGCTTCCGCGCCGAAGGGCGAAATGGGAAGGGCTTTTGCCGCCTGCGGCTGAAAGGCGATCATTGACGCGGGCCTACAGGCAGGCAGAATTAGGCCCTTTTTTGCCATGATCCACTGCAACCTTCTTCGGTCTTTCCAGATTTTAATGGCTGCGTGCGCGGTCCTGCTGGCCGGCTGCGCCACGGGCATCCGCGATACCAGCCAGACATTCCACACCGTGGTCATCGATCCCGGCCACGGCGGGATGGATAGCGGCGTGGCCCGCAACGGCTTGCAGGAGAAAAACCTGGCGCTCGATGTGGCCCTGCGCCTCCGGCCAAAGCTGGCCGCCGCCGGTTTCCACACCGTGATGACGCGCACCACGGATGTCTTCATCCCGCTGGAGACGCGGGCGGCGATCTCCAACCTGCACTCCGAGGTGTTTTTCGTGAGCATCCATTTCAACGATTCGCCGAAACGCTCCATCCATGGCGCGACCGTCTATTATTTCTCCCCGACGGCAGTGCCGATGGCCACTTCCATCGCAAACAGCCTCGGCTCGATCACCTTCAACCGCGGCATCATGTGGGCGCGCTTCCGGGTGCTGAGGAAGAATCATTATCCCGCCGTTCTGGTGGAATGCGGTTTTGTGAGCAACCGCGCCGAAGCCGCGCGTTGCGCGAACCCGCAATACCGCGAGGCGCTGGCCAACTGCATCGCCAAGGCGATCATCCACCAGCGGCTGGGGAGTTAAAAACGGGCTCCCGGCTACCGGCCTGCGGGAGCGGGCGCGCCGGTTGCGCGCGACTGGTAGATGGAGATGGAGGTCACGAGGTCCAGCGCCCGCTGCAATTGACGGTCGATCAATGCCGGCGGCGGCTTGTGTCCCGATTCCTCGGCCTCGATCTCGTCCACCTCCGGATTCTCATGCGCGACGAGGGCGGCCTCATTGAGATGCGGGCGGCTCTGCTCCGCCACCACGGAGACGATGCCTTTGGTTGTGATGCTCTTCATGATATCGGCCTTGGGGGTATTGCCAATGCCGACGCTGATATCCGGGATGAGGCCGTTGTCGCTCGGTTGCTTGCCGTCTGGAAGGATGACTTGCGCCGTGGCCATGCGCAGGACGGCATTGGAAAGTGAGACTTCCGTGTATTGATACGGCTTGCCGGCGGTGCGGTCGCCGACGATGAGGGCCTTGGCCCGCTTTTGCAGCGCGGCGGCGAGGGCTTCCGGCGCCTGGGCGGTATTCCCGTCCACCAGCACCACCAGCACCCCTTTGAACTGCTCCGGCGCATCGCCCACCGTGATGGACTGCTCGGTTTCCTTGCTATCCTGGGTCGATTCCAGGGAGAAAAGCTCCGTTCCCTTTGGGCAAAATAATCCACCGAGGACGGCGCTCTCCTCATACTGCCCGTTCGGCGGCGTGCCCCGCAGGTCCAGGATCACGGCATTGGCTTTGTTCGAGATCCAATCGTGGACGGCTTCCGCGGCCTTGCTGAAATTTGCCTTGCTGAACTCTCCGATGCGCAGATAGCCGGTGCGCCCGTAAATCTCGCTATAAAATGGCTGCGCGGATGCCGCCGCCGCGCTGCCGCTCTCCAGGGTGACCGCGGGCGAAAGGCGATCCAGCAGCCCTTGGAGCGTGGCCCGTGCGATATCCGCATCGCTCAGTTCCCGCGGATGCACAAAATTCTGTTTCAGGGCGGAGACGGCTTTCGCGACATCATCGGGGCCGAGGGCATCCACCCCCGCCGGCTGCGAGGCCAGGCAGGGCGCGCCCAGCAGACAAAACAAAACCAGGAATCTCATCACAAGTGGCTGACCCTAACCCCTCAGCGCCCTGGCCGCAATGTCCTGGCGATATTGCGCCCCTTCAAACTGGATTTGCCCGACCGCGGCGTAAGCTTTTTCGCGCGCCGCCCGCACATTCGCGCCCGTTGCCGTGACGCCCAGCACGCGCCCGCCGGAGGTGACAAGCCGGCCATCCACCCACCGCGTGCCGGCGTGAAAGACCGTCCCGTAACGCTCCGCGGCCTCGACGCCGGAGATGACCTTCCCCTTCTCGTAATCGCCCGGGTAACCGCCGGAGGCCATGACCACGCAGACCGAGACATCGTTGCTCCACTCGACCGGGAAATCCGCAAGGCGCCCGTCGATGACGGCTTCCAGGACATCTACGAGGTCCGATTTGAGCCGGAGCATGTAGGGCTGCGTCTCGGGATCGCCAAAGCGGCAGTTGAACTCAAGCACCTTGGGGCCCTCGCGCGTGATCATGAGCCCGGGATAGAGGAGGCCCTTGAAGGTGAGCCCATCCAGCGCCAGCCCGCGCACGAAGGGGTCCAGCACCTGCTCGCGCACCTGCCGCTCCAGCTCCGGCGTGAGGATGGGAGCCGGGGTGTAAGCGCCCATGCCGCCGGTATTGAGGCCGCGGTCGCCATCCAGCGCGCGCTTGTGATCCTGCGCGCTGGGAAACAGCGCGTAGCTGCGGCCATCCACCAGCGCGTGGATGGAGCATTCCTCCCCCTGGAGAAATTCTTCGATGACGACGCGGTCTCCCGCGGCGCCAAATTGGCGCTGCTCCATGATCCGGTAAATCGCCATCGCGGCCTCCCCGGGATTTGCGGCGATCATAACGCCCTTGCCCAGCGCGAGGCCGTCCGCCTTGATCACCAAAGGGTAGCGCATCCGCTGGCAATACTTCTGCGCCTCCGCGCTATCGGTAAATTCGCCGAATTGCGCCGTGGGGATGCCGTGGCGCTCCATGAATTGCTTCGCATAGGATTTTGACGACTCGAAGCGGGCTCCCTCGCGCGTGGGCCCGAAGATGCGGAGACCGAGGCTCTGGAAATGATCGACGATGCCGGCTGCCAGCGCATCGTCAGGGCCCACCACCGTGAGGCCGATTCCCTCGTCTCTGGCAAATTGCGCAAGGCGCGCGATGTCCGTGATGGAAATCGGCACGTTGCGCCCCAGCGCCTCCGTGCCGGCATTGCCGGGGGCGCAGTAGAGGCCGGTCACGCGCGGGGATTGATGCAGCTTCCAGCAGAGAGCGTGTTCGCGTCCGCCGCTGCCGATGACGAGGATTTTCATGCGTGGCCCCATGTAAGGGAAGCGACAAGGCGATGGGAAGTTTTTCAGTGTGAACCGTCTCGGTCGCCGAGGTATTGGCGGGAAGGCTAAAGTTCGTCACACGCCTGTTAAAGAGTGCGCAATTCGAGCCAAATATGAACACGGTGCGGAAGAGGCAGATACCGGGCTTTGATCAAAAAGAGGCCCGCTTCTCTCTGTAGGAAAAAAAAGAACGACCGTTTGAATTGGCGTGGCACAAGGGGTGCTATTGCCTCCCCCGTCCGTGAATGCGGACAAGGGAAAAAGAACCAAAGGGGCAGCCCGGCTGGAGGGGAAGTTGCAAGGTCCGGGGGGAACCTTGCAACATTAGGGCCAGCCGGGCTGTATGGTTTCCTGGAGCAAAAAACTCCGGGGCCATGCGGCCCGGGGGATGAATGGAGGAACCCAATGAGAAAGGCTGGCGCCGGGTCCTTTTGGGGAATCTACGCCAGCACGCGGCTTTCCGCGCGGATCAGCTCGATCTCGCTAAAGGCTTCCGACTGCCGGGCGCGCAACTGCTTGAGGCGCACCAGCTCCAGCAGCGCGAGGAAGGTGACCACCACTTCCGTGCGCGATGCGGCGGCGGCAAACAGCTCGCTAAACTTGAGCGCCAGGCCGGAGGCGGTCATCTTCATGATCAGCTCGATCTTGTCCGAGACGGTGAAATGCTCCTCGAAGATTTCCCGCAAATCCTCCGTTTTATTGAGCCGCTTGAGTGCGAAGTTGAAGGCGTTGATGAGATCGAAGATGCTCACCTCGCCCAGGGGGCGCTCGCCGGCGGTCTCCGGCTTCTCCGCGGTGCGTGTGAAGAGGCCTTCGCGATCCAGCTCCCGCCTTTGCAGGTGCGCGGCGGCATCCTTGAACTTTTTGTACTCGATCAACTGCCGCACCAGCTCCCACCGGGGATCGTCTTCTTCCGCCGCTTCGTCCGGCGGCTGCTGATCCTTGGGAAGCAGGCTCCGGCTCTTGATGTAAATGAGGTTTGCCGCCATCACCACGAAATCCCCCGCGATGTCCAGGTCCAGGATTTTGAAGGCGTCGAGATACTCGAGATATTGGCGGGTGATGCGCTCGATGGGGATATCGTAGATATCGATCTCATCCTTCTTGATGAGGTAGAGCAACAGGTCGAGCGGGCCTTCGAAAATTTCGAGTTTGACCTTGTAATCTTTGTCCATGCGGGAATGCCACCCTAGGAAGCCGACTCTCAAATGGAAAGGGGAAAGCCCGGCCGCCGGAGAGTATCCGTGATATCTCTGGCGGTGCGCCTTCCCGCCGCCCATGATAAAATGCCTTATGCGCCTGCTAAAATCGCTCATTTTGATCCTGCTCGCATGGCTGCCGCTTGCCGCCCGGGCGCAGATGTACCAGGGACGCCAACTGGTGAATGCCGAGCTGCTGGCCGATGCGGACGCGATCGTACCCGGAAAGCCGATCACCGTGGGCCTGCACATCCAGGCAGTGCCGGGATGGCACACCTATTGGGAATACGCCGGCGATGCCGGGCTCCCGACGAGCATCCAGTGGACGCTGCCCGGCGGCTTCCAAGCCGGGCCGATCCAATGGCCGGCCCCCGTGGCCGACTATGAGCCGGGGGATATTCTCGTCTATGCGTACCCGGGCGAGGTGCTGCTGCCGGTGGAAATCCAGACGCCCCCGGACCTGAAGCCGGGCCAGAGCGTCCAACTGAAGGCGCACGCGGCATGGCTGGTCTGCGCCCAGCTTTGCGTGCCGGGCAAGGCGGACCTCAGCATCACCCTCCCTGTCGCCGCCACCAGCCACCCGGCCGATGAGGCGCTTTTCAAGGCCACGCGCGCGCTGCTTCCCCGGGCGGGGCAGCCGCCCTTTACCTCCTCCTGGGGGCGCGAGGGGGAGAATCTGGTGCTCACGCTGCATGGCCTCAAGCCGGGAGCGGACTTCGATTTCTTCCCGCTGCCGGGCGATACTACGCAGATCGGCCATCCGGTGGTTAAATCGCCCACCGTCACGGTGCCGCTTCTGGACCCCAAGGATAAGTCCAAATCCATCGACGGCATCGTGGCGCTCAAGACGCCGGCGGGGCGGGAAATCTGGCCGCTGAATCCCCGGGCATCCTCCTCCGCCGCGAATATCCAGGGCTCCTCTTCACTCGCTCACAATTCCCTTTTTCACTGGCTGTTTCTCGGTTTCCTGGGCGGGCTGATCCTGAATGTGATGCCGTGCGTGCTGCCGGTGATCGCGCTCAAGATATTTGGGTTCATCCGGCAGGCGGGGGAATCGCCACGGCGCATCCTGGCGCTGGGCTTTACCTTCATCGCGGGCATCTTCGCGTGGTTCCTCCTGCTCGCGGCGCTGATCGTGGGGTTCAAGGCCGCGGGGCATCAGTTGAATTGGGCGTTCCAGTTCCAGCATCCGGCATTCGTGGCGACGCTGATCGTCATCCTGCTGATATTTGCGCTGAACCTGCTGGGCGTGTTCGAGCTGGTGCTGCCGGGCCGGCTGCAATCGGTCATCCAGACGGCATCCGGGCGCGAGGGCTATGCCGGCACTTTCTGGCATGGCGTCTTCGCGACTCTGATGGCGACGCCGTGCACGGCGCCGTTCCTGGGGCCGGCGCTCGGCTTTGCCCTGGCGCAGGAGCCGCCCACGGTTTTTGCGATGTTCGGCTCCATCGCCGCGGGGATGAGCGCTCCGTATGCGGTGCTGGCGGTGCGGCCGGGCTGGATCCGTTTCCTGCCAAAGCCGGGCATGTGGATGGTGCGGGTAAAGCAGGTGCTGGGCATTCTGCTGATGGGCACGGTGGTCTGGCTGGGCTGGGTGCTGACGGAGCAGATTCTCGACCGGCCAAAGCCGTTCGATCCCCAGCTTGCGGCCGCCCTGTCGCAAAAGAAGATCGTCTTTGTCGATTTCACGGCGGACTGGTGCGTCAATTGCAAAGTGAACGAACGGCTGGTGCTCGACAGCGCTCCGGTCCAGGACGCGTTACATCAACACGATGTGATCCTGTTAAAGGCCGACTGGACCGACGGCAACGAGCAGATCACCGCACTGCTGCGCAAATTTGGCCGCGCGGGCGTGCCTTGCTACGTAATTTACCCCCCGGGCGGCACTCCTATTGTACTACCGGAGGTAATTACCAAAGAGATTGTACTTAATGCCCTTGACCGGGCAGCCAGCTAGCCGATTGTAACCGAAAACCACGCCATGAAAACCTGTCTTGTCCTTCTCGCAGCCCTTGTCTCAACCATCGCGTTTGCCGAGCCTGTGCCCGGCGACTCCGCGCCCAACTTTACCCTCACCGATCTCCAGGGTCACAAGCACTCCCTGGACGATTACAAGGGGAAGTATGTCGTCCTTGAGTGGAACAATCCCGAGTGCCCGTTTGTCCACAAGCATTATGACTCCGGCAACATGCCGCGGCTGCAACAAGAGGAGCGCGCGAAAGGCGTGGTGTGGCTGACCATCAACTCCGCTGCCACCGGGCGCCAGGGCGATCTCTCCTCGGACCAGATCGAGAAATTCCTCCAGGATAACCACGCCGATCCCACCGCTTACCTGCGCGACCCCAAGGGTACGGTAGGCCATCTCTACGGGGCGAAGACCACGCCGGATATGTATGTCATCAATCCGGAAGGAAAACTCATTTACGAGGGCGGAATCGATAACAAGCCCACCCCTGACCCGGCCGATATCCCCGGGGCGACCAACTATGTGCGGGCGGCGCTGGACGAGGCGATGGCCGGCAAGCCCGTTGCCGTCGCGACCAGCAGGCCCTACGGCTGCAACGTGAAGTACGGGGAATAGGTCAAAAGCTGTAGAGTAAGTGTAAGTCTCCGCCAGTCAGGCTGGCTGCGCTGGAACTTACCCTTTCACTCCGGCTTGCACTCTGTTACAAAGCCGCATGCCCTTTCTCAGGCATGCGGCTTTCCTTTTTCTCATCCTCCTGGCCGGCTGCGACGATCGCGTGCGCCAGCGCACCGAGCAGATTCGCGAACTCAGCGCCCGCGAAGACCGCACCTATATGGCCGAGGCCGTGGATCGCGTCCGCCATACTTACTGGACAACGCGGGATCACTCCTGGCTGGGGAAGCTGCCGGACGGCTCGATTGTCCGCCTGGATGCGCCCCGCGCCATCCCCGCGCCGTTACTTTCCCGGCTGGGGATGCGCGGCTGGCAGTTGCAATTGACCATCGCCAGCGATACCTGGCGCACTTATCCGAACGAGCCGCACCACGGGCCTTTTGTCACCGTGTACGCCATCACCCGCTACAGCGCCACCAATTGGTACATCCGCGTCACACAGGGCAATGTGACCGTTCCGCTCCAGCACTCCGATGCGCTGGCGATCCGGGATGATCTGAATTAGCGTGGTGATCCAGTCAAGAGCCAAGCGTTGCCTCCGTATCTGGCGCGTTGACCCCATATCTGACGACGGCCATCATCTGCCACTTTACTGTCGGGAATCGATTTACTGGAGCCAACGAATGGCAAAGGAATGCTTGCCCAGCCGTGGCTTCACGCTGCACTCGGGCAATATCTGTAAATATTTGCAACACATACCCCCCATAATGCCCAGGCGAGCCATAGGCAATAGTATTGCGATTCTATTTTATAAAGTGCCTGAAGCGGATTTCCGAGGGTTTCCCAAGGTTCGAAGTACCAGAAGACAAGCAACAAACAACAAGGAATCAGGTAGTTAATCCATCTTGAGTAAGCCAGAATGTAGAGCGATGGCGCAATTAGCAGTATATAGCTGTAATCCTTGAACCTCGGTACTACGATCGCATAAAGAAAGCAAAAGAGGCAAATTCTTAGCAAGTCCGCAGTCTCATCCGTAATTGAATGGAGCCGTCGGACTGCCCCCAGTGAAATCAGACCGGCAACGCATGCCAGGACAAGATACATGGCAACTGAAGCGACATGCGGGATGTTTAGCTTCGCCTGGTTCGCGATCCATTGCATGGCATCCTGGCAAGCCGCGAAGGTACACGGATTTACTATACCCCTTTCGGCCTGGCTAGCCGGCATTGCAAATGCGACGTGCATGAACTGGGCGTCCAATGCCGGCCAAAGAAATCTATTCAAGAAAAAGATCCCGGCGAACAACAATCCCGACACCAGCATGATAATTAGCTCTCTCTTTCTTAATCGAAGCGCCAAAAATCCCAGAAAAAGGATCGGCACAATCTTGCAGAGGGAGGCTAGAATTATGAGAAGTCCAAACATGCTCCGCCAACCTCTAAGGTAACAATAGAAACCGGACCAAATCAGCAACTGCTCAAATGTCGAAATATTGCCGGGGAGCAAATCTCGCATCAGCGACGCATTAAACGCAATGGGGATAAGAACAAGAAGCCACGCACGCTTGTCTGTAAACAGGTTAAACAGACGGTGCCAGATCAGCGCAAGAAACCCTACACTCGCGATTTTTAACAAAAGCCATCCGCGCGACGCAACGTGAAGGTTGAACCAGGTGAATGGATAGAAGAAATAAAGCGTAATTGGCGGATAGACGTAGGCAAATTGGCTCTTTACACCTGAAAGTTTCGTCAGAGTTTCAACCTTGTATGGGTCCAACCCGAGTCTGTATGCGCTTGCAGAGAAATAATATACTCGGAAATCATGTTGGGTTCCCGGCGAGAAAAATACGTTGTGAATTCCCGCAGCTAGAACGATCGCCAGTGCCAAAGCGGCAGCAAATTTGACAGCTTTCGATTGCCAAGGGCGGCATGCATTTCCCGAATCTAACGTGTGCATAGGAGCGCAGGATACAAAATCGCTGCGTCTCGGCAATCAGTAATACGCTCGCCGCTCGCTCAAAACCGGCCAGGTAAACGTGGAATTGGGGTCAACGCTTGACACCTGACATAATTGAATTCGGATTGGAGGCGGGAAATTTGGGCGGCCTTGGTTGGCTCGTCTCGCAGTTGTTTGAGGATTTGGGTAATGGCACTCCCATCCTTATAGCCGCTGGGCCGGGCAACGTCGATCCTTCACTTCCCCGCCGGGATGCACCCTGACCCTTACCCTGCCCCAAGCCTGGCTCCGGCTTCCTTTTCCGAGGCTGCGGAGGATTTTGCGGCAAGCTAATAGACTCTGGTTTCCGCCGCCTGCTTCTGGCGCGCGGCGCGGACGAGGGAGGAATAAGTTTGCGATGGGCAATCGCCCAGGAAGTCGGTTTCCAGCCGGTCCGTTCCCTTTTGATAATCGAGCGCGTAGAGGCCGAAGCGCGGGGTGAACGAGCCCCACTCGTAGTTATCAAACAGCGACCAATGGAGGTAACCAAAGATCGGCAACCCCTCGCCGGCCAGGCGCTCCACCTCATTGACATGCGCGCGGATGAACTCGCTGCGCGTTAACTTATCCTTGCGCGGAAAATGCTCGTTATTGAACCGGCGCCGCAGGGCCATGCCGTTTTCCGCAATGAGGATGGGCCGCTGGTAATCATCCGTGTAATGCTTGCAGAAAAAGCGCATCCCGCTGGGCAGCACGCTCCAGTCCCACCACTTGGCGGTGACGGAATTCATGACCCAATCGTGAAGCGAGCGGCTCTTGCTCTCGTGATCCCACCAGACCGGCAGGCGGAAGATATGCGCGGCAAACGGGTCGTAGTAATCGAGACCGATAAAGTCCATGAGCCGTGTGCGGGGCGAGTTGTAAATGGCATCCAGCGCGGGAGCGAACCGTGCCGCGCTGAACCACTCGCCGCCGAGCGCGTTGCACATCTTTTTCATCATCGTGCCAAAGAACGAGGGGACATCGCGCCGCAGGGGGATATCCGCCCCCCGGAAGGCCTGGTCGAATTTGCGCCGGCATTTGCAGATATAATCCTCCACTTCCGACCGCGGGACGCCGCGGTCCGCGGAGACCGTTAAATCGAGAAGGAACTTATCCAGCCAGTATAAGTCGCTGCAGTAGTTATTAAAGGCCACGGCGGGCGCGCCCCAGCCGCGGCTTGCGTATAAGTCATGGAGGCAATTGTACGCCCGCACGTGGGCGCAGAGGAGCCCGTTCATCGCGTTGCTGAGCGAGGGCAGGCCGGGCTGCGCCTTGGCCGGGAATTGCATCCCGAAGTAATTATTGAACACGAGCATGTTTGGCTCGTTGATGGTGATGAGTGTGCGCACCGGCTCATGGCCGGCGGCGATGAGGCTTTCGTTGATAAATCCGATGCTGGTGGAGATATAGCGCTCGAATAACTCCGGGGTGGCGGGATCCAGCCAGGGATCCGGCCCCAGCCATGAGGGATGGACGAAATGCTGGAGCGTCAATACCGGCTCCAGCCCCTGTTCCCGGCAGGCGACGAGCATCCGCGCGTAATGCTCCAGCGCCGCCATATCAAAGGGGGGCGGCTGGGTTTTGCCATCCTTGTAGGAAGGCTGGATGCGGCTCCACTCGATGCCAAGGCGGAAGGCGTTGAGCCCCAGCTCGCGCACCCGGCGGAAATCCTCCTCATAGCGCGTCCAGAAATCCGACGCGCGTCCCGTGGGAGCGACGCGGCGCTTCTCTTCCCACCGGGCCCAATTGGTGCGCGGCTGGCCGGGGCCGTTGTACCCTCCCTCGCTCTGGTAGGCAGAGGTGGACACGCCCCAGAGAAAATCGCGGGGCAGGTTGGTGCCGGAATCAGTCATCGCTTCTTAAGGCACTTCGCCGGTCGCGGCCTGAGCGATTGCTTCCCGCTGGCCGGCATCCAATTCCAGCGGACCCAGATGATCGTTGATGAGGGTATCGACGATGGTCTTTGCCGCGTGGGGCCGGCCCATTGCGCCGGCGTTCCTGCGCATCTCCGCCAGGCGCTCCGGTTGATCGAGCAGTTGATCGATCTTCCACGCGAGCGTGGTTAACTCGTTCGCCTTGAGCGCGCAGCCTCTCTCGAGCAGGTGATCGCTATTGCGCTCTTCCTGGCCGGGGATGGGGTTGACAATGATCATCGGCAGCGAGCAGGCGAGCGATTCCGCGGTGGTCAGCCCGCCCGGTTTCCCGATGAAGAGATCGGAGATTTTCATGAACTCGTACATCCTGTCCGTGTAGCCGATCACCTTGAACCGGTCGCCGTGCGGCCCCAGCATCACCTTGAGGCGGTGGCGAAGCTCGTCATTGCGCCCGCAGACGACCACGCCCTGCACATCGTGGCGCAATTGCAGCAGCCGCGCCACGACGAACTCCGCCGGCGATACCCCCAGGGCGCCCGCGGAGACGAGCAGCGTGGGCTTGTCCGGGTGCAGGTGGTTGCGGTAGCGGACTTCCTGACGGTCCACGGGCAGGGAAAACGAGGGATCAACGGGAATGCCGGAGACCGTAACGCGCTCCGGCGGCAGGCCGAGGACATCCAGGTGCACCTTCGTTTCCTCAATCGCGACGAAGTAGCGGTGAAACACGCGGGAGAGCCACATGGCGTGCATATCCAGGTCTGTGACGACGATGGAGAGGTGGGCGTCCAGATCGCCCCTGGCGATGAGGTGGGAGATGATGCCCACCGGCATGAAGTGCGTGCAGACCGTGATGTCCGGGCGAAACTTGCGGATGAACCGGACGAGCGGGAGCGAACTGAGCCGGTCCAGGCGGAGCCGGAGCTGATCGGTCTTCCACGGCTCATCGCTGGACTTGTAAACCCAGCCGAGCACTTCCGGCGCGGAGCGGATCAACTGGACGTAGAGCTTCGAGTAGAAATCGCGAAAGAGCTTATTGGTGTAGCGGAGGGCGTCCTGGTGCTCGACCGTCTCCACCCTGGGATCGGAGGCGAAAGTTTTCGCCAGCGCCTCCGCCGCCTTCACATGCCCCGTACCCGCGCTGGCGGAGAAAATCAATACACGCTTTTTCATGGGATTGCCTGGCAACCACTTAATTGCGGTTCGCGCAGGTTGCAATGAAAAGGGGATGGGGGTTGCCGCCGGCGATCATCAGCCGGGCCGAGTTGCGGGAACGATGCCGGGGCCAAGGACATCCCACCCGGACAATGGCGCCCCTGGCTATAAAATCCCGGAAAGCCGGCCGCAGGAGGGCCCGGCGTGGTGCTCGCTGGTATTGCGATTTCGATGACACGGGATTTGATTTGATTTGCATTTAGTTCGACAGGCCCCTTGCGGGCTTTCGACAAATCCGCCACTTTATCGATATCTTTGACGAGTGACCTGTAAAGCTCGATCGGGTTTACCACCCTATTACGTGTGAATGTCTCTAAAGTTTTCGCGCTGGTTGCAGTTCCTGTGGCAGGATCAAAGAAATCGAAGGTCTTGAAGTTAAGGGGCAACCGCGATCCTGAGGGCATTTGACCGGCTACATAGTCTTCCCATGGCATCCCCTGCGCTTTAGCTCCAGCACTCCATTGGATTCCGGCATCGACACGTGATACTTCACCATCTGTCGCTACGCCGACAGCGCCAGCCACCTCTCCACCGGCTGATGCCGCCGGTGAGAAACCCACCATCGAGGACGCGTGGCTGCTTATGCTAATAAAGGCCCTTTCTTCCGCCTTGTTGCGGGCGGCCCGTAAAGTTTTTTGTGGATACGCCGATGCTCAGGATCGCCGCTTGGGCTATTGCCGGACCATATCCCCCGGGGAGTCGGCCCCGCCAGCCATTCTCGTGGTACCGGTAAAATATGGTTAGTCAACCCTCACCGCAATGCTGTTAGGTAAATCCAAATGGTTTAAGCATGCTCTTATCCGGAGCGTAACCCAACACTTCGGGACTCTTTTGTATGCAGATGTAGAAATCCCCGCCACGAGGGCCGTATTCGCCACTTAAAACGAGCAAGTAATCGACCCGAAAATCCTGCACTGCTGTCCAGAGCACCTTAAGCAAAGCTTCGCTGAACAACAACTCGGTGTTGATAGTGATCCCGATTTTTCGGCTGGTATTCCACGGATTGCCCATTGAAAACTCGGCTCTCCCAACGGCATCAACGCTTCCGAATTCGTTCAGTTTCGACCGAACTAGGAAATCGATTCCTTCGTATTCCGTCAAAAACTCTTCTTTCGCCTTGGGATTGGAGGCGTCCGGCTTGTTATATGGCTTATCAATGAGTGTCGAAATCTCACTCAAGTGATTCACCTGTATTAGCTTGTATGGCATATGTTGGAGAACACTATTAGTTTTGATCGGCCCCTATCAGTTTGTAAAACCAGTGGGAGGCTTTTTGACGCATCGCCTGATCTTCCTCAGGAGTCTGACCCAATGCGTCGCCGAAACGATAGTATTGCGTCCGAGCGGCTTCCTTGACTCCCTTGGCCTTTGCATCCGATTTGAACTCTGCTATTGCCGCGGCCAGCCCAAGTGCTTTAAGCACTCCGGGCAGATGCTCGGCGGCGATACCACCTTTTTCTGCCAACCACCGAGCCGCCTTCTCAACTGCACCTGTTGCATCACTTTCCTTCAATATCCCTTCAGCCGAAGTAGTCTTACGCATTGCGTTGAGTGCCGTCGCAGTTCCGTTGCCTTCTTTGACCAATTCATTGAATTTGCTAAGATAACCATCGCTCTCAAGCTCCGAGATTAGCTTATTGGCAAATTCGCGAGCATCTTCTCCAGTCAGGCTAGCTGGGTCTATTCCGGCTTTCTTTGCATCTTGTACAAATTGATCCACAATAGCTTGAGCTCGCGCATTATATTCACGATGGGCAAGGGAATTGGTGTGATCAATATCATCATTCCGAATTCGCACCTCATCGAGCCGATCCGTGACATCTTTGCTGAAAATTGTTTTGCCAGTATTGTCTTTCCACGTTTGGACTGGCGAAACATGGTGGCCTTCCCGATGGACCACCGTTCCGTTGCTCAAGGTCTCGCAATTCGAGGATTTTTGTCTTGCATCGTGCACAGCTCGCAGCCCGGCTGTTCTTCTTCCCACACCGCTCAATTGAGCGCCTCCCGTTGTCCACTGACCGCCCCCTGGTTGGCCAGCGGGGAGGCGGGTTTCCGCCGGGTTGAAGCCCGCGTTAGCCAAGGTTTTGCTGCGGTAGTAGTTCCAAAAACCGACGTAACGGAAGGCAATCATCCCCGGGTGACTGCGTTGGGTTTCCAAAACGCTGGAATTGTCCTGCACCCCTCGGCTGCTGTTGCTGACGATCCTCCGGTGGGCCACAGCAATGCCGGCGTAGCCGTCCGCCCCTTGCTGCCAACCGGACCCAATGACGATGTCTCCGGGCGCGGCCTCATTCATGGGGACTTGCTCGAACCGTTTGTCATGAACCAGAGACGCCCAGAGGATTGAGGTGCTGAGGACATGGCCGGGCGGTGTCCCCAGCATGATAGACTGGTTGGTCGCCTTGGTGAAGATGAGGGATACTGCCAGGGCGTATTCCGGGGAGCTTGCGGGCGGCCCGTAAAGTTTTCTTGTGGATACGCCGATGCTCTGGATCGCCGCGTGGGCTATTGCCGAGCCAAAGGCGCCCGGCGTCTCTTTTGCGGTTGGACCGGTATCGATTCCTTGAGCGCTATTCGAAAAATAGACTGGTTTGATCGCGTTCAGTGCACTCCCCAATCGCTGAGCCGGAGCGATTACATCGCGGGGAATTGCACGCGTAGCGCTCCACTTGGTTGCGTCCATAACTCAAGCGCTAACAGGAAAAATGGCGCCTCAGTTAGCCTTTTTATTTCTGTTGACTTTTCGACGGGCGTTGCAGGTGGCGCGCGCAACCGAATGTCAAGAGTTTTTAAAAAAATCTCCGCCTAGCAAATTCTCGGATCTCAATCGGCCTAAACTCGGTCAGTTCGCTCGGCGGTTATCAGACCCGGTCGGCCTCGCTCGGAGGCCTGCGAAAATCGGGGCTAATCGCTTGCAGGGTGGGCCGGTCCCATTTAATCAGTGATCCCCCATGCTCGATATTCGTCTCATTCGGGAAAAGCCGGAGTTTGTGAAGGAACGCCTCGCGACGCGCGGCGGCGAGGCTCCGTCGCAGGTGGATGAAATCCTGGCTTGCGATACGCTGCGGCGGGGGCTGGAGACGCAGTTGCAAAAGCTGAATGCGGAGCGGAAACAGAAATCCAAGGAGATCGGCATGCGGCGGGGCAAGGGCGAGGATACGGCGGCCATCGAGAACGAAGTGCGGGCGATGGGTGACGACATTGCGCGGCTGAACCAGGAAACCGCCGAGGCCGAAACCCGGCAGCGGGACTTGCTGCTTCAATTGCCGAATCTCCCGCATCCCGCGGCGCCGATTGGCGCGGACGCGGAGGCGAACCCCGTGGTGCGCGCGTGGGGGGCGAAGCCGGAGGCCCCCGGAGCGGCCACGCACCTGGAGATCGGCGCGGAGCTGGGCCTCTTTGACCTGGAGCGCGCGGCGCGCATGAGCGGCAGCGCTTTTGCGTGCTATACGGGGGCGGGGGCGCGGCTGGAGCGGGCGCTCATCAATTTCATGCTCGATCTCCACTCGCGGGAGCACGGCTATACGGAGGTGAGCCCGCCGTTCATCGTTCGCGCGGAGGCGCTGGTGGGCACGGGGCAGTTGCCAAAGTTCGAGGAGCAGCTTTACCGGTGCGAGCGGGATGATCTTTACCTGGCGCCCACGGCGGAGGTGCCGGTTACGAATCTGCATCGCGAGGAAATTCTCTCGCCGGCGGAGCTGCCCAAGAAGATGGTCGCGTACACGCCCTGTTTCCGCCGGGAGGCGGGGAGCGCGGGGCTTGGCACGCGGGGGCTGATCCGGGTGCACCAATTCGACAAGGTGGAACTGGTGAAACTGGCGCTGCCGGAGACCTCTTATGACGAGCTGGAAACGCTCACCGCCAATGCGGAGAAGGTGCTCCAGCTCCTGGGCCTGCATTACCGCGTGATCGAGCTTTGCACGGGCGATCTCGGTTTCGGCGGGGCGAAGACGTATGACATCGAGGTCTGGGCGCCGGGCCAGAACGGCTACCTTGAGGTGTCCAGTTGCACGAATTTCGAGGATTTCCAGGCGCGGCGGCTGAACCTGCGGTTCAAGGATGCCGAGGGTAAAAACCGCTTTTGCCACACGCTGAACGGCTCCGGCACGGCGCTGCCGCGCATTTACGTGGCGCTGCTGGAGACGTATCGCCAGGCGGACGGAAGCATCCTCATCCCCGAGGCTTTGCGAGGCCACTTCGGTGCCGACAAGATCGCCAAACCCTGAGCTGCCGCTCACCGGCGTGCCGCGCAATCGCCGGCTGCTGGTGGGTGTTTCCGGCGGTGTGGATTCCGTGGCGCTGCTGCATGCGCTGGTGAGGCAGGGCTTCCGGAAGGTGACCGTGGCGCATCTGAACCACGGCCTGCGCGGCGCGCCGGCGGCGCGGGATGCGGCGTTTGTGCAACGGCTGGCGGAGCGGCTGGGGCTCTCGTGCATCGTCGGGCGCGAGGATGTCGCGAAGATGGCCGGGGAGCAAAAGCTCTCCCTCGAGACCGCGGCGAGGCGGGCGCGGTATGCTTTTTTTGCAACGGCCGCGCGAGAGATGCGCTGCCGGGCGCTGGTCCTTGCGCATCATGCGGATGATCAGGCGGAGACGTTTCTCTTTAATCTGCTGCGCGGCGGCGGCTCGGGGCTTGGCGGGATGCGCGCCCGCTCGGAGCGGGAAATCGATGGTGTGCGCCTGGAGATTTACCGCCCGCTGCTGGGGGTGTGGCGGGAGGAGATCGAGGCTTACGCGGGGGGCGAGAAACTCCGCTGGCGGGAGGATGCCACCAATGCCTCGCCGGTCCATACGCGGAATCGCCTCCGGCGGCGGGTGCTGCCGATGCTGGCCAGGGAGTTTGGCCGGGACATCCGGCAAAGTCTGTGGCGGGCGGCGGAAATCCTGGCGGCGCAGCAGGAGTGGCTGGACCAATCGCTGACGCTCCCCGGCGATCAGCTTTCCGTTCCGGCGTTGCGAGCGCTGCCCGTGGCCCTCCAGCGCCACGCGATCCACCGCTGGCTGCAACAGCATGGGGTCCCGCAAATCTCGTTTGCGCTCATTGAAACGATCCGCGCCCTGCTGCCGCCCGGGGCCTCGGTTGCCAAGGTGAATCTACCGGGCGACGCTCACGCCCGCCGCCGCGCCGGGGTGATCTTTATCGAGTAACATCTCCCGGAAGCAGCCACCCGTGTCCGCAGGCCGGAGGGATGCCTTGAGGCTTCCGGCTATGCGATCCCTGCCGGGATCGTGGCCCGTGTGTGCGCCTTTCCGGAGGTGTCGCCCTTTGCTTCGCATAGGGCTCAACCTCCGGCTACCGATATTTGAACCCTACGGGTTCAATCGTCCCGCATTTTGCCAACACGCCGTCTCAACACGCCATCTCGACACGCCATCTCGACACGCCGTCTCAACACGCCATCTCGACACGCCGTCTCAACACTCCATCTCGACACGCCGTCTCAACACGCCATCTCGACACGCCATCTCGACACGCCATCTCGACACGCCGTCTCGACACGCCATCTCGACACGCCGTCTCGACACGCCATCTCAACACGCCATCTCGACGCGCCGTCTCGACACGCCTTCTCTACACGCCGTCTCAACACGCCGTCTCGACACGCCATCTCGGCGCGCCGTCTCGACACGCCGTCTCAACGCGCCGTCTCAACGCGCCGTCTCAACGCGCCTTCTCAACGCGCCTTCTCAACGCGCCGTCTCAACGCGCCGTCTCGACACGATTTCTCACTGCGCCGTCTCGGCGTGGCCGTCTCGGGCGGCATCATTCTTAACCGTCGCGCCCGGCATTGATCCTGACGGGCGAGGCAGATACACTGGGCCATAGATGTCGATTGATTCCCCAGTGCTCTCCGCCACAACCGCCGCGGTGCGGACCGGTACGGCCCACGCGGCGCAGATGGCCGGCACGGGAAAGGCGGCGGCCCTTTCCAATATCGCCGGCGCCGCCCAGGCGGGGCAACTCGCCGCGCTTTCCCCTGCGGACAAGGCGCTGGTTTTCCTATGCGCGGCGCCGCTCATCTACCTGCTGACTGTTGCCATCGGGCGTTTCCTCAAGCGCCACGCCGGGGTCCAGCTCGGGTTCATGTACAAGCTCTTCGGCATCGCGCTGGGGCTTTATCTCCCGATGTGGCTGCTCGATTTCGATTCCGGCCAGCATCCTTACAACCTGCGCAACGATCTGCTGGCCGCGAGCGTCATGCTGGGGGTCATCTTTGTCCTCTCCCTGCTCCGGCGCTGGCTGTGGGAATATTACTTCGGCGAGCGGCGCGGCCTGGAAATCCCGAAATTTCTCCGGGAAATTGTGGCGGCGCTGGTCTTCATCGCCGCGCTGCTGATCACCATCTCCCACATTTACCCCGTGGCGCCGTCGGGCGTGCTGTTTTCCTCCACGGTGGTGGTGGGCGTCATCGGCTGGGCCATGCAGGATTTGCTGGGCAATGTCATCTCCGGGGTGGCGCTCCAGGTAGGCAAGCCATTCAAGGGGGGCGATTGGCTGGTGATCGAAACCCAGCACGCGGAGGTCATCGAGGTCAACTGGCGCTCCACCCGCCTCCGCACCAATGACGATCATTACCTCGATGTGCCCAACAGCACCATCGTCCGCAGCACGATTGTCAATCTCTCCTACCCCAGCCATCTCCACGCCATGCGAATGCGGATCGGCCTGGCCTATGATGCGCCGCCAAACCGGGTGAAGCAGGTGCTGATGCACGCCGCGCAGGCCGCGGAGGGCGTGCTGGGGCATCCGCCGCCAAAAATCTTCATGGTCGATTTTGCCGACTCCTCGATTACCTATGAGATCAAGTACTGGCTGCAAAACCACGCCGCGTACAACGATGTCAACGATGCCCTGCGAACCAGCGTCTGGTATGAGCTTCAGCGGGCCGGCATTACGATCCCGTTCCCGATTCGCACGGTGCAAGTGGACCGCAAACAGCCGCCAAAATTCCAGTTGCCCGAAGAGAAGCGCGCCATCATCCGCAAGAAGCCGTTTTTCAAATGCCTTACCGATGAGCAGGTGAAGAGCATCGTGGGCGATGCCCATGTCGGCCTCTTCGGGCGGGGCGAGCACATTGTCGAGCAGGGGGCGGAGGGGTCCTCGATGTTCATCCTGCTGACGGGCGAGGCCTCTGTCCTTGTAAAGCCCGAGGGGCGCGGCGGCGAGGCAACCCGCGTGGCCACGGTGCAACCGGGCGATTACTTTGGCGAGATGTCGCTGCTGACCGGCGAGAAACGGAGCGCCTCCGTCGTGGCCGGAGCGGATTGCCAGGTGCTGGAAGTCACCAAGCCGCAACTCGCCACGGTGCTGCAGGAGAATGCGGACCTTGCCAAGGCCCTGAGCGAGATGCTGGCGCAGCGCAGGATGGACAACGAGGGGCTGCTGGCCACGACCTCCGGCCAGCACCCCGCCGGCGCGGCGAAGAAAGAGGAATATACGCAAAGCTTCCTGAAAAAGCTGGCGTGGTTCTTTGATTTGTAGGACTGAGGCCGACAGGGGGATTACATCCGTGTCCGAGGCGATTCCAAGCCATTGACCATCTAGGCCAAAAGAGGCCGCGTCCCTAAGCTCTGTGGCCATGTACTCCATAGCGAATCCCATCCGGTTGGTGCTCGCCGACAGCTCTGCTATCGTGCGCGCAGGTATCAAGCGCCTCCTCAGCGAGATGCCCGAAATCAAGATCGTGGCCGAATGCGAAGACTCCGCCTCCGCCATCGCGGCCATCCGCGAGACGCATCCGGACCTCGTCTTCACGGATTTCATCCTCGGCTCCGGCACCGCGGTGGATGTGCTGCGCGCCGCCCGGGCCATGCAGCCGCGCCCCATCAGCATCGTCCACACGTTGCAGACCGATGCCAGCACCCGCGCCATTTCCTACGCCTGCGGGGCGGACGTTTTCTATGACAAGAGCCGGGACCTGACCCCGCTGCTGAACATGCTGCGCAAGCTTTCCCAGGTCATGATGAACGCCGACGCGCTCCAGGCCGCGTAAAGGCGTGCATCCATTCCCTGCGGCGGAAGCGTATCCGCCTGCATGGGACAGACCATTCTCATCACCGGGGCCAATCGCGGCATCGGCCTCGCGCTCGCAACGGAGTTACTGGAAAAAGGCCACCGGGTGCTGGCCGCCGCGCGCCACCCGGCCAGGGCGGGGGCTCTGGAAAAGCTGCGGGACCGGCACAAGGGGGCGCTGGAGATCCTGCAAATGGACGTGACCTCGGACGAGTCCGTCGCAAAAGCCGCCGCCGGCGCGCCCCCGCTGGATATCCTGGTCAATAACGCCGCCGTCTTTCCGGAGGAGGGGGATGAGTCGATCTTCGCGATGGACCTGGAGCATTTCCGCGAGGCGTTTGAAACCAACGTGCTGGGCGTGGTCCGCGTCTCCCGCGCTTTCTTCCCACGGCTGGAAATGGGGAACGATCCGCGCATTGTCAATATTTCCTCCGGCGCGGGCTCCGTGGCGGGCAAGGACGATTCCAGCTATTACGCCTATTCCGCGTCCAAGGCGGCGCTCAACATGGTCACGCGCGCCATGGCCGCGGAGTTCCGGGGCAGAGGTGTTTGCGTGGTCGCGATGACCCCCGGCTGGGTGCGCACGGACATGGGCGGCTCCGACGCGCCGCTTTCCCCCGGGGAATCCGCGACCGCCATCGCAAAAACGATCACCGCGCTGACCATGGAGAAGAGTTCCCATTTCATCGACCGGACGGGCGCGGAGGTCAGCTACGGGTGGTGAACCGGACTCCCGAACGGGGCCAAATGACGAAGCCGCCCGCTTTGGTTTAATACCCTTCGTCCGGCGAGAGACGGGTGGTGGGAAATTGCATCATGGGGTCGCCAGCGTGGAAGAGGCCGCGATCCAGCAGGATGGGGCGCACCGTGAGCTTGCCGCCGCACAGGTCCACGGCCATGCGTCCGCTCATCGGCAGGAAACTGCCGGTATTGATGATCCGCCGGGGACCGCGCTTCCAGCAGCCTGAGAAATGGGTATGCCCAATGAGGATGAATCGCGCCCGGGGCCGGAACACGCGGGCCAGCGCCTCCGCCCGGGCCGGCGTCACCGCCCAGGAGTGAAAGACCTGGAGCGGGCGCCACGGGGGCCAGCACTCGCGCAGCACCGTTCGCAACATGGTGAGCTTGTCCCGGCGCATCCGGGGCCGGTGCAGCTCAATGGAAAGGGCGGCGCGCTTGCTGGCCTTGAGGCGCTTCTCGAAGTCCAGAAAGGCATCCTCATCCAGCCCGGCCAGCTCCCGCGTATGGGCCTCGCCGATGATGCGGGACTCGTGGCTCCAGGGGGAGACATCGTGGAAAAGCAGGTCCCCGTGCGTGACCAGCACCGCCCCCCCGGCCAGGTCCAAGTGGCTGAGATCGGAGAGGATCGGATCGTGATTGCCATTGATAAAGACGGGAATTGCGCCCGCGGACTCGCACACGCGGCGGACCAGGACGGAATTGCGCATGCCGGCGCTGCGGCCGCGCAGGTAGCGCAGTTCCACGGTGTCGCCATTGAAGATGACCGTCTTTGCGTCGCGAAAAAGAGGGATCAGTTGCTCCGGATTCTCGATAATGCTGGCCGGGTGCCCGAAATGCAGATCCGAGAGGATCCGGACAGGCTCTTCAAACTGAGACGGTTGTATCATTCTGACTCGGCAGGCAGCGGCTCTTCCCGGGAAAACCATCCCGGTGCCAGCCGGAAGGATGCATGACGTTGCATGGAAAATGCTAGCAAAGAAGCATGGCACAGCCGAATTCAAAGGCAACGGCCTGGGTTAAAAAGGGACTTACCGTTTTTGGGTTCCTTATTTTCCTTGCCGGTTTGCACTGGTTCCTGGATTTGCGTCCAACCTGGCCGCGTTCCATGACCGATCACATTCCACAACCGCTGCTGGAGGCAGCGGGCGTCATCATCGGCGGCCTTTACCTCGTGAGCCGGGGACGGTGAGAGATCACGACCGGAAGGCCAGGCACTCGTAAACCACGCGGTCTGGCGCGTAATTGGACAGGGAGCGCATCAGCACGTGCAGGCCCTGGTGATCCGCGCGGCTTTTCTCGGCGAGCTGCGCCACCAGATTGGGCGCGGCCTCCAGCGCCTGCACCATCTCCCTGTCCTGCCCCAGCACAATCGGTTTTCCGCCCGGCACCACCACGATGGAAACCGGCGACACGCTGCGCGCGAGGTCCGCGGGCAGGGCCGCGCCGGCGCCCGCCACCGCATGCGCCGCGGCGTTGCGCACTTCCAACTGGATCATGCGCGCCTTGGCTTCCGGCGCCGTGGACTCGAGGGCGATGGAAATCGCATCGAGCATCTTATGCCGGACGTCGTTCAAATCGGTCATCTCCTTGAGATCCTGCATCTCGGGATGGCCCTGGATCGCGCGCGCCAGCGAGGATATCTCCTTGAGGTAGGAATTTTTTTGCGAATCCGGCACGAAATACATCACCACCATGCGCACCGGCTCGCCGTCCGGCGCGCCGTAATCGATCCCCGTGGGGCTCCAGCCGAGCGAGCAGACAATATCCGCATGCACCGGACTGCGCGCGTGCGGGCATGCCCAGCCCTTGCCGATGCCGGTATTGTGCGCCACCTCGCGGGCGAGGATTTTTTCCGTGATGCCGCCTTCGACGCCAAGGTCCGGAATGGCCTCGATGATGGTCGCCAGATATTCGAGCGCCTTGTCCTTGTTGTTATCGGGCAATTCAATCAGCCGCCCCTCGTGCAGCGCGTCGAGAATACATTTCATAAGTCAATTAATGCATCAATCGATACCGAACTTCTTGAAGTACCAAACCTTCACGTTATGCGTCAGCACCGAATAGAGGATAACGAAGAGCACCATGAACGCCCAGAAACCCGCCGGCAGGGGAACCAGGCCGAAGATGTGCGCAAAGGGCGAATAAGGCAGCCAGCCGCCGATGAACATGATGATGCCGGTGCTGAAGAGCAGCACCGGGCTGGCGATGCTCTGGATAAACGGGATCCGCCGCGTGCGGATGATGTGGACGATCATCGTCTGCGTGAGGATCGACTCTACGAACCATGCTGTCTGGAACAGCATCTCGTGATAATCCCCCTCCGTCTTGAAGAGGATGCACTTGTAGATATAGAGCATCACAAAGAAGGTCGCGTAATCGAAGATCGAGCTGATCGGACCCACGTAAATCATGAAACGGCGGATATTGGCGATGTCCCATTTCCGCGGACTCAGCAGATACTCGGGATCGACATTATCCCAGGGGATGCCGACCTGGGAAAAATCGTAGAGCAGGTTATTCATGAGCACCTGGATGGGCTGCATCGGGATGAAAGGCAGAAAGTAACTGCTGCCCGTCATGCTGAACATATTCCCGAAGTTGGAGCTGGCGCCCATGCGGATGTATTTGACGATGTTATTGAACACCTTGCGGCCCTCGATAATGCCGTCCTCGAGCACCAGCAGGCTCTTCTCGAGCAGAATGATATCCGCCGATTCCTTGGCGACATCCACCGCCGTATCCACGGAGATGCCGACATCCGCCACGCGCATCGAGGGCGCGTCATTGATGCCGTCACCCATATAGCCGACGACGTGCCCGCGCTTCTGCAACGCGATGATGATCGACTCCTTTTGCGTGGGGGAAAGGCGCGCAAAGATGTTGTTCTTCTCCGCGAGATCCCCGAGTTGCGCCTCGTCCAACCCGATGAGTTGGTCGCCGGTGATCACCTCCGGCACTTCCAGGTCCACGTCCCTGCAAATCTTCCGCGTCACGAGCGCGTTGTCGCCGGTCAGGATTTTCGTCGCCACGCCGTATTGCTTGAGCGAGGCGATGGCCTTGGCCGCGGAGCCCTTGGGCGGATCGAGGAAGGCGATGTAGCCGAGCAGGATCAGATCGCTTTCATCGGCCACGGAAAAAGTGGTCCTCGATTGCGGGAACTCCCGGTAGGCGATGCCGAGCACGCGGTAGCCATCGCGGCTTAGCTCCTCATATTCCTCCAGCAGGTCGTTCTTGATGAGGTCGATCATCATGTGGACTTCTTCGTCCACCTGGTAATGGGTGCAGGCCTTGTAGATATCCTCGACCGCGCCCTTGCAGATGAGCACGTGGTCGCCCTCGTAATCGACCACCACCGACATCCGCTTGCGTTGAAAATCGAACGGAATCTCATCCACCTTGCGGCAGCCGCGTTCGACATCGAACTCGCTGTGCGAGAGCACCGAGCGGTCCAGCAGATTGCGGAGGCCGGTCTGGTAATAGCTGTTCATGTACGCGTACCGCAGCACGTCTTCGCTATCGCGGTTGGCAACGTCCACCGCCTTCTCCAGGATGACGCGATCCTGCGTGAGCGTGCCGGTTTTATCCGTGCAGAGGATATCGATGGCGCCGAAGTTCTGGATCGAGTTCAGCCGCTTCACGATGACCTTTTTGCGCGACATCGAGATGGCGCCCTTGGAAAGGTTTGTCGTCACGATCATCGGCAGCATCTCCGGCGTCAGGCCCACGGAAACCGAGAGGGCAAAGAGGAATGCCTCCGTCCAGTTGTGCTTGGTGAGGCCCACCAGAAGGAAGACCACCAGCACCATGATGATCATGAACTTGATCATGAGCCATGTGAATGCCGAGATGCCGCGGTCAAAGCTCGTCTGGACCCGCTCGCCGGAGAGCTTGGCGGAGATCGAGCCAAAGTGGGTGCGCAGGCCGGTATTCACCACCAGGCCGCGCGCCGAGCCGCTGAGGACGTTGCTGCCCTGGAAACAGGCGTTCTGCATCTCGATGACGCCGCGCCCGGAGATATCGGACGCCGCCGCGATTTTTTCCACCGGCATCGATTCGCCGGTCAGCGAGGATTGGCTTACGAAGAAATCCTTCGCGGAGGTCAGCCGCAAATCCGCGGGAATGATCGCGCCCGCCTGCAACACGAGGATATCGCCGGGGACAATATCGACCATCGGGATTTCCACCTCCAGGCCCCCGCGGATAGCCAGGCAATTGGTTTCCACGAGCGCCTGCAGCTTTTCCACCGCCTGGCTGGAGCGATGCTCCTGGATGTAACCGAGAAAGACGCTGAGAAAAATCATCGCGCTGACGACGACCGCTGTCGGGATATCCCCGGTGAGCGCCGAGACGATGCAGATGACGAATAGCTGAATGACCAGCGGATTCTTGCACCGGTGAAAGATCTCCGTGAAGAAGCCCACTTCCTTCTTCGCCCCAAAATCATTGGCTCCATATTCCGCCCGCTCGGTTTCCACCCTTTGGGGATCGAGGCCGGCCGCCTCCGCGACGTCCAGCCTGGCCAGTGCCGCCTCGGGCGTCAGCTTGCAAATCTCAATCAGCCGCTGCTCATGCTCCGAAATGGTGCTTGAGGCAGCCTTCGCGGCTCGCAGGAATGCGGCGGGCTGGATTTTATTGAGTACCCGGCGAAACATAGCGGTTTGGCGTCTCCATACCTATGCACGGCGTGTTTGGGAAATGCATTCTCTCCATACAGTGGATTTTTTCTCCGGGTCCGTACTTTGCAGGGCGCAAGGGACGGTAAGGAGGCCTCAAAAGGCGGGGGGTGAAAACCGCCATGGCGCGCGCCGGAGCCAGGTTGCCGGTGTTTTGCCCCCGGCGGGCACGATTATTGCACTCTCACAGCGACCGACCTTATGAAAAACAGCCTTCTCGCCCTTTGTTCGGCCCTGCTGCTCACCTCCTGTGCCGGCGTTCGCGTGGTGCACACCGACGTCGCCACGGGCGCCACGGACCCGAAGGCCATTTATATTCGCCCATTTGATGTGAGCGACTGCACTTTCATCGGCAGGAATCATTCCCCGGCGGAGCGTCCCATCCGCAAATCTCTTGCGCCGGCGGAGTTTTCCGAAACGCTGAAGGAAGAGCTCGAAAAAATCGCCCCCGCAATGGTGCTGAAGCCCGGCGACGTGCCGGGGACGGGCTGGCTGGTGGAAGGGAGCCTGGACCTGGTCAATGCCGGCGACCCCGCCATCCGCGCGATCCCGGGCAATCTCTTTGGCGCAGGCGCCTCCCACATCCGCATCCACGTGCGCATCATTGATCTCTCGCGCCGGCACGTCCGGGTGGCCGGGGCAAAAGAAACGGCCACGGCCCAGACTTCCGCCGCGTACAGCCCCGAGGGCCCGGTGATTTATGAATTTGATGTGGCCGGCGGCAGCCGGTTGACCGGCAAATTTGGTTCCGTCACGGCTCCCGGCCTCGGCTACGCGCCGATGTTCGATTACCAGAACGCCTCCGAGCGGATTTACGAGGCGCTTGCCGTCGATGAATTCCGCTACGGCGAGCACGACGGCCCGACCATCCGCTAGCGCGGTCAGGATCAACTCCTGAATCCCATTTTACCTCGCGCAAAGGCCGCACCGAGTCTTTGCGCGAGGTTTCTTTTCAGGATGGGAAGCCGGGTTAAGCCGCGGCCCAATTAGGTGGGCGGCTCTTTTTTGTTTATTGCGTTGACGCGGCGGGTCGCTACGCTTTCCAGGCTGAAAGCCCATGCCTGAATTGCGTAGAACCCTTGCCCTGGCCGGCATCCTGCTGGCCGCGATCGATTTGTTTTCACCCCACGCCCTGGCGCAAGACGTCACCGCGTATTGCGTGATGGACGGCGACAGCGGCCATGTGCTGCTGGCGCAGAACGAGCGAAGAAAAATGGGCATCGGCAGCCTGACGGATGTGGCGACGGCCATGGTGGTGCTGGATTGGCTGGAGGTGCGCAAACGGGATATCAACGAGGCGGTGGTCATCCCGCCGGAGGCGGCGAACTTTCCGCAAAACCCGATCGGCTTCCAGCCGGGTGACCAGGCGAGCGTGCGCGACCTGCTTTACGCGGCGCTCATGCAGAGCGACGACATCGCGGCTTATTCCCTGGCAGTGCATGTGGGGCAGGATTTGCCGCCTGTCTCCGCGGAGGAGACGCCGGTGCAGCGATTCGTGGCGCAGATGAACGCGCTGGCCCGCAAGCTGGGGATGCGCAACACGATCTTTGTGAACCCGACCGGGCTGGAGTACAACGAGCGCCGCCTTCCCCACTCCACCGCGCAGGATCTGGCGCTGCTGGCGCGCTACGCGATGGACCGCTCGCAGTTCCGCTTTTATGTCTCGCAAAAGGAGCGGGAGATTTCCATCGACCACACAACGGCCAGCCCCAGCGGTTACGCGCTCCAGAATACCAACGAACTGCTGGGGATTGATTCCATCGACGGCGTCCGCACCGGCACCACGCGGCGCAGCGGACCGGGTGTGATCATCTCCGCGGCGCGTCCGCCGGAATCAGTCCAGAAGGGAACCCAATACTTCATCACGCCGCGCCGGCTGGTCGTGGTCGAGATCGGCGCGCCGGACCGCTTTGGCACGGCGCACCAGCTCCTGCAAGAGGGCTGGCAGGCCTACGACCAATGGACCGCGGCGGGACGCCCGACGAAACGCTCCTGAGATTCTACATCCAAAACCGAACCCTCTCCCCAGAGTAATAAAGACCATGGAACGCAGAAGAATAGGTATCCTGAATAGTGGTGGAGATTGTCCCGGGCTGAACGCGGTATTGCGCGGCTCTGTGCGCGCGGCGATGAAGCTGGGGTGGGAGGTGGTGGGTTTCAAGGACGGCTTCGAGGGGCTGCTGCCCCCGGGCCGTTTTATCATGCTGGACCGGCACAAAACCGCCGGCATTATGCCGCTGGGCGGCACGATCCTGGGCACCACCAACAAGGGGCACTTTGTCGCAAAGGTGGGGGCGCATGGTGAGAAAGCCGTCGTCGCGGAGGAGATCATCGAGCAGGCGCGCAGCGTCCTGAAAGGGCTGCGCGTGGAGGGGCTCATCATCATCGGCGGGGATGGCTCGCTGAGCACGGCGCTGCAATTGCAAGAGGCCGGCATCCCCGCGGTGGGCGTGCCGAAGACGATCGACAATGACCTGGAAGCGACGGCGATGACCTTCGGCTTCGATTCCGCCGTGGCCTGCGTGGCCGATGCGCTGGACCGGCTGCACACCACGGCCACCAGCCACCGCCGGGTGATGGTGATCGAGGTGATGGGCCGGCACGCGGGATGGATTGCCCTGTACGGCGGGCTGGCCGGCGGCGCGGATATCATCCTGCTGCCGGAGATCCCATTCGATTACGAGAAAGTGGCGGCCGCAGTGAACAAGCGCACCGAGGATGGCTGCCTTTCCACCATGATCGTGGTGGCGGAAGGGGCCATGCCCAAGGATGGCATCCTCCGCACCATGGCCACCGAATCGGGCGAGTATCGCCTGGGCGGCATTGCGGACGCCGTGGCGGCGGAAATATCCGCGCGCACGGACCGCGAGGTGCGCGTGTGCGTGCTGGGCCACCTGCAACGCGGCGGGGCGCCGACGACGCTGGACCGCATCCTGGGCACCCGTTTCGGCATCCACGCGGTGGAAATGATCGCCGCCGGAAAATATGGGCAGATGGTCTCCTACCAAAACTATCTGGTGACTGAGGTGCCAATCGCCGATGCGGTAAACCGCCTCCGGCTGGTCTCGCCCGAGGGCCAGATGGTCAAGACCGCCCGCGCCGTCGAGGTGGAGTTCGGGGACTAGATTCCCGAGCTTCCCGTTTACTCAAAGCTTGCTTTACGGGAAGCCAAAGGCAGGTTCTGGCACGAACTCCCTATCGTGAATACCACCCTCGCCGCCACCGCCGAGAAGCCCCTCTGCTCGCCCGGACCGAAATTGTGGTGCCAGCAAGCCGGATCGTGCATTGACGCGATCCGCATTAACGCCGTCTCCCGGGAGGTGCGGGACGGGCGTGCGCTGCTGGTCAAACGCCGGCGGCTGACGGGCGAGGCGCTGGCGCGGACGGCGAATCTCTTCTTCCGCGCGGCGCGGCATCCGGTGTTCGTATGGGCGGATGCCGGAGCCTGGCAGCGCTGGGAGGTGAGTTGCTTCAATCTGCTCCACGCGGACCAGTACGGGGCATTCGTTGATGGGACGAGGGCCGTCTGTGCGGATATTCTGCCGGGCCAAAGCCTGGCGGAGCATTTTGTGAACGGGACGTTCCAATACCCGATGCTGGATGCCGCGGGCGCGGAGTTGCGCCGGGTGCACCAGTTGCACTCCGGGTTCTTCAGCGGTCCGTGGTCGCACGGGGATCCCAATCTGGCAAATTTTCTCTTTTCCGCGCACGAGCAGCAGGCGCGGTTGATCGACTTTGAGGTGGTGCACCGGCGCGATCTGCCGGCGTGCGCGCGCCGGGTGGAGGATGTGCTCTCTTTCCTCCAGGATCTGCTGGGCTGCGCGCCCAAGGGGACGTGGCTGACGACGGCCCAGCGCTTCCTGGATGCCTATGGTTGCGACCGCGCGGCGCGCGAGGCATTGCGCGAGCGGCTGCGGCTGCCCCAGGGGGTGCCGCGCGTCTGGTGGTGGATCCGGGCCAATTACGTGCCGGTGGAATCGATCCGCAGGCGGCTGGACCGGCTAAAGGAAGTGCTCTCGCACTAAGGAAGCGCCATCCCATCGCACCCGGGCATGAAAAGCTACTCGACGCTGGTCAACGAGCTGCTGGACGATGAGGAAGACCTGCTTCTGCGGCTTTGCCCAGCGGAGCCGGGCCATGCGGAATCCATCCGCAGCATCCGCGAGGCGACCGACGAGGAATTGACGGGCGGCGCGGTGATGGCAAACGCCGATTACCCGCGGCTGATCCGCGCCGGCCTGTTTTACGCCCACGATGCGCTCGGCGAGAGCCACCGCATTGTCCAGGAGATGAGTTCCGCGCCCGCCTCTTACTGGCACGGGATGATGCACCGGCGGGAGGGGGATTTTGACAATGCGCGCTACTGGTTTCGCCGGACGGGGCGCCTGGCCCTTTTTCCTGAAATGCACGCGGAGGCGGCGCGCATCTCGCCGCTGATGGCGCGGCAGTTGGATTGGGACCCCTACGCGCTGGTGGGCCAGTGCGAGCAGGCGCGTTTCGGCGGCGATGTGGCGCAGAAGGAACTGGTGGCGCTCCAGCGGATCGAGTTTTGGGTGATGTTCAATCACCTCTGGCGCGGCGCTTTTACCTGAAAAGCGGCGGTGTACGCGGGATGGCGCGCGATGAGGGTCATGGCGCGGCCCAGGAGCGTTTTGCCCGGCTCGATGCGGGGCCACGGGGAAGCGCCGGAGGGATGTGGCAGCGGGATCAGATCGAATTTCCGCCCGTATAGCTCGACCGGAAAGCAATGGCCGATGACCGCATCCATGCGCGGGCAGGGCATAAATTGCTCGATGGCCAGCCGACCCACGGGAATGACGAGCTGCGGCTCGAGCAGCAGCACCTCCTGCCGCAGCCATTGCGAGCAGTTCTCGATTTCCACCGGATTCGGGACACGGTCGCCGCCGGCGGGATTGCGTCCGGGGAAGCAGCGGCAGACCGCCGCCATGTAAACATGAGAACGGAATTGCGCCTCCGACACTTGCGTCCATTGCTGGAACCATGCGAAGAGCCGCTTGCCGGCGGTCCATGCAAAGGGCCGGCCCAGCACGGGCTCGCGCACTCCGGGCGCCTGGCCGACCAGGAGCACGCGGCTGAAAACCGCGCCGCCGGAGACGGGCGGAGGATGCATCCTGGGACAAAGCCGGCAGGCCAGCAGATTTGCGACATGAGCCTGGAGAAGGCGCTGCCGCGCCGCACGGGAGCGGTTCATCCGGCGGCGGGCAGTCGGACGATGAACGTTTTCCACTCCGTCATTTCTTCCATCGCATAACGGATGCCCTCGCGGCCGAAGCCGCTTTCCTTGACGCCGCCATACGGCATGTTTTCCACACGAAAAGTCGGCGCCTGGTTTACCAGCACCGCGCCGGCATCGATGCGCTGCCATGCCCGCTCCGCCAGCTCGAGATTTGCGGTGAATACGCCGGCCTGGAGTCCGTAGCGGGAGGCGTTTGTCTCCTCCAGCGCGGCGTCGAAATCGGCATACCTGCTCAGGACGGCGACGGGACCGAAAGCCTCTTCCGCCACGATGCGGCAGTCGCGGGGCGCATCCTCGAGGATGATCGGCCAGAGGCAATTCCCCTCATGGCGCAGCGGGAGGGCGGAGCGCGCGCCATGCTCGATCGCCTCGCGGGTCCAGGCGAGCACGCGATCGCGCGCGGCGGCGTCGATCATCGGGCCATTGATCGTCGCGTCACTGGCGGGATCGCCGGTGACGATACTCTTCTCCACATGGCGGACAAAGGCATCGCGGAAGGCGTCATAAATCGACGAGTGCACAAGGATGCGCTGGACGGAGATGCAGGACTGCCCCGCATAGCCGAACGCGGCATTGGCGAGCATGGGGATGACGCCCGCCCACGCGGAATCCGAGTGTATGATGGCCGCGGCGTTGCCGCCCAGTTCGAGCGTAACCTTTTGCCGCACCGCCAGCCCCTTCAATTGCCAGCCGACCGCGGCGCTGCCGGTAAAGGTGAGCATCTTGATCGCATCATTTCCCAGCAGCGTCGAGACGTGCCGGTGATCGAACGGCACGATCTGGATTTGCCCATCGGGTGCGCCCGCCTCCGCGAGAATAGCGGCGAGCGCCAGCGCGGCAAGCGGCGTGCGCGGCGAGGGCTTGAGGACCATGGTATTGCCGGTGGCGATGCATGGGGCGACCTTGTGCGCGACGAGGTTCAGCGGAAAGTTGAACGGGCTGATGCCGAGGATCACGCCAATGGGAACGCGCCGCGCGATGCCGGTGTGATGCGCGCCGGCGGGGCTGGCATCCATCTCGATGGCGCGGTCATGCGACTCCGCGGCCTGCTGTGCCGCAAAGCGAAAGGTCTGCCCGGCGCGCTCCACCTCCGCGCGGGCCAGCGCGATGGGTTTGCCCGCTTCCTTGCGAATCAGTTGGGCCAGCGGCTCGCGCCGGCCGCAGATAAGGTCCGCAATGCGGCTGAGCAGCGATGAGCGCTGGGCGCCTGACATTGCCCGGGTATGGGCGAAGGCGGAATGCGCTTTTGCGATGGCCGCATCCACCGCGGCGGGACCCGCGCTTTCATATTGGCCCGCGACCTGGCCATTGAAGGGATCAAGGACGGTTTCCATGAGCGGCGGCGAGAATGATGCCGGGAGGCGCCGGCTGGCCGAGGAGAAAATCCCGGGCGGCCATGCGGCGTTTGCCTTCCCACTGGACATCGCGCAGCAACAGGGCGCCGGACGCGCAGCCGGCCAAAATGCCATCCGGCCCGGAATCCAGCACGACACCGGGAACGCCGGACCGCGACGAAACGGCATCCGCGCCAAAAACCTTGAGCTTGCGCGGTATGCCCCCGCGGTCGGGCAGGTAGGTGAACGCGCAAGGCCATGGATTCATCGCCCGGACCTGGCGCGCGATTTCCTCCGCCGGAAGGTCCCAGCGAATCTCCCCATTCTCGCGCCCCAATTTTCCGGCATAAGTGGCCTTCGAGTTGTCCTGCGGGATGCGGGGCGCATTGCCGGCAGCGAGGAGGGAAATGGCCTCCGCAAGCGCGCCGGGAGCGATTTCCGCCAGGCGATCATGAAGGGCGCCGCCGGTATCGTCGTCACGGATGGGCGTGCGGCGGATCAGCAGGATATCCCCGGTATCCAGCCCCGGGTCCATATACATCACGGTCACCCCGGTTTCCGTGTCGCCATCCAGGATGGCAGCCTGGATGGGGGCGGCGCCGCGATGCCGCGGCAGGATGGAGGCGTGCAGATTGAGGCAGGCGATGCGGGCGGCCTCGATAACGCCCTTGGGCAGGATTTGGCCATAGGCCATCACGACAATGAGGTCCGCGCCGAAGGAGCGCACCTGCTCCACCGCGTCCGGCGCGCGCAGTTTCACCGGCTGAAAAACGGGAATGCCCAGCTTTTGCGCCAGCAACTTGATGGGCGGCGGCTGCAATTCCATCTTGCGCCCTGCGGGCTTGTCGGGCTGCGTGAAAACGGCGGCGATCTCGTGCCCCGAGGCGGCGAGCCACGTCAACGAAGGCGCGCCGATATCGCCCGTGCCGATGTAGAGGATGCGCACCAGGAAGAAAAAGTCAGGGAAGGAACAATTGCCGCGACTGCGCCGCGGGCGCCCTGCGGGTGGCCGCCTGCTGGGACTGGCGCTCGCCCATGGTCACCTCCCGCTCACCCAGCGAGGAGGCGCAGCCAGTGCAGAGGTAATCGTAGATTTCCTTGTCCGGCAGCACCAGCAGCAGCCGTTCCCGCACAGGCATGGCGGCTTTGCACTTCTGGCAATACAGGCTGGACGCGCGGAGGTTTTCGAATTGCTGCATGGGAATCGACCAACAAGGTTTCACGGGCGCCGCGCAGCGTCAATCCCCTTGCAAGACTGCGCCGAGCGCTTCCGCCACGGTTTCCACCCGCAGCCGCGCCAGATCGTTCTCCGGGGCGCGGAGGATTCGCACGCCGGGAGCGGGCGGCGCCCAGATATCCGGGTCCGTAGGCCCAAAGAGCAACAGGGCCGGCACGCCCACGGCGGCGGCGATGTGCGAGATGCCGCTATCGTGCCCCAGGAAGAGGCGCGCGCGCTGGAGGATGGCCGCCAGATGCGGCAATGGCAGGTCCAGGGCCTCGGCAGCCGGGCGACCACGCAAAGCCTGGCGCAGCAATGCCAGCGGGCCATGGTCCGCTTCCCCGCCCACCAGCAAGAGCCGCGCATCAGGGATCGTTTGGAAAATGGTTTCCCCCAGCGCGGCCCATTGCGCGGCGGGCCAGTTTTTGCGCTCTCCCCCGCTGCCGGGATGGAGGGCAATCAACGGCCCCACGGCGCCGGGGAATGCGTCTGCCAGCCATGCGCCGGCCTGGAGGCGGTCGGCCTCTGTGGGAAAAAGGGCGGGCGCCTTCCCGTCCAGATAGAGCGCGAGGCTCTCCAGCGGCAGCGCAAGCTGCTGCGCGGCGTGCGCGCTATCGTCCACCATGGGCGAGCCGTGGATAAAATAGCGAACGCCGGACCGGCGGAGATTGGCAGCGAAAAAGCCGTCCGGATCGTACAGATAACTGACGATCTGCTGGAAGCTGGCAAAATACTCGACCAGGTCCTCAGGCAGCTCCGCCCCGGGGATGAAAAACCGGGAAAGCCCGCCGTACTCGATCGACCGGGTCGCATCCGCGTAGAAGCGCCCTTCCGCGAGGGCAACGATGTGCTTGTACCCGAGGATCTCCAGGTGAGCGTGGGGAAAATTCTCCCGCAAGAGGCGGATCGCCGGCAGCGTCAGGACAAAGTCCCCGATGGCCCCGCCGCGAATGACGAGGATGCGGGGTTTCATGACGGCAGCCGCGGAGAGGTTCAGTGGCCGGTGGAGCCCTGCTGCTGCATGAAGCCGCCCATCATCCCCTGCCCTTCCCACGTCTGGGGGCGATTCCATGGGATATCGCTGGCGTTGGGATTATTCTGCCCCTGGGAAGCGGGCTGGCTGTCACTGGCGCACCCGCAGGCTCCCAGGATGAGGAGAGCGGCGGCAAAGAGTCGGCAAACGTTATTCATCGCGGTGCAATGAAGCAGCAAAACGGCCCGCTGCAAAGTCCCCCCATGCGGAGGGTCCCGGGATTAATCCTCGTTGGTCTGGTAGATGACCGTATCGCCCGGCTGAATGCGGACGCCGCGCGGCACCGAGCCGGGCTCGACATCGGCAACGGAGGTTGCGGGATCGACGGAGGTGATCTTGACCTTGCCAATCTGGTTGCCGTTGCGCTTGACGATCATCTCCCCATTGACAACGGCGCCCTGGCGGTCGCCGATGCTGAGGACCACAAAATTCCAGCCCGGATTGTAGGCAAGCACCGTGCCCTCCAAGCCATTCTTGATGACGTGATCCTTGTAGTGATCCACCACCTTCTGAAGGTCGTCAGCCCGGGACTCGGCATCTTTGAGCTTGTTGGTGAGTGTTTCCTTGACCTGGTTCAGCTCGGCGACCTGGGCCTGGGCATCTGAAAGCTGGCCCTTCACCTTGTCGTAATCCTGTTGCGAAATGGCACCGGCGTTGGGCACCGGGACCGGCGGATTGGGCCCGACGGCAATCTGCTTCTTCAGCGTGTCGATCTGGTTGTTCAGATCGGTGATCTTGGTGTTGGCGGCGTCCAGGTTGCTCTGGGTGGTGGCGAGCTGCGCCTGGGTGCTCTGGAGTTCGTCCTTGGTCTTGGCCAATTCATCCTGCGCCGCCTTCAGCTTGCCCTGGGTGGCGGTCAACTCCGATTCCGTGGAGTGCCACTTCTGGGTCATCGCGGCAAGCTGATCATCCAAGCCTTGGATTTTGCCGCGAGTGGCGAACCCGAAATAACAGGTCGCGGCTAGAACAATGATGGTAATGCCAAGGGCAATTTTACTGGCCATATCTGGGAGTGAGGAGAAATCGGTAGGTTGGGGGCAGCCACCGGGAGGTGCGTGGTGTTCTTCCTCCGAGGGCTTGGGGGCATTGTTCTATCCCTCCGGTTTTCTCAAAAGCAAGAGGATAGATGAAGAATTTCCGTTGCCTGAGCGTTTTTTCCGTCAGATAGTCGCGTTTCCGCCAGGGACTATGGACTGGAGGCAAGCGAACCCCGCCAGGGCCGGAAGGCAGCAACGGCAGTTTGACCTCCTTTGCCGTAGCTCTCTGGCGGATTTTATTTCGTAAGATTCCTGCCAGATGCGAAACACCCTCCCTCAATGCCTTTTTGCCGTTCTGGCGGTGGGCGTGCTGCTGCTGCGGGAGAGCCACGCGCCGCCGCTTGCGGGCATCGAGGAGACTTTCATCAACTGGCTGGCGGCCAACAGCGATGCCCAGCACGGCGAGGCGCCGGTGACGCTGGTTGAGATCAATGACAACTCGATGCTCTACTACCCGCTGCCGTGGTCGCCTCTCAATTATGCCGATTTTCTGGACGGGGTGCTTCAATTCCAGGCGCGGGTGGCGGCGGTCGAGCCGGTATTGATCTGGAACGAGAAGACGATGACCGAGGCGCAGGCCCTCGAGCAGCCGCAATATGAGAAGCTGCTTCATTACCGCATCCTCCAGACGCCTAAGATCGAGCTGGGAGCCCTGCTTGGCGTGCCGGAGGATCCCGACGTCATCCCGCCGATGCAGCCGCTCCCGGCGCTACGGAACGTGCAGGGACCGCTCAATGACGTGCCGGAATTTACAGTGGTGGAGTCCGAGCCGGACGAGGATCTGCGGCTGACGGCGGGGCTGGGCTTCACGAATGTGCCGCGGTCCGAGGCGACGGCGGAACATGCGCCCATGGTTTTCCGATACCGGGGAGAGCTGGTCCCCTCCTTTGCCCTGGAGGCGATGATGCTATGGCACGGGGTGACGCCGGACGACGTGGAGGTGCGGCTGGGCGACTCGATTCGCCTTGGGAACAAGCTGACGATCCCGGTAAACGACTCCGGCGCGATGCTGGTGGACTGGAGGCAGCCGTATGACCGGGCCGGCTTTGACGACCTGGTGCTGGCGCAGGATCAACTGGAGCATAAGCACACCCCGGTCATCGATCCCGCAAAGCTGAAGGATCGAATGGTCATCCTGGCACGGACCGACCATGCCGCGCAGACCCTGCCGCTCCCCACGGGCCGAAACGGGTCCTCCGGGGAATTATTCGCGGCCGCCATCGCGACGGCGGAGGCCCATGCTTTTGCCCGTCCCGCGGGATGGGAAGGGAGTGCGCTGGTATTGGCGCTGGGCGTGGCGATGGGGGCGATTGTTTCCCTCAAGCGGCGGCTCTGGGTGCCGCTGATGACGCTGGGTTTCGGAGCCGGCTATCTGGTCCTTTGCCTGGGGGTTTTCGAGGGGACCCGGATCGCGCTGCCCCTTACGCCGATGATGGGCCTGGTGGCCTTTATCGCCTTCTTCCGGCTTCTTGCGCCCGGGCGTGAATCAGCGCCCGCGCCTGAACCGGCGCCAGCGGATCGAGTGGCTGCCACCGACGATACGACGCCGACGGTGACGATTCTCTAACCCAGAGCCTCGCCCGTGTTCTGGCCCCTCTGGCCTTCGCGTGAGATTGTTTTGATTCTCACGCGAAGGCGCTAAATGGCGAAGGGATGGATCAGACCAAGCCCAGGAGCGGGAACTGGCGGCCCAGGACTTCCTTGCTGGGGGCGCGCAGCCAGCGATCCAGGATGGTGGCGTAAACGCTGCGGAAATCGACGTTGTAGGCGAGGTCGCCGCCGTTCAGGTTTTCCAGGCTCGGGTAAGCGCCCTGGAGGCCCGGGCGGATCCCGCCACCCATGATGAACATGGGAGCCGCGGCGCCATGGTCGGTGCCGTTGCTGCCGTTTTGGGCGACGCGGCGGCCGAACTCGGAAAAGGTCATCAGCATCACCCGGTTGAAATTGCCCTGAGCCTTGAGGTCCTGGGAAAAAGCGACCAGCGCGTCGTTGAGTTCGCCCATGAGGCGGGTGTGGGTGGGCACCTCATTGACGTGGGTATCGTAGCCGCCCTGGCTGACGTAATAGACGCGCGTGGCGAGGCCGCCGGCGATCATCCGGCCCACG
>DATAXI010000200.1:0-24794 GCA_036266845.1 Chthoniobacteraceae bacterium | reverse complement strand
TCAACCCAAACCATGCGTGCGTCCGGTTATGAGCCAGCCGCTCCCGGTTCCCTTCCCGTTCCTTGATCTCCTGCGTATCCGCGCGCCGCGCCGCAAACTCCTCGCTGCTGCTTCCCATCGGGCTCGCTCCCACCTCGCGGCTGTAAGCATCGCCCACCTCCTCCTGCCGCACCTTGTACTCCTCCTGCCGTCCCCACTCCTTCTGTCCGCGCTTGAATAAATAGCCCCCGCCCAGCAGCGCCGCCGGCGCAGCAATCGCCGCCCCCAGCGCAAGCGCCTCAGGAGCCATCCCGCCGATCAGATTCCCCAGCAGCGCGCTCAGCGTCCGCCCCGTCGGCGCGCCTGTCGCCAGCTCCCGCGAGAGTGTCAGCGCCTCCTGACGCGCCCGCGTAAATCCCTGCTTGTGGATCCCGGCCACCTTCAGCGCCGCCGTCTCATCCTCCTGGTTTAGCTGCCGCCGCGCCGTCGCTGCCGCCTGCCCATACCCCATCGCCCCCCTGCGCTGGAGCTGCATAGTGCGCTCCATCTCCTTCGCTTCCCGCGCCGCCTGGTCCGCCGCCGCCCCGTTTCCGTTCGCACGCGCCGCCGCGGCCTGCTCCATCTTATTGCCAAGCTGTTTCTTTTGCAGCTCCATCGCCTCAGCCCGCGCACTCTTCGCCGCGCCTTCCATCCCCGGCGTCTTGGAGTACTTGTCCGCGGTCTTATGCAACTGCTCGATCCGCCGCACCTCCTCCTCGACCGCGTTCCCTTCGCGCGATTCCGAAATGACAATTTTAACCGGCTCACTCATAGGTAAAAAAGGATGAAGGATGAGGGATGAAAGATGAACCCAGCGCCGGCAGCGCCGGCCAAAATCGATAGAGCTTCATCCTTCATAATTCATCCTTCATCCTTCCCCCCGCATCGCATAGCTCGTCTCCGCCGGCGTCCATCCCTCATTGCGACGGTGCGCGTTGATCAGCCCGAACGCCGCCTCCACAGGCAGCATCCGCGCTTCCGTCCACGTAAAAAAAAGCTGCGCCTTCAGGCACGCCATCACCGGCAGCCAATCCCCGAACCCGTCATCACTCGCCCCGCTCTCGAAGCCCCGCGGCGGCTTCATCCGCAGCCGCATCGCAAATCCCCGCCGCACCGCCCGGATCATGCTGTCTCCGAAAAACGCAAACTGCCCCGCCGTGCAATCCGGCTTCGGGCGCGAGCACCCGAACGCCGTAAAAGCCTCGTCATAAATCTGCCGGATATCCTCATACTCGAGCATCTCCGGGTCCGGAAGCCGCCCGGCCAGAAACGGCGATTCCACCGCATCCAGGTCAATCCACACCTGCATGGTGAAAACAAACGGATGCTCACCGTCCCGCGAGCGGAACGCCTCCGCCACGCAACGCGGCTGCCAGGGGCTCTCCGAGGCCCCCGCAATCGAAGCCTGCAAGCCGCGCAAATCCTCAAGCCCGTCATCGGAAGGATGAGGGATAAAGCCCGAAGGATGATCAGAGCCGGCAACGCCGGCCACCCCCGATAGAGTTTCATCCTTCATAATTCATCCTTCATCCTTTCCAACGTCACGGCGCCTTGGGCAGCTTGTTGCGGAGATACCGTTGCGCCTCCTGGAGCCGCTCCGCCGCCACACCCACCGTCACGGCAATGAACGCCGTATCATTCCCCGCAAGCGACGCCTTCAGCTTCGCAATCGAAGCCACAATCGTGTCCGCCTCGGCAATCGCCGCATTCAATTCCACTTTCGTCGCCTTATTCGCGGCAGCGGCCGCCGCAGGCGTAATCGGAGCAGCCTTGGCCCCCGCCAAAGGCGCGGCAGCCGGCGTGGGTGTCGGAGTGGAAGCGGCAGCAGCCGCCGATGAGAGAGGTTCGTTTGGCATAATATTTCGAGCGTTGTGTTTGGTTGAAATTGTTTAGCGGCGGAGGCCCGGCAAAGCGGGCCTTGCGATAGCATCAGAGGTCGTACTCACGACCCGAAAGGAGAAATCCAAGAGGCGTCAATCGAGTACATCATCCCCTTTCCCATCTCCATCGAGGGGCCGCTATCGGTGATCAAGAACGTCGCCGGAGCCCCCACCTGGCTCCCGATTGCCAGCGTCGAGTCCACCGCCGGGTAATCCGTCATCGGGCTCGTCGTGCTCGGGATTTGCGCCAGCAGCAGCAGGTTGATCGTCATCTCATACCCGTGCGTCGCCGCCCCCAGGATCAATCCATCCGGCGAGGGATCATCCTCGGTAATCTGCAGGCTCTGCGTCAGCGTCAGCTCATGCACCAGCCCCTTCGCGTGCGTCAGCCCATAGGTGGTATAGACCAGCGCGCTCGCCGGCGTCACAATGGTCGATGCGCTCTGGTCCGGCACAAACGCCGAGTTCGTCACCCCCGCCAGCGCCGCCCCGTCCGCCGGCGTCATATCCGGGTACCACGTCGCCTCCACGGATGCCGTCGCCGCCTGGCTCAGCCGCCACCGCTGCACCGCCCTCGATACCAAGATCGAGCCCGTGCTGCTGATCGACGAAAGCGCAATCGCCGCTCCCGCGCTCAAATCCAGAAAGTTCGTCGAGGCCGAAGTCACCTTCGCCTCGAATTGGATTTCCGCCTTCCGCGAGTGCAGCGCCAGCGCCAGCCAATCCCCGGCCGCCCCGTCGATCAGTTGCTTGGTCTGCCCATCCCGCAACGAGTACGAGATCGGTTCGCCGGTGAAAAATGCCGGAGCCGAAAGCGGCCCCCAGGTAAGAGTTTGTCCGTAACGATTCATATTTTATGGAAGGATGAGGGATGAAGGATGAGGGATGAAGGCAGCGCCAGAAGCGCCGGCAAAGCCGGCCAAAATCGATAGAGTTTCATCCTTCATAATTCATCCTTCATCCTTGTTTGTTGATCTGCAGCGCCGCGATAAAAACCACATCGATCACCCGGTACGTCGGGTCCTCGATCAGCTCCAGCGGCCGCCCAGGGTTGATCTTCATCGGGATCGCCAGCATCGGCGTCCCGTCCGGAGCCTCCGGATTGCTCCAGTGCAGCGCCTCCGCGATTGCCTCCGCCACCTCATACGCGTCCGCCCCCTTATCATTGAGCTTCGGCTGCTCGACCACGCGGACCCTCACCTCGTAATCGCTGAAAAACAGCACCGGCCCACCGCTATCCAGCGCCCGCGTCGGCAGCGGCGGATTGATGTAGATGCCCAGCGTCTGCTTCAGGATCGCCTCCTCGATGTCGCTCTGCAATTCCTTCGGGCGCCGCATCAGCACAGGGATATTCGGAGCCGGCAGCGCCTCGGGCGTCAGCAGCTTCGCAATCCCGCTCTGGAGATCAAAGGACGCGCTCATGGAGGTGAAATATTGAATTCCCGCGCAAGGTACCGCTCGACGCCCTGCCGCGTGGCGTCGCCGGTATTCACCAGCACGACGACCGCCGCGAGATAGCCGGTGTAATAACTACTTCCATTTGCGGCCACTCCGATATTAAGGCCGCTGCCTGGGGATAAAGAGGTTGTCAGCACCGAGGGCGAAAGCACCCCGTTAAGGTAGATATTCACGGTGGCATTACTTCCCTCGATGCCCGCACTCTCGAAACTCGCGAGACTAAAATTAGTCTGCGGCGTGACAAACGCGGAATCCTTGATCGCGCCGCCCCAGAATGAAAGGAAGGTATTACTATCGACGCCGAGCGTGATTTCGCTGTTCTCGGAAACCATCCCTTGATAGCCGGTGGCCGCGTCTTTCATCACCACGATCACCGTAAACGCTCCGAGGTTCGTGAAGGTCGATGAGCAAACCAGCTTTTGCGCACCACCAAAATACAGACAGGACAGGCCGTTTGCGCTGCCGGTCTCGAGCATCGGCTCCGAAGCCGTCCCGGATGCCGTCAGGGTATTTCGCGCATTGCCCATCCGGTCTGGAACCGATGTCACATATTGCCCTTCGCTCCCACTGATGGTGGAGAAATCCCAATAGGCAAAACAGTTGGTCCCCAGCGTCAGTGGATTGATGCCGTTATCGTAAACGGGCTTCTTCGCGCGAGTCAGTCCCTCGATAATCTGATCCAATTCCGGCGTCAGCACCGCGCACGCCGCAGCCGTCGGGTGGATGTTGTCCCCAAACATCGACAGGTTCAGCGCCGCGCCGGAACCCCCGATGAGCGGATATTTTTCGACATCGAGATACCCATCGGCATGAGGGGTGCCACTCGACGCGTCCGCCCGCCATAGCGCGTTAAATTGCTCCTTGTTCGCCTCCGTCCATTCCCCAAGACCGCCGGAGCGCGGAAGGCAGCCAATGACGATGGTCTTATATCCCATGGCGCGCAGGCTTCCGCTATAAGTCACGGTATCGGCATAGCCGGTTGTCCCGGACATCCCCTGGGAATTATCATTCGTGTATTCCCAGAGGATCGCGATTTTATCCGGGCGATTATAGCCATCATACACCGCAGCCTCGGACGGGATTTGGCCAAGCGTAAGTACATCATTGAGCGCCTGACCACCTCGCGCCCAGGATCGCATTTCGTAAGGCTCATTAAGCCCATTGAGAATACACCCCGGCCAATACCCGGCAGCGCCTCCGCCTGCGGCAATCGAATCTCCCATAACCGTGATGAGGCCGCGATTCGGAGGCTCCCACTCCGCCATCAACTCGCGCGAGACCCCTTCCACATCGGCCACGCTCAGCGCGCCGGCGTACTCGCGGACATGGCCTACCATCCCCGAATACTCAAAGCCCCCGCTCGACGGAGAAGTAATCAGGCTTCCAATCATCGTTTCAGTCCCGGAAATCGCGGTGGCGGTCCACCCGACAATCGGGACAAAAACCCCGTGTTTAAAAATCTTGGCATCCGTCGCGCTGATCTGGACCGCATCCACGCGCACCGCCGGATTCTGGCCCGTTGCATCGCCAAAGAAGGTGTTCTCGCCTCCGTTGTTAAAATAGACAGTCGGCGGCCAAAGGTTATCGGTGAAATCAGCAGTGCCGGAGGTCCCGTGGGAATACGCGCATTCGTTCAGGAGATTTCCCTGCGCCGGCTGCCACACAATAAAGAAGGTGCCATAGCTGCCCGTAATCGATGTACCGGTCACCCATTGGCTCCCGGAGAACTGGTAAGCGGGCCGCCCATTAATCCCGTTCTCGCGCCACACCGGCTGATTCGCGGTCCCGCTCTGCGTGAGCGATCCGGACGTGCCCCCGAGGTCAAGCCACGGCGTGTACACGCCATCCGTACCGGTAATCAGGCTCGCGTCACAGTTGCGGATCAGCGTGCCGGTCGTGACGGGATAAAGCGGATAGGAGAGCCCGCGCGGATTCCAGAAAGATATCCGATCCCCATTCATCCCCGGTTCAACATTACTGGAGGTGGTGCTGACGCTGCTCGCCACGGCCCAGGGCACCGAACTGCCGCTCAAAGTCAGTTGAGTCCCGCTCACAGCCAGCGTAAGCCCCACCGTCGCGGATGTCGCCGATTGCACCGCCGCTGATGCCAGTGAGATCGGCGCAAATAATGCCGCAAGCGCCGTGCCGCTCAGGCTGATCGAGGATGCATTAACCGGCAATGTCCAGGTCCCGCTCGTAATCTGGCTCGATGGCAGCGCAGGGATTTGCGCCAGCGGAAACAGCCCGCTCCCGGATATCACAAGCGTGGTCCCATTCACCGAAAAAACAATTCCGCTCACACCCGAACTCCCCGTCTGCAGCGCCGTCCCCGCTTCGATGCCCTGCGCCGCCGTGGCAAACGTGGTCCCGCTCAGAAACGCCGCGCTTCCAAAGCTCCCGGACGTCCCCGCCAGCGCCACTGCCGCCGTGCTGCTCATCGCCACGCTCCCGCCCGCCAGCGCCACCGGAGCCGGCGTCCCAAAGCTCGTGCCGCTCGTCCCCGTAGCCGATGCCGCCATCAGCATCCCGCCGCTGTTGCTCACCTGCAAAGCCCCGCTCCCGGAGCCCAAAGTCACACTCAGGTAAGTAGGCGCCTTGTAAGATTGCCCAAAGAGCGATCCCACAGAACAAAGCAGCGAGAGAAAGATCAGTTTTTTCATAAATCAAAATCAATGGGTTCATCCTTCATAATTCATCCTTCAAGAGAGCGAGAGTTGCCCTCCATTCATCCAAGCCACCCCCGCCGTCGCCGGCAGCGCCGTCGGCAGCGAAGCCATCCACGCCGTCACCAATACCCCGATCTCCGCCCCGGTCGTCGGCAGCGCCGCAATCGCCGCCGTCAGCATCGCGCTCGTCACATAAGTCGGCCCCCCGTCGCTCGTCGCCGGCTCGGTGGTATTCGGCTGCTCCACGGTTATCGTGAAGTTCGGGCAAATCACCGGGCTGCCCCCGTTCAGGCTCCAGCTCACCTGCGCGCCGAATGGCTGCGTCTCCTGCCCGCTCATCGCCGCCGCCAGCCTCGAGTCCGTCCCATCCAGCATCCCCGTCCAGGTGGTCTCATCCTGCTGCACAAAGTTATCGCAATACGCCACCAGCGCCGGCGCGCTCGAGGTCGTCGCCAGCGCCAGCGCAAACGCCGCCCCGCTCCCAGGGCTCGCATCCAGCGTCAGCGTAATCGGCAGCTGGCCCCCCTGCACCATGGTCGAGGCGCTTCCCGGCTTCGCGCTCGGGTCTTCAATGGTAATCGCAATGTTCATATCATTTGAATCAGTCAGCATCCAGCGGCGGCAGCCCGGCATCCACCAGGCGCTGCGTGATCGTGATCGTGAACGGCGCGCTTCGGTACGTCAGCCCGTTGGCCCGCAACACCCCCAGCTGGCATTGCAGAGTCAGCACCGCAGGCGTGCCGCCCGTCGGCTCATTCATGTCCGCAAGCGCTTCCGCAATCTGCGCCGATGCCAGGTTCACCGGCAGCGCGTAGTATTCCCCGCCCGTGATCTCCGTCGGCTGCGCCGCCGGCAGCGCGATCCGGAGCAGGTCCTCCGTGTCCACCGCAACGCGGCCGGAGAGCCAGATCGAGGTCGCGTCATAAGCCGGGCCCGCCGGCGTCAGCAGCAGCAGCCCCAGGATCAACCCGTCTCCCTGGTAGAAATTCAGCGGCGCGCAACTGCTCGATACCGCCCTCGGATACGCCAGGTTAAATTGCAGGTCCACAATCGTGAGCCCGTTCGTCAGCCACGGCACCGGGCCCGCCGTCTGGGGCACTCCCGTTCCCACCGTCACGGTCATCGCCACCGGTACCGGAGTCGATGACCCGGAGGCGTTCGCCGCGCTCACGGCAAACACGTAATAGCCGGGCGGCGTCGCCGTGGCCGATAACACCCCGGTGCCCGTCGCAATCGTGACCCCTTCGGGCGCTCCCGCCAGCGTCCATGAGGTCGGGCTGTTGGTCGCGTAAAACTGGTAATTGAACGGGCTGTATTGCGCGAATGCCGGCAGCCCGATGCCCCCGCTCGGCACATTCACGGTCGGCAATCCCGCCGGCACCTGGATCACAGGCACCGCGTCCGGATCCGCCACGACGCTGATATTGAACGCCTGCGCCGCGCCGGCCCCCGCGCCATTCGTCGCGGCGACGGAGAACGCGGTGACGCCGTTGCTCGATACCGTGCCGGAGACAATCCCTGTCGAGGTATCGATGCTCAGCCCGCTCGGCAACCCCGTCGCTGCCCAGGAGGTCGGGCTGTTGCTCGCCGCCAGCGCTATCGAGGTGGGAGCGCCGTTGGTGATCGTGAACGTCGCGCCGGAGAAAAACGAGATCGACGGATACGACGTCGCAACCACCGGCACCGCCGCCGTCGCCGTCACGGTGATGGTCAGCGTGGCCGATACCGTCTGCGCCGGATTGATCGCCGCCACCGTCGCGGTAAACGTGCCCGTGGAGGTCGGCGTGCCGCTGATGACTCCAGTCGATCCATTGACGCTCATCCCAGGCGGCAGCCCCGTGGCGGCATAGCTCGCTGGCGCGCCCGAGGCGGTGATCTGGTAGGTGGCCGTCACACCGCTCACCGCGCTCAGCGTGGAGGCGCTGGTGATGGACATCGCCGCATAGACATTGACCGTGAAACTCTCGGTTACATTCCCGCCCGCGCTGCTCGCGGTGATGCTGGCCACGGTGCTCCCGGCTGCGGCCGGCGTCCCGGAGATGATCCCCGTCGAGCTGTCAATCGAGAGCGCCGAGGGGAGCCCCGTCGCGGAAAAGCTGGATGCCGCCGGCAACGTGACAATCTGGTACGATGCCGAAACACCCACGGTGGCCGCCATCGAGACCGGCCCGTAAAATACCGGCGGCACGGATACCACCAGCGTTGCCGTGCCCGTGCCACCCAGGTTCAGCGCCTCGATGGTGATATCGAACGTTCCCGCATTCGCGAAAGCGAACTGCATACTGGGCGACGTGTAGTAGGTGATCCCGCCGTCGCTGGCTCCCAATCCGGCCCCGGTAAACGTCACGCCGTCGGGACAGGTGACGTTGTAACCCAGCGCACCGGCGCCCGTCATGTTGCTGGCGCTCGCGACGTAATCCAGGGAGCCAAGGCTCGCCGTCGCCGTCAGCGCGCTGGTGATCACCGGAAGCGAGCCGACGGCCACCGAGAGTGTCGCCGTCCCGGTTCCGCTGCCGTTCGTTGCGGAGAGCGTCACGGAGGTCGTCCCGGTCGCCGTCGGCGTGCCGGTGATCGCCCCTGTCGAAGTATTAACGCTCAACCCCGCCGGCAGATTGGTCGCGTTGTAACTGGTCGGCGTATTGGTCGCCGTGATCTGGTAGGAGAACGCCGCGCCGACATCGCCGTAAGCGCCGCCGCTCCCGAATATCCCGTTGCCGGCGACGCCCGCCGAGACATTGATCACCGGCTTGCTCATAACCGCCCCTCCGCGCCCAGCCGGTGCTTAATCTCACGTCCCGCTCCCAGCGCCGCCGCATCCCGCCACTCCTCATCGCTCGGCAACAGGCTCCGGTCCTGTTTCTGCGTGACACTCCTCACCAGGATGTACAGCGCGATAATCGATTTTCCATCCTTCATCGCGATGAAGTTGCAGCCCTTCGGGATAAACAGCGGCAATGTCGCCCAGAGGGAGCGCGCCCGCTTTCCATACGCAATCGCGTTCACCGGGATCGCCAGGCTCTTCGCGTTCTTTGGCGATATCGTGACCGGCCCAAACGCCCGCATCATCCCAGGGTGATCAATCGTCAGCGTAGCCGCCTCACTATCCACCGCCAGCGCCCCAGGCGATGCCACCTTCTCCGCCGCTTGCGAAAGGAAGCCGGTTTGGATGGAGGACGAGTCGCTCGTCCCCGCCAAAGCATTCGCCGTATCATGCCTTTCTCCGGAAAGCCGGCGCAAATACTCCGCCGTCAGCACCTGCACCTCTTCCCCCATCGCCTGATTCAGGTCCCGCGCCGCAAGCGATCCCCGGAGGCTCGCAAACAAACGCCGGGGTCCTTCCGGCACCGTAATGGATACCCCGATCCTCATGCCGCTTTGGAAGTCACACTCGTGACCCACTCCCTCACTTGTTGTTGATACTCCGGCGAAAGCCGGTCAAATGCCTGCACAATCTCATCCTCGCCGGGAGCAAGAGACGCGGTGGTTTTAGCCGGGACCTGGCCGCCATCGATCAATCCCTCCCGCATCGCCTCGGCCCGCGCAATCTCCCGCCAGCCCATCCCGCTGCCAAACGCAAACGGCCAGTACGGATTCCCCAGCCCATCGGCAAAAAGCTCCCGGCTCCCGAGCGCCATCCAGATCGGCGAATCCTTGAGCGCCATCATCGGCCCGTCAATCGCCCCCGCCCAGCCCACGCTCTGTCCCGCTTGCGCCCACCGCTCGTACCACCCCTCGCTCTCACTCTTGGGGCTCCCGCGCGGGATCACCCGCGGATACACCCGCACCAGCTCCCATGCCGGGTATTCCCGCCGCCGGTACTCGCTGTTCCCCTCCGTCATCCGGCCAAACCCCATCGCCATCCGCAGATTCGTTTGCAGCATCAGCTTCAGCCGGCCTGCGCTCGATAAATCACAGATCGTTCCCCGCTCCGCCATCGGGATTTTCGGGTAATCCTCCGGAAAACCCGTCGCCGGATCGTACCCCAGCGACTTCAGTTTCTCGTACATCTTCAGGATGCCGGTAGATATGTTGATCTTCCCCTGCAGCAGCTCATCCACCACGTTGCTCAGCTCCTGCACGGCCTCTGCATTGGTCATGCGCGCACTGAACACACTGCGCAGATGCACCTCGCGCCCCAGCTCCGCCAGCTCCTGGCTGGAGAGCCCCGTTGGCATGATCTGACGCGCCCGCCAATGCCGCAGCGCCGCCGTGATAGCATGGGGTTCCACGGTAATCATTCGGAAGTCTCCTCCTGGATGGCATCGAGCAGCGACTTCGCCATCGCCTTGATCTCGATGGCCCGGCCCGCGATCCCCGCATCGCCGTCGCCCGGCAACTCATGCTCCGCATCCCATTCCGCAATGAGCTGATGCGTCTGCATCGGCTTTCCCTCGTCCGAAAAATAAACCGAAGTCGCGATCAATTTCATGCCGTCCCTCCCTTTGTGCCGGTCAATCCATCCAGCAGCGCCGCCCCGATCTGCCGCTGCAACACCCCCGCCAGCGCCGGCTCCGCATTCGCCTCCGCCAGCAACCGGGCAAACATCCCCTTCAACCCCGCAAACGCCGCCAGGTCCCCCGCGCGGATCGCCCCCGCCACCGCCTCGCAAATCGGAGCCATGTCCCGCTCGAATGCCGCCGCGGCCTCCCTGGGATCGCCAATCTCCGCATTGGCGGTACGGCGTCCAGCTTCAAGCTGGTCCAATTCGCTCAACGCCCCGTTAATCTCCGCGATGGACGCCCGCGTCATCCCCGGCGTCTGCATCGAGCGCACCGCCAATTTCCGAAGGCTCTCCACGTTCATAACCCGCGAAGCCCCTCCCGTGTCGTTTGCTGGCGCACTGGCCGGATTACTCCCACGGTGTTCCCGTGCTGCATCTCCGCGTTGCCGCCCGGCGTATCCGGCTCCTCCACTTTCACCTCGTCGTCCTGGATGCGCTTGAGATCGCTGATTTGATCCCGCTTATCCTCCGCCTCGCTCGGCGATAGGTCCAGCCGCAGCCGCCCCATCAAATTAAAGAACGCCAGCTTGACCGCGACATTCTTAAGGCTGTTCGGCACCTTCGCCGCATCCGCGTCCATCGTATTGCCGGTGGAGATCGCCCGGCGCACCCGCGAAACCGCATTCGCAATCGCCTCCGCCGCGGGATCCACCCCTCCCACCGCCATCGAGCGCGCGCGATCCACGATCTGCCCGTAACCTACGGCCTTCAGATCATCGACGCTGATGGTGGTCCAGTTGCTCATGGATAGGGATGAGGGATGAATTATGAGGGATGAAGGAATCGGGATTCAGCGTTCTGCTTCATCCTTCCTCCTTCATCCCTCATCCTTGATTCTAGCTGATGGTGATCGGGCACACCCGGACGCCGAGCGTGCTGGCGCAGAAGAGCAGCTCGTAATGCTCGACCACGATCTCCCACTTCTTGACGCTCAACTGGCGCACGTACACCGCGAACCGCTGCCCGTTCTGGCAATTGAACCAGGCGAGCTTGAGGTTGGTCGGGTCTTCCTGATCCACGCCGGCGCGGCCGGTGAAGAAGAAGACGTTGGCGCCGATGATCTGCGATTTTGCCGTCGCGCTCTGGTACCGGGCGCTGTCCACGCGCGCCTCCAGCATCAGTTGCGCGCCCAGTTGCTCGATGTTCATCGCCAGCGCCGCCGCTGCCGCAAACTGGTTGGTGCTCCCCGCCTCGGCGCTCGCATAAGCATTGCGCCGGAGTTGCCAGGCGTTGAGGCCCACCAGCATCCGGTTGGGCGAGATGCCGCTCGTGTCGCCGCTGTCGATGATCTCCTGCTGGAGGCTGACATCCGGCTGCGTGCCCGTCCCGTTCCACACCAGCGGATCGGACGTGCCGCTCGCCAGCATCAGCGCCGACGCCCGGCGCGCCTGGTTGCGCTTCAGCCGCGCCATCAGCTTGCCGGTGTACCGCTGCTGCCAGATGGGATCGGCCTTCACATAATCGTAATCCAGCTCGATCCGCAGACCGCGATTCGCCACCTTCCCCTGAGTCAGCCCCTGCGTGTAATCGACGGTCTTGAAGTCCGCCTTGATGGCGCGCAGATCGTCGTAGGTGCCGTCGGAGAGAAATTCCTCCGAGTTATCGAACTCCCGGTACTGGAACAGCTCGCCCGGAGCCGGGAAGTTCGGAGCCAGGAATTCGGTAAGGGCGTCGTACCCTTCCGGATCGCTCCAGCCCACCGCGTAATTGCTCATGGGCTCGCTCATGAAGGCGCTCCCGAAGAGTTCGGCATTCGCCGTGGTGATGCGCCCATGCTGCCATGCCCCGTCGTCGTAAGCGGGCAGCCGGGTGCTTTCGACCAGCGCCTGCGCGATGGCCGCGTTGGCGGTGCGGACTCTGGAAAAATCCAGGCCGGTCACCGGAATTGCGTTTTTGAGGATATCTTTCATTGGATAATGGGTCCTTTCGTTTTGGTGGCGGACGGTTAATGGGCGACGTTTGCCGGCCCCCATCCGCTGGTGCCATAGCTGAGCAGCGTGCCGCTGCTGGACATCGCCAGCTCACCCAGGAGCGGGCTGGTGCCCGTGGTGCCGGGGAGTGTCCCCGTGGTGGCCAGGTTGGCCGTGCTGGACACGATTGGCCCGGTCGGGCAGATCAGCAGCCCGGTGCCGGAGGTGATCGCGGTTCCCGTTGCGACGGGCGAGCCGCCTCCGGACGTGTTGATCAGGTCCGCAGCCGGCACGTTTCCGGAGCCGGTTTTGACGATGAGATCAATGTCCCCGTTGTTGGCCTTCGCGCTGTGATGGATGGCGGCGATGCAAAGCAGCGCCACGATCACCACAACCGAGGTGATGACTTCGATGAGTGATTTCGGTGTTTTCATGTTTTTTTGGTTGCTTAGATGACGATGCAGCTCGCGTTGCCATTGCCGTCCACGACCACTTTCATGGGCCGGTTCGGCTCGACCTCGACGAGGTATTCCGCATCCTGCGTCTCCTGGGTCGCTTCCTTGGTGTGCCCAACGAGCCAGTACGTGCCGGCCGCGTTCGGCAATCCGGAGACGTATCCCGGCGTCGCACAAGTGAAGACGCCCACGTCCTGCGCGAGCGGCCCCGTGGCATTCATCAGGCAGGTGCCGATGTGGCCGCTGAGAAACTCGACCTGAATTGGGTCTCCCGCGCTGGCCGGGGCATCCTGGGTAAAGCCGTAAGGCCGGCTCGCCTGGTTGCAGAGGTTGACATGGTTGCTGTCGCTGCCGATTTGCACCAGCAGGTGCCGGCTGTTCCAGGCCGCGTCCGGCAGCTTGGTGGTGGCCTGCTTGTGCGTGCCCGCCACGCCTTCATTGTTCGCCGTCCTGAATGCGGGCGGCCCCGAGAAAAGCTGAGCCAGAAAGCTCAGCACGATGAGTGAGAGAGTTTTGATTGGTTTCATTTGGATTTTTTCCTTCGCGAAGTTTTTGAAAGTCACATTCGTGACCGGTTATTTCTTCGCCGCCTTTGCCGCCGCGAGTTGCGCCGCACGCTTCGCGGCGTGGCGCACCTGCTCCAGCGCGGCTTGCACGGCTTGTTTCAGGTTCAGCCCGGCCTGCTTGCGCCAGAGCACATCCTTTTCAGCGACGCCCTTGGGAAGCTGCATCCCGCCCAGGCCCAGCGGATCGGCGGCTGTGGCCGCGGTGCCGGTGGATGCCGCCAGCTTCTGCCTCAGCGCCTTGATTTCCTCGTCCTGCGCGGCCATGCGCGCCTGGATGTCGGAAATATCTCCGGTCACATCGGCTGCCGCCGCGTTGGCGGTGCGATAGTTTCCCCTGCACAGCAGGCCGGCAATGATCAAGTTGAAGTGTTTCATAGGTGATTGTTTTGTTTTTCTTTTGCTTGGCTAAGCGGCCTTGGGTTGAGCCATCGCGTCCATCAGCCCCTTGTTTGCCGGGTCCTTGATGACCTTGCCGAATGCGGTATCCCGGTCCTCGCCGTGATCTTTCATCCGCTTGCTGACCAGGTCATTCAGCGCTTCGCTCCGCGCGTTGGCCGTGGAGATATCGAGCCGGTTGCCGTTGATCTCGACCCGGCGCACGTTGATTTGCGGCTTGGCGTCGGCAAGCGCCGTGAGCGTCGCGGGAGCCGTGTTGGCGGTCGCGAGCTTGCCGCGATACTCCTCGCGTTGCGCCGGGGTGATGAGCCCGTGCTTTTCCACGACGGTCAGCATCCCCTCCACCAGCGCTCCGTTGGCCGTGGTGAGACCTTCCTTCTCGGTCTTGAGCGTGTCGCGCTCGGTTTTCATTGTGTCCAGCTTCAAGCTGGTCTCCTGGAGCTGCGCGTTGGCAGTCGTCAGAGCCGTCTGGGCCGTGTTGCGCTCATTCGTTAAGGCGGCAACTTGCGCGTTGGCCGTGGCGAGCAGCGCGGATCCGGCGTTCGCAGTGGTATGCAAGGTCTGGAGCCGCGAGTCGATTTCACTTTCCGTCGCCGTTTCGGCTAACCCGAGGGCGACGGCAATTTTCTTTCTGTCCATGGTGTTTTCTGTGGTTATTGGAGCCGGGGCTCCGGTGCCCGGATCGCCGGGTACGGCCTCGGGTGAGGCGAGAGGGTCCAGGGCGTTCGCCGTCCAGGCCGGCACGCCTTGAATATTGGGATGAGGAACCAGCCCCACGCTTTCGAGAAATTCGGGATGGACGGACGGCGGATCGCCGGCCGGCGGCCAATGCCACCAGAGGGCCGAGGGATACAGTGGCCCGCGCGTCCGGCGTTCGGCTCCGGCGGCGTTCCAGGTCACCCGCCCCTCCAGGCCTCCCCCCCCGGCCCGCACATCCAGCACCTCGGCCAGCACTTTTGTTTTTGGCCACCGCTTCGCATCGGCATCCGGATGCCCGTCAAAGACCGGCGCGCCGCTCCGGAACCCGAGCCCGTGCCAGAGATTCTTGAACCGGCGCGCCGCGATTCCAGTCATGGAGTTCCAGGTCTGCACGACCTTCTCCGCGTCGGTCCGCTGGAAGTCCTGCACATAACTCCCGTCGGGCGAAAGAAACCGTCCGTAAGGCGCGATGATCGCCCATTCGCCGTCCGCGATCCCGGCGACGTCGGCGGCGTTCTCGGTGATATAGGCCGAGAGCCGCATTTCCGGGGCCGTCCCAGCCTCGTTTGCAGTCCGAAACGCGCCGAACTCCAGAAAAACAATCAAAGCGCTCCGCCTGTTAGTCACTGCGTCCTTGCATTTCGCTCCACAGCCTTGCATTGCCCCCTCCGCCCTCTTCCGGCTCACAAGACCGCGGATATTCCGCAGAGGGGCCAAGAATCGGCTTATACGCGTTTCGCGGGATCGCCAATCTCTGTCGAGGAGGAGGAAGGGAATAACGGCAGCCGGATGCCGGGTGAGCCATTGGCTTTCCAGCCGTTGACTCTCTTCTCTGGAGGGGTCATATTGCTGGCGCCCCACCGGGACCGCGATTTGGCCGAAAGGCCGGGTCTGCACATGGACGGTGGGGTATTTCATTTAATGCGGTGCAGGTAAAACTTGTGGCTCATTGCCGTGCCGTCCTTGGATTCCTTGACGATCATCTGTGCGTGATAAGGCGTGCTCCCGATCCGCAGCCGCGACTCGACGGTATGGAACGCCTTCACGTCCTGGCGCCCCTTGAGGTCGGGCTCGCTCTTCGTCCATTTGCCTTGCCGGGCGATTTGCGGGAGCGCCTGCACTGCCTGAAACTCGTGCGCCGTATGCTGGCGGTGAAGCGTCTCTCCGCGCCCCTGGGCTGTGAAATGGATATTACCCAGCTTCGGGTGGCTTTCGGTGTTAAACCCGAGCATTACTTTGTTCGCCCGGTCGCTCATCTCCTTGCGCGATCCGGTCCATCCCTCGTCCGGAATCGAAACGAGCGGCAGCGACGCAAACCGGCCCGCTTCATCTCGCGGCTGATCCGCGTGAAACGCATTCGCCGTCCGCAACCCCGCGTCGATCTTATCGAGCACATTGAGCGCAGCCCTTTTGAAAGCCGAGTTCGCCGAGAAATCATCCTTCAACGCATCCCGCACATCCGTGGTCGCCTCCTGCGTCTGCGCGTCCGGATCGCCCGTTGCCTGCCCAATCGGCGCCAGCGCATCCTCCCCGTCGCCGGCCACCTCGATCCCGAGCCGGTCCGCAACGCTCGCCGCGTTCACTTTTACGCCGCGATCCGCCAGGAAGCCCGCGCTGTCCCGGATCGATGCGGCATCCTCGACATCCATATCCGGCAGCCCGAAATACGCCAGCGGCTCGACGCCCTCGCCGAAGCAGTATTTGATCACCTGGCGGTCCACGTAATAACCAAGCGAGCCCTGCACCATCCGGCAGCACGCCGTTTCCATCCGCTCAGTCTCGTCCCCCTGGAGGCTCGCTCCCGTCGGCTTCTCCCCCTTGCCGCCGCGCGACATCATCGAGAGATCGGACCCACGGTACATGACCGTCATCTTCGAGTCCTGGCGTTGCAAAAATTTCTCGAACAACTCGACACTCGTGGTTCCCTGCGGCCCCAGGAGCTGGATCGGCGGCTTGTCCGTCGCCGCGCACTCATAAAAGACGAGCCCCATGTCGCTGTTGAATTTCGATACGACGTCCGCCATCGCCTGCCCTTGCGGGCTCTCCTCGCTCGCCGTGGTCATCCCCACCACCTTGTTCTGCGCGTACCGCTCGTTGTAGATCGTCCAGTCCTGGAACGTGAGCCGCTTGAACATGTAGGCGATGCACGCCGCAAACATCACCCCGCGCCCGACGGTCACCATCCATTCCCCGTCAAAGTCCATTTCCTCGCCGGTAATCCCGAACCCGCCAAACGGCAAAAACCGGAGGGTGCCCGAGGTGTTCTCGAAATACCACAGCGGCACATACTCGACCTCCGCCGAAATCACCGGTACGGCGTCCGCGCCATCCACATCCACGGTCTTCCCCGGCTCCGGCTTCCACGCGAAATGCTGGGCGCAATAGTAATAGCTGTCCGCCCGCATCACATGCTTGATGAGCCGCTCCTTGCCCCCGCGCTCGTTCCGGTCGAAGGCATCGGTCGCCACCACGTGATCGTAAAAGTATTGCAGGCAGGCCGCGTGGCGCGCCGCTTCTTTCTCCTGCGATTTCGGCAGCTTCGGCTTGATGAAAACGCCCCAATCCTTCGAGGCAATGGATTCCTCCAGGTGATTCTTGACGGTGATCAGGGTGTCGTCCCGCTGCACCATCGCCTCCCATAGCAGCGCCGCATCCCGCAATATCCCGATCTGGAAATTATCCAGCGCCAGCGACAGCCGCTCCGGATCGAGCATCCGCAGCGGATTAAACCGCATCCGCCGCTGCAGCTCGATATTGGCCGCGTCAAAGAGCTGCTCGGTATTCGGCGGAGCTTTCGCCGCGGGATCGTGCGGCGCACCGCCTTTCGCAACCGCGGAGCCTTCAGCCTGGAACCCGCCTTCGGCCACGATCTTCCGCTGTCCCCGCTTCCCTTTTTCATCCTTCATCCTTCCACCTTCATCCTTCCTCATCAGAGCACCCCTCCAAGTTGCCGCCCAATCCCCTGCCGCGATTCCCGCGCGCCGCGATTCATTTCCACGCCACCCGGCATCGCTGCCCCGCCGCCACAGAGCGCCCGCACCCCCAGCTTCGCCCCGTCGAAAGTATCTCCATGGCGCCCGCTCGCGTCCGGCTCGCAAACAAATTCGCCCTTCTCCTTGCGCACCATCCGCCAATCCTCGCGCACATAGCGGTCCGGAGGCAGCAATACATGATTGTCATCCAGCTCGGCGACCAGGATGCCGCCAAGGTATTGCTTCATTGTCATCGGCTCGCTGCCCGGCAGATCAATGGTTTCGCTCGCAATCACCAGATCCACCTGGATGAGGCCGGAAAGCTCTTTTTTGGCCGTCTTCGCGAAATACCGCTCGTTGGTTGCGTCGATGCATAGCCGGCGCATCGGCCCTCCCTCTTTTCGCGCCGCGACCATTTGCACGGCCTTTGTTGCGCGCTCCAGCGCCACGTCCGGGTCCGCCGTTTTCCAATTGATGATCCCGCGGAAAATCTTTTCAACGCCGCGCCCCTCGACAATGGAAAAGCTCGATGGGTTGCTCGTGGCCTTGGTGGTCGTTGCCAGGTCCCAGCCTCCGCCCACCGGACCTGAGCCCAGCTTGGAAGCAATCGACGTCATCGCCAGATCGAACTCCGCGTCGCTGCCCACGCTGAAAAACTGGCATTCGCCGATGCCGCGCCGTTGCGCCGTGTCGAGCTGCATAAGGCCGCACGCGCTCGTGCCGCCCATGACGAATTTGCACCCGTAGTTCCGATCCCATGCGTCCTTGTCAAACGCGCGCGCCCTGGACTCCGCCGGCGTGATCGCGGCGCCCGTGTCATCATCATAGAGCGCCACGCCGTCGGCATAGGCATCCTCCGCGGTGATTCTCAGCACCCACACTCCCAGCTCGCTCTTGTACCAGTTCCCGCAAGGATTCACTGGCAGCTCCGCGCCGATGGGCGGAGCCAGCAACTCAAAGGAGACATGCGTGTCATCCGGCGGCGGCGTGGTCGTATAGATGACGCGGAACTCCGGGTTGCTTGCGATGATAGGCATCACCGCCTCCAGCACATCCCGAAAGTTTTTAACCCTCCCAACCTCATCCAAAATTAGATCTCCGGTTTCGCCCACGGCATCCGGAGTCAACGCCACTACCTTGGTGCGCGAATAAACGCTGTCGCTGTGGTAAAATCGCATCTCCAGCCGGGTTGCCTCGTAAAGCTCCGCGAAATCATCCGCGCTCAACGCCGCCGGCAGCGCCTTCCCTGTCTGCCCATTCACCATTTGCAGTTGCGCATTCGACGCCATCAGCCGGAACGCCTTTTGCAAGGCATCCGCTTCCTTCCTCACGATCTCGCGCCCCAGGTCCAGTTTGATGCTGCCGAATACGACCGTATGCCCCGCGGTCTTCATCATCTTAAAGAGCGCAATCCGCGCGGCGATGGTGGTCTTCCCGAATTGGCGCCGGGCAAGCAGTCCGGAGACACGATGCCGTTTGACTCCCCGCTCAAATTCCTGCTGGCCGCTCCGCACCCGAAACGCCAAAACCTCTGCGCTCTTTGTGTTCCCTGCGGTCATTCCTCCCCCCAGTCCGGGAACATCGCCCGCCCCAGCGCCTCGATCTTCTCCGAGTTCGTCGCGCCGCTGGCCAGGACCGATTTCGCCTTCTCGTCTTCCGCCCACTTTAAAAACAGTTTGCAGGTATCGCGCTGCTCTTTGATCCGCCTCAGCCCGATCTCCTCGTCCTTTTGCCTCGCCTTCGTCTTCCCGCTCCGCTCCGCCTGCTCCACGCTCCGCACCGACACATAATCCGAGGTGTTCTCCTCCGACAGCGCTTTCGCCATCATCACCACGTCGCCCACTTTCGCCAGTTCCTCCGGCGTGGCGTTCGGCATCTTTTCCTGCACGGCAGAGATCAGGCCACCCAGGCTGCCCCAGAAGCAATTGGCCCGATAAAAGGAGCGAAACCGCGAGAACTGCGCATCGACAATTTTGAGGCCATCCGCCGCGAGTTGATCCAGCGCGAACTGAACCCCGCCAACACAGGTCTCCGAGGGCTTTACCAGCGACCATTTGTAAATCTGGTCGAGCCGCTCCTCCGGCATCCCGAACCACCATGCGTCCTTGCGAGGTTCCTTCCTCATTCACGCGAGGCCCTCTTTGGCTAAATAATCCCGCCCCGCCGCGGTGATCCTGTACCGGGTTAATTCGGGCGAAATTTCCTTTTCCCGCGTCGTCACAAACCCCTTGTCCATCAGGTAGCGCAACTCCGTCTTCACCTCGTCCCTGCTCGACTGATGCCCCATGGCGCGCAGGTTCAAATGCAGCGCGTCGAGCACCGGCTCGTAATCCCCCAGCCGGTCCAGGCCCATCAGGATATCGTTCCTCAAAAGTGCGCGCATCTCCGCGTTCATCGGGCGCCCGTCCCTTTCCTCTGTAAAAGGTTGGTCAGCTTCGCGTCGATTGCCTGGAGCGTGATCGTGTGGTTCTGGCTCCGCTCGTCCAATGCCGAAACCTTGTTGTCCGTCACCTTCAGTTCCTCGTGCAGTTTCCGGATATCGGCGCTCCGCTTCAGGTCCAGGGCATCGAATTTCTGCTCGATCCGTGTTTCCAATCGGTTTTCGGTCGCCGTCAAATCGCCCCGCGTCGGGTGATCCCTCAGTTGGAGCGTCATCCGCTCGACCGTCACCACCTCGTGCTGCTCCTGAGTGCGGACATGTCCCGTGACCTTCACTTCCCCTGTGATCTCCGCCTGGTCTTTTCGCCGCTTCACCGCATAACCGCCCCAGAACGCGAAAAAAAATCCGACGACCGCGATGAAGGTCTGCCACGCACCCCAATCCACCGTTGCGATGATCGGCCTCACGCCAGCATCCCTCCCTGTTGCAAAAACGCCTGGAGATCGTTCACCCGGTTCAGCCAGCCGTTCAGAAACTTCGCATCGGGCGGATTCCCTGAAACGATCCGCCCATACCACTGCCGGCGCTGCGCCAGCATCTCCGTCAGCAGCCCGCGCCGGTCAATGCTCGCCTCCTTGAGCGCCAGCGCAAGGGTGATCGGCCCAAGCTCCCCATCGGTCGCAATTGGCAATCCACGCTGGAAAAGCGCTTGCTGCAACATCTTTACGGAGCGTTTCACCCCTTGGTTCACCGCCGCGTCAAAGATCGCCGTATCCACCCCGGCCGGCAGCAGGTCGCACTTGCATTCCGTCCACTCCCCGGCCCGGTAAATCTCCGATGCCTGGTCGAGCGTCAGCCCCGCGATATCCACGCCCGGATGATCCGCGGCATCGATGCCCCATTTGGTGAGGCCGCCCGAATCGCCAGGCACATCCTCGGTCACCACAAAAGCAAGATCGCCATCGTGCCCCTCGGCATAAGCGCATTCGTGCCTCAGCACGAATCCCAGGGAAGCGGTAAAGTGGTCAGTCATAAAATCAGCGAAGGAGGAAGTAACCGCAAAGACCGCAGAGCCCACAAAGGATGAAGGCAACGACAGCGACAAACACCAGGATCACGCCATCGATGGAAGCCAGCGCATCGCGCGATGCCTTATCCCCTTTGCGTCCTTTGGTTTCTTTGCGGTCAAAATCCCCGTCAAATTCACACTCGCCGCCAGTCTCCGGCCACCGGCTGAAAAGCCAGATCAGCGCCCACATCAAAGCCGTAGGCCCGAACACACAGACCGCAAACGCCAGCCCCGCGCAAAGCTCAGGATGATGCGTCATTCCCCGGCCTCCGATGTCGTTTCCGCATCTATGGTCACCGTCCCGCAATCCTGCATGCAATTCCCGCACACGGTGATATTCCCGTCCCGCAGAAACACGGTCGCATTGCAGCAGATCGAGAGCGGTTCCATTATTGGGAGGGGCTCCATCATTTGGAGGTCCCGGTGGCGATTGCGAATGGCCCGATCTGCGCCGTGCCGCTGGTCACCGGCAGCGTTTCCTGGTTGTCGATCTCGAAGCTCGTGCCCCAGGCCGTGAATTTGATATCGCGCACCGGCGCGGTCAGCGTCCGGTACGCATCGCCGGAGACATGCTCGACCGTCTGCCCCCATGCCGGCAGGCTGTACATCCGGTACGCCGGCTCCGGCCTCCGGATGATCTGCACCACCGGCTCCGGCGCGGCCTGCGGCATCTTCAGGCCGGCGCATCCGCAAAGCGCGCATAGACCGCAAAGAGTCAGGATAACCCGGAGTATCACCTCCCGTGCTCCGGGTTGACGCGCGTTTGTGTGGGAGGCCGATGTCATTATGGTAGGAATTTCGATAAATCCGTTTCGTTCAGGACTGCCCGAAGAACGCGCTGATGTGGCTCTGCACGACGCCAAGCGGCATCCACCACGGCTTGCTCTTGACGCTGACGGAAAGGCTTGCGCTGCCGTCGTAGCTCAGCCATCAGCTTCGAGAGCGCCGCGTGATACTGGGAAGGATTAAGACTGAATTTCATATTTTGTGATTTCTGTGTTTTCTGCGGTTAAAAAAATCAGGGATTGATCTCGACGCGGGGATGCGCGTTAAGCCGGCCCGAAAGCTCGTCCGGCATCCGCTCCTCCTCCAGCATTGCCGAGGTCCCCGAGCTTGCCGGCGTCGGCGATGCCGCGCTCGTCGCGAGAGACGGAGCCGTAATCGGGCCGCTCCATTTCGCATCGGGGTGTTGATATTGATACTCATCCACCCGCGTCTTGAAGCTCTGTTCTCCCAGCGGCCATGTATCAGCCTCTCCGCAAACAAAAGTGAAGATCGGCCCGGCTGTGTTTCCGTAAAAAGGCTCCACGTCAATCCTCACAATGGAGCTGCTTCCAGACTCTGTGACCCAATAATAACCGGGAGCGGTCGGAGGAGTCGGGGAGTAAGCACTGCCTGTTCCGTTAGTCTCCACGCTCGCGCTGCCAGAGCATTGAATACCCTGGCTAATGCGTGTAAACGCCAACCCTCGGCGATGGTATCGACAGGGGCTTAGGATCGCCGCCGATGTGCCCGAACTGGCGGCATCCGGAGCCACGGTGGCCGTCGCGTTCGTCACGTCCTGGATCGCCGCCGCCACGGTATCGAGCACCGCCTCCGGGTCCTGCGCATTCAGGCTGCCGGTGGTGATATAGCTCGAGACCGCCGTCGCAAGCGGAGCCAGTTGCGAGCCGCCCGCCGCGGTAATCAATTGCCCCGCCAGCGCCGCCCCGGTGCTCGTGGCCGCCTGGGTAAAGAGCGCGTCCGCCACATCCTGTCCGTTCTGCGTATTACTCCCGCTCAGCAGCGGCGCGTAATCCTCCGCCGCATCCCAGACCAGGTTATACAGATCAGTCAGCGCATCGCTCTCGACGGTCTGCGTAAGCGAAGGCCCGGCCGGGGCCGTGCCCGACACAGCCGCACCGGACGTGGATGACGCCGCGCCTTGATTGGCGCAGCCCGATATCAGCACCGGCGCAACGCCGATGCAGGCAACAGCGGCAAGCGCCGCGATAAGGTTCAGTTTCATAATTGTGGTTAAATAAACGTGAATCGCCCGTTCGCTCCCCGCGCCTCAGTCCGTCCCGTTCCGCTAAAGAGCACAGAGAAATCCGGTTTCGTTCGCGAGAAAAGCCGGTCATAAACGCGGTCGATCTGCGCCAGAAATTGCGCACGCCTCACTTCCGCAGCCGTGTGCGGACGCCGTTGCGGGTCCGCCTCGGTGCTGTTGCGCAAGATCATGAAGATCGGCTCCCCGCCAATCACCTCGTCGCCACGCCTCAAAAGCGGACAGGTCGAGCGCACGATTTCCATCACTTTATTACTCCCGATGCAGCCCCGGCCCGCGCCGTGGATCCCAGCAGATCAATAATCCGCGCATGCTGCGCATCCTTGAAATTTTGCCGCAGCCATTGGTACGCCAGCGGCGTCAGCGCATCGATCAGCCCAATCACATTGCCGTGAAGGATGCCATCCACGGCCAGCGCGTTCGCCACCGCCAGCGCCACGGCGAAGAACCAGAACTCCCCGGTCCGGAAAGCGCCCGTCCGCATCAGGTCAATCGCGTCATCGACCGTGAAGCCGGGAACTGGCGCGCCGGTATTCCCCAATCCCGGCGCGCCCCCTTTTCCTAAACCAGCCGCAACCGATGCCCCGGCCGCGTCACTGGAAAAAAGCGCCTGGCCCGGAACGGCTGAAAGCTTTGCGTCCGTCAGGCCTTTTGCGATAGAAGTTTCAGGGGTGGGCTCGGGCATGGGCAGCACAATGCCCGAGCATCCCGAATCCGCCTATAGCTCCATCGGTTCCATCGGCTCTATCGGCAGTATTTTTGCGGCGGGGGCCGCGAAAGCGCCATTGTTATCCAACTAAATCAGCGGCTGCCCAAATCCGTCCGTTCTCACCAAGAAGAGTTCCGCGAACGCCCAGGCTGAAATGATCACGCCGAGTGGGAACACGAGGAGGAGAAGGAGAAAGAGCCCTAATTGAATAACGGCCACCACATAACGACCGGCATAGAAATTGTGGATCCCAAACCCTCCAAAGAAGAGGCCAAGCACAATATAGAGCGCGAGCGATTTCGCCCCATGTCCGCCGGACCGTGCCGCCAATCTTGGGTCCAGGTATTCCCCGCAATCCGGGCATTTCTTCGCCGTTGCCAGGATCGGCGAGCCACAGAAAGGACACGGCTTCGGGACGAAAATCTTTTGACGGCAATGCGGGCACTTCGCCTCGATTCCGACCAGTTCCCGCTCCACGTCGATGAGGTCATCGCAAGCCGGGCATTCGAAAATAAATGAGGTGCTCTGTTTCATAACTTCAATCGCCCTTTTAATCACCGATTAAAAGAATCCCAATCAAAAGGATTGCCCTCATGCTGCCACATCCATGCGCCAGGAGACGCTTACATCCCCGCGGCGTCCATCATCAGGCACCCGACGACGACGATGCCGATGAAATAGATGAGGCCAACCCACACCCAAAACTCTTCGTCCCGGTTCATCGCCACATCCGGTGATCGCCCGCATCTACCCGGATATCAGCCGAACTTCTTAGAGGCGTTCGTAACAGCAGCATAGCATTCAGTGTAAACGCGGAAAACACGGTCCTTCGGCTTCTCTGCGCTCATTCCCGCCCCTTCTTTCGTATCCAACGCCAAGACGAGTTTGGTCATTTCAAGCGCCACGAATTCCTTATTATGGGACGACTGCGGTTTTTCTGTTTCAGTATTCATATTTTTATTTGTTGACGGGGCATCATTTAGGACAAAATTTTTTCAAGCCGAGCGGCGATCTCGCGAAGTTCAGTGGATTTGGCCTTCATCTCGCCAGCCATAGAACCCAGGCGTT
>DATAXI010000146.1:0-1874 GCA_036266845.1 Chthoniobacteraceae bacterium | reverse complement strand
CCATGTATCTCCGGTTTTGGATGACCGCGAGGGTCTTTCCGGCGGAGGAGGCGGCTTCGAGGAGCTGCCGGGCCTCGCCGAGATTGGAGGCGAGCGGTTTCTCCACCAGCACGTGGCAGCCGGCGCGCAACGCCGCGAGGCACGTGGGAAAATGGGTCTCGGGGATTGTGCAATTGAAGAGCACGCCGGGCTTCAATGCCTCCAATGCTTCCGCCAGGGAAGTGCCGGTCCAGGCGTCCGTGAATCCAAAATCCGCCGCGCGCTTTTGGGCGCTTTCCAGGCGGATATCGATGAGGCCGACGATTTCCGCCCGATCCGAGAAATGGTCGCGGACCGCGGAAATCCACTCGCCGCTCATAGCTCCGCAGCCAGCGAGGATGATGCGGTCTTTGGTCATGATTTCCGATGGATCATTCACGCCCGGCGGGCAACGGCAAGCTTGCGCCTTTTGGGATTCTCCTTTTTTCTTCCGGGTTCACCCAAGACAGGACAACCGATGTTTCAACTCCTAGCTCAAGACGGGAAAGCGCGCCGAGGCCGGCTGACGACGGCGCGCGGGGTGATTGAAACGCCTGTGTTCATGCCGGTGGGAACGCAGGGGACTGTGAAAGCGGTGAGCCCGCGGGAACTGGTGGAGCTGCGGGCGCAGATCATCCTGGGCAATACTTACCACTTGTTTGTGAGGCCGGGGCTGGAGGTGATGCGGCACTATGGCGGACTGCATGCCTTCATGGGATGGCGGGGCCCAATCCTTACGGATAGCGGCGGCTTTCAGGTATTCTCGCTGGCGAAGCTGCGGAAGATCACGGAGGAAGGGGTGCATTTCCAGAATCACCTCGATGGGGCGCCGTGTTTCATAGGGCCGGAGACGGCGATGGATATCCAGGCGACGCTGGGCTCGGACATTGCGATGGTTTTCGATGAATGCCCGCCGCACCCCTGCGGGCATGATTACGCGGCAAAGAGTCTGGGGCTGACGCTGCGCTGGGCGGAACGCTGCCGGCGCTGGGCGGCGGAACGCGAGGAGCGGCCGGCGGTGTTCGGAATCGTGCAGGGGTCGGTGTTTGAGGATTTGCGCCGGGAAAGCGCGGAGGCGCTGGTGGCGATGGATTTTGAAGGGTATGCCGTGGGCGGGGTGAGCGTGGGGGAGAGCGAGGAGGAGATGATGAAGGCGGTGGAATGGAGCGAGCCGTGGCTGCCGGCGCACAAGCCGCGCTATGCGATGGGCCTGGGGACGCCGCCGCAATTGATCGAGCTGATCGCGCGGGGCGTGGATATGTTTGACTGTGTGCTGCCGACGCGGATCGCGCGGAACGGCACGGCATTTACCGCGACGGGCACTGTGAACCTGAAGAATGCGCCGTTTGCGATGGAGAAGGAGCCGATCGAGGAAGGATGCGATTGTTATGCGTGCACGGATTTCTCCCGCGGGTATCTGCGGCACCTCATCAAGGCGGAGGAGATATTGGGGCTGCGGCTGGTCTCGCTGCACAATCTGCACTTTTACATCCGGCTGATGGAACGGGCGCGGGCGGAGATCGAGGGGGGAACGTTTGAGCGCTTCCGGCGCGATTTTGTGGCGAATTACATCCCGCCGAAAAGCGCGGAGTGAATATGAGGACCGGGGCGAGCCGGGCGGGCGTTAGTGCGGTTGCTCCTAGTGCTCGATCTTCTCGAGGATGAGTTGCAACGTCTGGCGCATCTCTTCCTCATTGCCGCAACCGCGCACATAATCTCCGACGATGACGATGACGGCGGCGGCGAGCGTGGCGGACATCTGGCCGAGGAACGGCTTCACGAGATCGCGGGCGATGATGATGAAGCTTTCGCAATCATATTTGCCAAACGGCCTGGCGGTCTGGCAGGCGCGGCAT
>DATAXI010000137.1:0-5910 GCA_036266845.1 Chthoniobacteraceae bacterium | reverse complement strand
CTCAACGTGAGGCGATAATCGAGGCCGCGCGCGGCAAGGCCCAGCGCGGCCTTGAGCAATGTGAGGTGGCCCTTGTGCGGATTTGGCGCGCCGGAATAGTGGAAGCTGCCGCGGCGGGCCGGCGGCGTCACGCGGGCATCGTGCGGAACCGCGAGCGGCATCGCATGGATCTTGTCCGAACGCGAAGGGCGCATCCGCTTGAGCTCCGACGCGGTGAACTCCGATACTGCCAGCGTGAGCGCGGAGCGGTCGATCCAATACCCGATATTATCCACGACCTGCATGGGCAGCCCGGGATTGACGTCCGAGACGAGGCCGGCGACGGGGATATCGATGCGCGGCATTGGCTGGCTGAGGAGGCAGGTGGCAAGGCAGACGTCGCAGCGATGCCGTTTTGCGAGCAGGCGGAGCCGCTTGTCCAGAGGCCCGCGCGGATGGCCCATGCGGCGGGCGATGCCCTCGATGGCGTGCGGCAGCCCGGACGGGGTGTTGGCGGTCTCGATGATCACATTGCCGCCGGCGAGGTCGCGGAAGCGCTCGACCGCGAACGCGGGCAGGACCCACACGATTGCTTCCACCTCCTTTGCCAATGCGGGAATCAATCGCCGCCGCAATGTCTCGACGCCGCCGGGAATGATCTCCTCATCAACGATGAGCAGCCTCATGCGCCCTTTCTGCGGTAGAGATCGATGCCGGATGAGTGCCAGTCATTCCCGATGCGTAATTGCCGGCGGGACCGCATCTCCGCAACATGCTCGAAGCCGATGCCGGCGCAGAGAGCGCCCATCCTTGCCTGGCCGCTCCCCTCCGCGTCCGTGGAATGCCATTCCAACAGCAGCCAGGCCGCGCCGCGGCACAGCCCGGGATAATTTTTTACAAAGTCGTACTCGCCGCCCTCGATATCGATCTTGATCAAATCATAAGGCGGCGGAAAGGCGGCGGCGATCTGGCCGGCGGTGATGCATGGCACGTGGCAAATCTCCTGCGCGGGGAGGCCGTCCACTTCCGCCGACGAGCCCATGCCCTGGCGCAGCGCGAAGGCCCGCGGGCCGGTGCCCTCGCCGATCATGCCGCCCATGAAGCGCGCATTGCGCCCGAGGCCGTTCCGCTCCAGCGTCCACGCGGTGAGCGGCGCCATGCGCGGATCGGCGTCGATGAGCAGCGCGCTCCAATCCGCGGAGCGTCCCGCAATCGCATTTTTCCATGCGAGGTAAAGGGTGAAGTAGCCCGCGTGGCAGCCCAGGTCCAGCCAGCGGCGCGGCAGCGGCATCGCATCGAGGAAGGCGCCGTACTCATTGGCGACGAACATTTCCGAAAATGAATGAACGGAATCCCAATGCGCAATGGGACAGGCGAGCCCATCGCTCAACGGGATATCGATCTTCATATCTCCGAAGTACCGGCGCATCTCAAACGCCACACGCCGGCGGATGAAGGGAACCCGCAGCGGCAGCGTGATGGGCAGCTTCAGCATTTTGCGCAGCACATTGCTCATGGGCGGTGCTCAGTTATCCACGGCAGCATCGGCAGCACAAGGCCGCGCCGGTTGTGGCGGCTGGTGAGGCGGCTCGACTCGGCAATGCGGAACCAGAGGGCGTCCTCATGATCGTAAGTGGCATGATGGGTGCCGCTGTTGATGCGGAGGATGTAGGCGCCGACGTTGAGCAGATTGCCCGGGAGGGTCACGCGCGCGACATATTCGCCGGGCTGGCGCAGCGCATAACGTTCCGGGTCGGCATCGTGATCGCCGCAGGTGACGAGATGCACGCCATCCGCGGTGTGGATGAAGAATTCGACGAGCGTATTGCGCGCCGGGTTCCGGACCTCGTACCCGAGCTCGACGGTGAATCCATCGGCGGCCTCGAATTCGCCCGCGACATTCCCCTCCCGGTCCAGCATGCGGAGGGAGAGGATTTGCACGGGATGCGCGCTCTTCTCCCGCGCGCTCCATTCCATGGGCGTCTCCGCCTGGCGGGCAAGGTAGGCGCGCACCACTTCCGGAGTCGGCCCGATGGCGGCCACGCGTCCGGAATCGAGAAAAATGGAACGGCTGGTGAGCGCGGTCACGGCTCCCATGTTATGGCTGACAAAGAGGACCGTTCGTCCATCGTTACGGGAAACCTCGCGCATTTTGCCGAGGCATTTTTTCTGGAATTGCGCATCGCCGACGGCCAGCACTTCATCGACGAGCAGAATATCCGGCTCGAGATGCGCGGCGACGGCAAAGGCGAGGCGCACGTACATGCCGCTCGAATAACGTTTTACCGGGGTGTCGAGAAACTCGCCGGTTTCAGAGAAGTCCACGATGCTGTCGAATTTTCCCTGAATTTCCCGGCGCGTCATGCCGAGCATTGCGCCATTGAGGAAAATGTTTTCGCGGCCCGTAAGCTCCGGGTGAAAACCGGCTCCGACCTCGAGCAGGCTGCCGACGCGGCCCCATATTTCCACACGGCCGCGGCTGGGACGGGAGATGCGCCCGAGGATTTTGAGGAGCGTCGATTTTCCGGCTCCGTTGCGCCCGACGATGCCGAACGCCTCCCCCTGGCGGATATCGAACGAGACATCTTCCAGCGCCGCGAACTCGCGGATCGCGCCTCGTTTCCGGCCTATGGCGAAACGGGAAACGGCCTCGCCAAGCGTGGTAGAGCGTCCGTTCCCGCCGCGGAGGAGGTAGGTCTTGCCGAGGCCGCGCGCGCGGATGGCCGTATCGGGCTCAGATGACATCGGCGAAGCTGGATTCCAGCCAGTTGAAAAGCCATGCGCCGATGCCCAGAACGGCCACCGCGATGATGGCGGAATAACCGAGCGCACGCGCATTCAACTCGCCGATGCCAAGGAGCGACCAGCGGCATGCCTCGAGCGGCGCGGAGACGGGGTTGAGCCAAAGCCAGTGTTGCAACCGGGCGGGAACATCCATCATCCCGTAGCCGACGGGGCTGCCGTAGATGAGAAATTGGAGGAGAACGGGCGTGATGTAGGGGACGTCCCGGTACTTTACGCCGAGCGCGCCGGCAATGAGGCCGCAGCCGAGCGCAAGCACCAGCAGCATCGCGATCCATACGGGAAAGAGGAGGATGCGCGGAGCGACGCCGATGTGGGCGGTCACAAGGAGAATCGCCATCACGCCGAGTCCGATGGCAAAATCGACCAGGCTGGAGAGCATCGCGGAGAGCGGGAGGAGGATGCGCGGGAAATAGATTTTTGTGATGACGCCGGCATTCTGAATCATCACCGAGCCGGCCTTTGCGATGACATTGGCAAAGAGCGTCCAGCCGAGGAGCCCGGCGAACGAAAAGACAAAATAAGGGACGCCGTGCGAGCCAAGACGCGCGACCTTCCCAAATACGAATGCGAATAATCCGGCGCCGAGCAGCGGCTGCAGCACCACCCACGCGATGCCAAGCGCCGTCTGCCGGTAGCGGAGGCGGATGTCCCGCATTGCAAACGCGCCCAGGAGATCGCGATGCTCCGCGCACGCCCGCAGGCCCAGCCCCTCCCACGCGCGCGGCGGCTCGATGACCGTCCGGCGCCGCGACGCCGTTGCTGGCGTGGAGGGAGTGGTCACGCGCTTTTGGCTTCCGCCGCCTTCCCGTAATACTCGGGATAGCGGTAGTAATAATACTCCTGGGCGGCGATCTCGACATCGTTACAGACGAGGCCGAGCACATTGGCCTGGCGGCGATGGAGCATCTCCAGCGCCTTGCGGCTGGTGCGGGTGGAGGAGGAGCCGTAGCGCACCACAAAGATCGTCGCGTCGATCTTGGGCGCGAGGCTCGTCGTATCGTCGGCCACCATCACCGGGGCGCTGTCGATGATGACGTAATCGTAAACCGCGTACATTTCCGCGAGCAGATGATCCACGGCCCGCTTGAGGAAATTCTCGCCGGGGTTTTGCACCAGGCTGCCGCGTGGCAGCAGGCTGAGGCCGGGGGTGCGCGTGAGCTTCACGGAATCGCGCCACTTGTGGGTGCGCTCTTCGGCCAGCAGGTCCGCGAAGCCGGAGCCATTCTCGACGCCGAATTGCGAATGCAGATCGCCCCGGCGCAAATCGCCATCGATCAACAACACCGTGGAGCCGGCAAAGGCGAACGTCACCGCAAGATTGCCGGCGACGGTTGATTTTCCCTCATCGGGCACGGCGCTGGTGATGAGAAAAGAGCGGGGAGAGGCGCCTTCGACCGGCAGGAAGACGAGCGAGGAACGGAGCGAGCGCAGCGACTCCGCAAAGGCGTGGCGTTCATCCGAAGGGGCAATGAGGGAAAGCTCCGCGCCGGAGCCGCGGGTGGATTCCACGCGCGGGATTTGCGCGAGCAATTGCTCCTTGAATACATTCTCAAGGTCCGCGGCGGAGAGAATGCGATCATCGCACTGGGCGAACACCGCGAGGATCGCGAGGCCCAGGATGAGGCCGGCTGCGGCGGCGATGCCGGTGGTGCGCCAGAGGCCGGGGCGGACGGAAATGGGCTGGGATGCATGCTCAAGCACGGAAACCATGTCCTGATCGACGTTTTTGTTGACGTCGATGTTGCGGAGATTGGTTAATTGCTGGCCCTCGATCTCCCTTGCGCGATCCACCTTGTCCTTGATGCGGGTGTAATCGGCCATGCGCTTGCCGACGTCCACGGCCTTGGCCTGCCACTCCGTGATCGTTTTGTTGAGGTTTTCGATCTCGATGCGGAGCGATTCCTCGCGGGTCTTCATCTCGTCCACGCCCTCGTTGCGCACCGTGTCGATCAGGCGCTTCTGCGCTTCGATCTTCTGGTTGAGGTCGATCATCGTCGGATGTTGAGGCCGGAGCACTTTTGCGAAGCCGTCCCGCTGCGCGACGAGCGTCTGGAGGTCCTGCTGGGCCTTGTCGATATCCGCCTGGGCGCCGGATTGGGCGACATCGGCCTCGGACTTTGCGTTATCGAGGCTGACGGGCTCGCTCTGCGCGGGGGCGCCGGTGGCGGCGGCGCGATCCCTCTGGGCCATGATCATGAGCTCGTGCTTCTGGGTGCGGTCGAGGGAGGAATCGAGGTCGAGGCTCTGAAGGAGCTGATACTCGTTCTTCAAGTTGGCGAGGCTGCGATTGAGCGATACCAGGTACTCGGCGGCGCTGTTGCCCTGCTCCTGGAGGAAACCGACATTGTTGGTTTTCTGGAACTCCACCATCTCCGCCTCGCCGCCGGCGATATCGGCGTCCAGGCCCTTGAGGTTCCCGGTGATTGCCTCCTCCGTCTCCTCGGAAATGCCGGAGCGCATCTCGCGCTTCTTGAGATCATATTCCGTCATGATCGCCTCGATGTATTGCTGGGTGTACGGGCCATTTTGGCCGATGGCGGTCAGGCTGAAGATGGAGGTATTCTGCTCATGGCCCACGTTTAGGGCCACCGGGGAGGGCAGCAACTGGGGCGAGGTGCTGGCCACGCGCTCCGCGGCCCGCTCGCGCACCTCCGCGCTCTGCATGATCTCCGCCTGGGTGCCGAGGAAGTAGGTCAGCTCCTCGGAATAGGTGGCGCCGCCCGGGACATTGATCTTGCCGCTCATCACCATGCGGGCGATGGAGAGGTAGGAGGGGGGCTGCCTGCATGCCCAGATGGCCGCGGCGAAGGCGCACAAGGCCACGCTTAAAAGCAGTATCCACCACCGCTGGCGCAACTGCACGGTCCACTTGCGAAGGCGCGCCCTCAGGACAAACGCGTCGGTTTTGGTTTCCTCGTGGGAGCTTTTCGAGTTGCTGGCCATGCCTAGAAGTTGATCAGTTTGCGCGGGACGACGATTAAGTCATTGGGCTGCAAGACGGGGTCCTTGTCGATGCGGCCCTTGTTGATGATCTCCCCGACATCGTACTCCGTATCCTGCGTGGTGCCGTCCGGCTGTTTGCGGACGATTTTCACCTTGTGCTCATTGCCGAATTGCACGACGCCG
>DATAXI010000117.1:0-47728 GCA_036266845.1 Chthoniobacteraceae bacterium | reverse complement strand
TCAACGACGACTTCAAATCCCAATTCCAGGACCTCGATTTCTCCCTCGATGAGAATGACCATTCTCCGGAAATGAGCCCGAGCAGTGAGGATAACAGCGGCAATTTGTAACCTGCTGCTCCGGCCCCCATGCTGGCCGGGCCGTCTCTCCGGCCGCCGTGCCATCTGCCCCTGACTCTTGCGGCGCCGGCCCCTCGCCTTTCATGAATCCTATCCAGGAAATCCTCGTTCTCCATCACAGCCATACCGATATTGGATTCACCCATCCGCAGCCGGTGCTGTGGGAGTTGCAGCGCCGCTTTATCGACCGCGCGCTGGATCTGCTGGACGAGACCGAGGATTGGCCGGCGGAATCGCGCCCCAACTGGACCTGCGAGACCACGGCGCCCGTCATCCATTGGCTGCACAATACCAGCCGCGCACAGATAAAGCGCTTTCGCCATCATGTAGAGCAGAGCCGTCTCAGCATCGGCGCCATGTTCTGCCATTTCACGCCGATGACCAGCGCGGATGAAATCGCGCGCACGCTCCAGCCCATCCGCGAATTGCGCGAGACGCTGGGAGCGCCCATCCGCGCGGCGATAGTCCATGATATCAACGGACTGCCGCGCCCCTGCACGCAGCTGCTGCTGGATGCGGGTGTGGAGCTGCTGATCATGGGCATCAATGTCCACTTTGGCGGGTTTCCACTAACCCGGCCCATGGCTTTCCACTGGATCGGCGCGGACGGGCGCCCGCTGCTCACTTTCAACGGAGAGCACTACCAGCTCTTTGACCGGCTCTGCGGGTTGAAGACGGCGGGCATGGCCGGGATGGCGGAGGGCCTCGGCCGCTACACCGCGCAATTGGCGGCGCAGGGTTACCCGCTGGATTTCGCATTTCTCACCGCCACGCATCATACGCTGTGCGATAACAACCCGCCCAATGCCGCCACGGCGCGCCTGATCCGCCAGTGGAATGAGGAAGGCGGCTATCCGCTGGTGCGCTACGCGACGCCGGAGATGCTGCTGGAGCGGCTGCGGCGCGTCGCGCACGTGCCATCCCATTCCGGCGAGTGGACAGATTACTGGGCCTTTGGCGTCCAGATCGCGGCGCGCGAGACGCGCATCAGCCGGGAGAGCAAGGGCCGGCTGGAGGCGGCGGAGCTGCTGCACTGCGTCACGGGCGCGGGCGATTCCCTTACCCGCCGCCACTTTGCCGAGGCGTGGCACGCCGTCGCCATTTTTGACGAGCACACCTTCGGCAGCCTCAATTGCGTGGAGCATCCCGACTTTGACGATACCGCCACGCAATGGACCCTCAAGGCCGCCTGCGCCCACCAGGCGCGCAGCCTTGCAAATCTGCTGCTGCGCGATCAACTGGACGCGCTGGCGCGGAATCCCGTGGAGGCGTGCGGCATCGAGGGCGTGCTCGTTTTCAACCCCGCCCCGGTCGCGCGCCGCGCATACGTCCGCATGCCGGAGGAGTGGCTTTGCGGCAAGTGGGATCATCTCTCGGCCGGCGTCCATTTCCTCGAGATAACCCGCGAGCGCTGGGAGCGCGGCGAGGGCGCGCTCATCGGCCCCATCGATTTGCCGGCATGGGGCTGGAAGATCGTGCCCGTGGCAGAGCTGAAGCAGGCCCAGGCCGAGGCATCGCTGGGCGCCGGCGAGGGCTTCATCGAGTCGCCGTTTTACCGGCTGGAATTTGACCCGGAGACTGGCCGCATCCTCGCGCTGCACGACAAGCGCCTCGGCCTGCAATGGATCGATCAGGCCAGCCCGTGGCAATTCTTCGGCCTCGTGCAGGAGACGGTTCGCGATGGCGGGGGGCGCGATGCGTTCTTTGATTTCGACTGGGAAAAGATCCCCTACGGCCACTCCTGCTGGAAGCCGGATTGGCCCGCACAGCGGCTGGCGCCGGCGCGGCTGCAAAGCCTTGCGACCCGCATCGAGCCAGACGGGGCGAGCGTCACCTTCCGCTGGGCGGATGCCCCCGGCGTGGACGGGCTGGAGCAGCGGATCAAGCTCCCCGCACACCGCCCGGCCATCGAGCTGCTCGCCACATTCCGGAAACTGGATATCGCCACGCCCGAAAGCATCTACTTCGCCTTCCCCCTCGCGCTCACAGGCTGGCGCGCCCATTTTGACCCGGCCAATCAGCCTTCGGAATTTGACACCGGCCAGTTGCCCGGTACCTGCCGCGATTACGTAACCGCGGGCCAATGGGTGGCGGTGCACAACGGGGATGGCTGCGTGACGCTGGCCTGTCCGGACGATCCGCTCGTGCAAATCGGCGGCTTCCATTTTGGCAAGGAACAGCAATCGGTCCCGCGCGAGAACCCGGCGCTGCTGCTCTCCTGGGCGATGAATAATTACTACAACGTCAACTTCCGCGGCCCAAGCCAGCCGGACCCGGCGCGATTCCGTTACGAGCTGACCACGCAACCGCGATTCGACCCGGCAGCCTCCACCGCCGCCGGCGCCGAGGCCGCACAACGGACGGAGGTCCACCCTGTTGTGAAGCTCGACGGCCCGATAGAAGGCAAGTTGATCGAAGTCCATGGCGCCGGGGCTATGCTGCAGGGCATACGGTCCGCTTCGGACGGAAGCGGTATTATCGCGATCCTCTCGAACGTCACCGACAATCCAGTTTGCGCGAAAATCTCGATCCCAGACCGCCGAGTGCGCCAAGCCTTCCGTTGCGGCACGCTGGAACAAAACCTTGGCGCGCTAATGGTGGAAAACGAAATGGTGCTGGCTCCGCTGGAGCCTCACTCACTGCTTACGGTGCGCCTTTTAATCGAGCAGCGCTAAATTACGGCGGTGAGAGGGGGTGCGTCGTTGACTCGATCCGAGCCTGGCCTTCCTTTGCCGCCGCTAAGAACTCTGCCGGCGGTTCCAGCATCTGGACGGGGGGCTGGAGGAAGGTATAGCGGCGGGTTTCCGTCGGCATTTGGAGTTCTAATGGAAGACGGCTGCTTTCCACTATCATCGCGGTAACCTCAATTCTTGAAGTTCCAAATGCTCCGTCGTCATTCGGCGACGAAGGAGCGGAACCAAAGAGTTCAGGGTGCCCGATTCTGAGAGGAGTGATCATCTGCCGGAATATCAGGCAATTGACCCCATCAATTTTCATCCTGCCCTTAAAGTTTGAGAGCGCTATCCAATTGAATTCCGGAAACTCAGCACCCGGCGTCGAATCCTTGAAGATCGTAACGAGTCTCGGCGAATCGGATTTCTTCACGACCACAGCCTGCCCGGTCGCCCAACTCTCTTCCTGGGATCCACGCTCGAACTTCTCAACTTCATGCCGAATCGATCCAGTCTGGACCACAACCTTCTGTTGGGGGCGCGGAGCGTCGAGGGGGTTCGAGGTTTTATAACGATAGTCCACGGTCCACTGGCACCAACTGGGCAGCTTCGGCGCAAGGAGGGGGAGCGCTGGCGGTCCATCCGGACTGGCGGACGAGGCGGGCGCCTGCGCCTTCCCGTTGTATAACAAGACATTCAAAATACAGAATATCGCGAGGCAAAGATTCTTCATTCGTTCACCAGTTCCAATTGCTTATCCAATATCTGTCCCGTATCGCGGTCGATTGCCACGTGCAACCAATAACGCCGTTCTCCTTCGACCACGAAATCTCCGCCCACACTTTTCGCCCCGGGTTTGTAGCGGCCGCTCTGGGCGATAATATCGATCATTAAGTTCCAAACTCTGGCTGTCCCGGAGTCGGCAAGGGCGCGCATCACCGTTTCGCGTTGGCGGGGTATGAGCGAAACCGGTGTGCCGTCAATACCGGGCAAAGTCCCAATATCCGCCGAAAATCCGCTGTAATAGGCGTTGGGGTCGGGATTGCTCGCCAGGGCGGTGGCCGCGGCAGTCGGCGAACTGATGGGAGTCGAGGGATTCCACGAGCCAACCAAATCGGCCCGGTTAGTCAAGGGCATGCTCCCTGAGGTACGGGTAATCAACTGTGCCGCCAGCGTCCCAATCTGAGAACCACTTAACTGCGGCATGGTAGGATCGTCCTTGTCCAACAGCGCCCCTGACATGATCGCATTGAGCACCGGCGCCTGGCGTGTGTTCAAATCCACGCGGCCCGCCGCAAGCGCGTTGGCATCCGTGTTTTCGTTCAGGCAGAAGACATCCATCAGCCCTGCAAAGCCACTCTCTGGATACGATAAGTCCAGGTTACGCCAGGGATTGTCGCTAAAAGCATAGCCAAGTTCCGCGACCGATCTGAATGGGCGATGCAGGATCGTCGGACGACTCGCATAGTAACCGGTGCCAGTGGCCATCGGCAGGCCGATTACAGGCAGTGTGGAGCTAGTCCCACTCGTTACTGGCGGACTCGGATTACCGTTATTAGCGGTGTCGCTCCAGTAGCCGCCCATCGCGCGGCGAGGCACTCCATCGGGGTCGCGCGTGTAGCGCTGGCCAGGAGTGCCTGGCGGTGTCTGGTAAACATTCCGAATGCTGTTTTCAGTCCAGTAACCGTGCTGGAAACCGCGATATATGCTTGGATAACCCTGAGTGTACCCTTGAACGAATCCAATATCGGACCGGGGTCCCCAGTGGGAACCGTAAGACATGCCGCCATCTGGCCGAAAGGTGCAATACTCGTTATTCGAGTTCGATGTTCCCACCATCGGTATGGACGGAAGATACTCGCTGATGATGAAGCCCCATCGGGACGTTCGCGGATCTGTCCGCGCACCGCCATAAAAATCCGTGGTTGCGAACTCCTGCAGTTCTGGAGTCGTCGGTGGCCACGTGCTCATCGTAAAATTGTCAAACGGTTGGAACGGCTGCTCATCATACGTAATCCAGTTCCCGTACGGATCCGCGTATTGAAGGTAGTAACGCACGCAACTATTGTACCCATTGGGACTCGCGGTAACCTTATGGCATACGTCCGTAGGCGCCGCCGTACTACTTGTCCATGGAAATTCCGCCACAAATATACCGGTCATTATCCGATTTGGATTCGGGGTAAAAACGGGATAATCCGTGTACCCCGTTCCGGAGAGATGGCTCGAACCGGGCACGCCAATCTGAGCCAGTAACGTGGGCTCACGGAAGCCCCAGTAACCATTAATTTCTCCCGCATTGAACGTGAGCGGCAGGGGGGTCGTGCCGCTATTGAAAGGCGAAGAGGAGGTAAAGTCGGTCGAAGCGCCGCTGTTATAAATGGCGGACAAACCGGTGAAAGGAGAACCATTTGAGCTCGGATCATCGGCAACCCTCACCCGAAAATAGGACGGGACGGCAGTCCCGGAAAGTCCCGCCGAACTTCCGGGATAACTATTAGGATTCCACAATTCCGGCTGGAACAACAGCACGCCTTGCGTGCCGGAGGAGCCAACCCGCATAATCCAGTTGTGCACACGGTATAGGTAGGGCAAGTCCTCCATTCCCCTTACCTCATAGGGCGGGATGTTGGGGTCCCCGGAAAATTGGATGCGGGTTGGGAAATCGTCCGCCTTATATTGGTCAATAATATTCGCGCCGATCTGGAGGATCTGGAGCGCAGTTTGGTTGTCGCGGAAGTCCTGTAGATAACCGGCCGTCCCCATCTCGTAATAGAACATTGTATTACTGCTGTAGCAGGATGCCTTGCCGATGCTCCCGACGTTGATCGCGGCTTTCAGTAATTCAAAGAAATCCGGTTCGCGCCCCAAAGCGGCCACGTCGCTCAGCCGATAAATTCCAGTGGAATTGCCATGATTGTAAAGCCAAGGCCCCGTTCCGCTTGTGCGATATAGCCCAAAATATCGGTAAATCAGGTTGCTCTGACTCTGTGTGGCTGTCGCGCCGGTAGTCAGGAGCGCAAGACGCGATAGCGGAAACCGTTTCTTTACAACCGGATCACCCACCGGGGCATAGCTTCCATCAGGACGCGTGAATGGTGTCGTAACGCGTACCGTAAGAAACGGTGGATTGATGTCTTTCGAAGGGGTTCCTGTACGGTCCAAGCCATACGCATCGTTGCCAGTCCCGGCGTATGTCGCCTTGTAGCTGTTCTGATTGGTGCCAGCTACACCGGATACTATAACGGGCCGATTGGGATTTGGATAGAGCGAAGGTTGCTCGATATCCCGAGTAAATGTCGCCATGTATTGAAGCGCATTCGGGCTCCAACTTTCGGCGCGTGCCAATTTAATCAAGTCCTGGCGGCTGTTAAATGCCTGATCGGTCCGGTTTGAATAAATCTGTGGGTTGAGAGTTAAGAAACCATTGCTCGCCGTCGTCACATATTGGAAGTAATTGGAGCCCGAGGCGGCGTCACTCAGGTTGTAGCTGCCGCTGAGAGAGCCGGTCGACGGCTGGATGGTGGCATAGTTTCGCCACCCGAGCAGAGTATCGACTTGATCTTGGGTTAACCCGATCTGCGTGAGGTCCGCCATGGCTTCGGACCCTTTCAATCCGACCAGCGTGGCGGAGCCGGAGATACTTGAAGGGTACCCCGCCACGTTCATATCGAGAAGGCCGCCTTCATCGTAAATTGCGTAGGCGTATCGCCCAATGACGGAACTGGTGGGGCTTGTGATGACGGCCGGGCCGGTGCTGGTCACCATGACCCAACTGGGGGCCACGCTCGCGAACGAACTCACCGGCGTCGTGTCGAAATTCGTGCCTGTGGTGTTCGAGAGCGGAATCATGTAGCCGGCGTTCCAACGGGAAATATTCACACTGGTTCCATTGGCGGACGTGCCGGTTGAGAGAGCCCCGGGGGAGGCAAGCGCGGTCTCCACCTCGGGAGACTGGGATGAGGGAGCCGCGGTGCCGCTTACGCGGATTAAATTTGGAATCGCAAGACTGCCCGTCAAAGCGGCCACTGCGGCATCGCGCACGGGGACAGCGTCGGCGGGGGCCTTGGGGAAATAAATCGTCACGCCCGGAGTAGGCGTGGGCGCCGGCGTCACCGAGCCATTGACGATCTCCTGGTTAAGATCGCCGAGGATGATGTCCAGGCCGCCGCGGGCGAGGATGTCCGCCTTGGTGTTGCCGGCGCTGCTGTTGGATACCTGCCGTTCCGTGATGGCCCGGGAAAGAAAGGCGATGGCCACGCCTACGAGCAGGACGAGGAATGCCAGGATGATGACGAGGGCCACGCCCCGTCTGGAATTGCGTTGGTGGAATCGCATGGTCGGCAATTGCTTTTATGGCGGGGTATCCAGGGGAAAGGACCGCTCATAGACGCGCACGGCTCCGGCGGCGGATTGCGGGATGCCCGCCTGCGACGCGAAGGTGCTGGAATTGATCTTGGCGTTCCACGCCGCGGCGACATCCCCATGATAGGTGGAATCCCCCGATGAATCAACCGCGTCCGGAAAAATGGCGGTCAAATTCTGATAATTCGAGACCACCGCGCGGCTGCGGGAGTCCAGCAATGCCAATGTCACCACGATTGCGGCTACGTCCTGAAAACCGTTGATGGAGGTATGCGGCGGCGTAGTTGCGGTGACATCCCATGGAGTGATGGAGAGTCGGCTGGCGCCGCCGGTGGCCGAGGGCTTGAGGAGGTAGGTGTATTCCATCCGGAAGACCTGGTCGCCGACTGTTTCAAAATCGCCCGTGGAGCCGCTGGAAAAGAGGCTGCCCCATTGCTGGCTCATCGTGATGGGCAGGTAACTGATCGCCTGCCAGGCACTTCCGGCGCCGGGCTCCCAGCCAAGCTGCTGGCTCAACCTGAGGAGAGCCGGGGCATGGGTGTATGGGTCTGTCGCCACCTGGTAGGCCACGAGGGAGGCATTCGCCTTGAGGCCGCCGACGAGCTGCGTATTCCCGTAGCCCTCCGTCTCTGTGTAGAAGGCAAGCTGGTCATTGCCGGGTTGTAAGTTCTCCGGCTCGGTCAAGCTGCCGTAAACGGCGGAGAGCGTCGATGCGGGCTGCTTGAAGAGGGAGTAATCCACCTCGGAACGCTTGACCATCCCGCCGATCTCGATGGCTAGCCGGTTAAAGATGACGCGCGCCTCGGTGTCGGTATCGACATGCTTGCCGCTGCTGGCAACCACGGAGGCCGCGTTGTTGGTCATCTGGGAGATCATGAAAACGATAAGCCCAAGCACGGCCATGGAAACGAGCAGTTCCACCAAGGTAAATGCTTCCGCGGACGCAGTGCACCCCCTCCCTCCCCCACACCGATCAGTTCCTGTCGAGCGCGAGAAAAACCGATACATGATCCACGGGATTCGCGGCGGCCGCCGGCCAGCCAAAGGTAACGGCACCCTTGGTCGCCTGCCTCGAACCGGCGGGAGGCTGGGCGAGAGTCAGGGAAACGACATACCGCGCGGTGCTGGCGGTGGGCTGCAACGCGCCGCTTTGATCCACGTAAAAACGCAGGGGGGCGCTGCTGGCGTAGGTTTTACTGACATCGATGCCGTATTGGGAAGAGACGGAGGAAAGCGTGCCGGAGCTTGCGGCGATGGCGCTGTTGGAGGGCACCTGCTGAAGATCATTCACGACCGAGGTGGCGATATTGGTGGCCAGTGTCTGCTGCGTGGATGCCTGATTGCTCATGAGGCCGGCAGGCAGCAGCCCAAAGATGGCCAGCATGGCAAAGGAGGCAATGCCCATTGCCAAGGTCACCTCCACTAGGGAGAAAGCGGCTTTTGATCTGAGTGGAGGCGTTGTCATGATCTAAAGATGCGAACTTTTCCGCTGATGCCCTCGATTTGGATCGCAGCGCCGGCGCGGTCGGCGCTGGTGCCGGTATAAAGGGGGCTCACGAGGCTGCCATTAGCAGGCTGCAGGCCAAATTCCATCGCCGGCTGCGGGCCCGGTCCGGAGAAGGTGTTCTCATCGATCTTGCTGGCCTCGCCGCTCGGGTCAAACTCGATGATCTTGGAAAAGGTGTACTGCGGGTTGGAGGTGATCTGGGCCACGGTGAGCGGATAGGTGAACGTGGTGGTGTTGGGCACGTTCTCGCCCGCCGTGCCGGTGGAATGGTCCGCAAAAGAGGGATCGCCCACCTGGTAGGCTGCCGGTACGGTGGGCCTGGGCGGGATGTTGGCGTTCAAGCCGACATTCAGGGTGCCGAGGTGTACGTTATTGACTTTCAAGAGCTTGGCCACTGCAACCAGGCGGACCTGATTGAGGGATTGCCCCGCTCCAAAGGCGGGCGGGTTTGCGCCGCTGTCACTATACCGCGTGCCATCCTGGGATGCCACTACGGAAATGACGACACGGCCCGTTCCGGAGGTGTACGGAGTGGTGGAGGGACGTGAGCCATCCTCTTCCGTGACACCGACCCAGACGTAGGTGTTATTGGCCATGGCGTAGGTGCGCGCCTCGTCCAGCACGCCGGCGATATCGTAAACGCCTTTGGTGAAGTTGCCCGCGCTGTTTAGGGGATTGAAAGCGGGGATCAACAACCCCATCATCAGGACCATAATCCCCACGACCAGAATCAACTCTATGAGCGTGAAGCCGTTCCGTTGGCCGCTGTGGCGCAGCCGGTTCCGAAAGATGGCGGGGCGGGGAATCATCGAGGGGGTTGATGGCAGCACCTATAAAGCGATTTTTATAGCTATGCAAGCGCTTTATTTCCGCTTTACAAAATATTTTCCAGCCGGGATGGTCTGGGACCGCTCCCGGCCCTTCCTTTCCCCCTGTTAAATGATCGTTACCTGCAAGAAATCGGTCCCCAAATTCTGGATCGTCCTGGCCATCCTTCCGTGGGCCTCATTCACCTTCAATGGCGGGGTGGTGGGGACGGCCTTTCTCTTTTCCCTTCAGAAATTTATCGATAATCCGGCAGGACTGACCTTCATCCTGAGCCTGCCTGGCATTTTGGGGATTATCGTATCGCCGGTGGCCAGTTTCCTATCCGACCGGATCTGGACTCGCTACGGGCGGCGGAAGCCCTTCATCATCATCGCATGGGTGGGAATGCTCGCGGGGATGGCGCTGATGCCATTGATGCCGAATCTCTGGTTCCTAATTGCTTCATATTTGCTATACCAATGCGGCTTCGCGCTGGGAGCGCCCATCGAGGCCCTCAAGCAGGAGATCATTCCGCCACAGGAGAGAGGCTGGGCCACGGGCGCGATGTCCTGGGTTTCGAACCTGGCCACCCTGATCTTTTACTTTGTGATGCTGGGCCGGTTTGACGATGTGACCTACCTGGCCGGCATCCGGCTTGAGGGCGAGTGGGTCATCTACTGGTCGGCGTCTCTCTTCCTTGCGATTATGCTCTTCATCATCATCCTTGGCATCAAGGAGGTGAACCCGAAAAGTGCGCTGCGGGGGGAGCGTCTCAGCATCCGCCACGTGCTGGGCGACCTGGTAAGCCGTGAACTCTGGCCGGTCTATCTGCTGGTCTTCGGCAATTCCTGTCTCAATTTCTACTCCGGCCTGGGCGCCCTGAGCAATCTGCTCTACACCGTTCAATGGGGTTACACCAAGCAGGAGATGGGGGTCAACGTGGCGATTGGCGGCGTGCTGAACCTCTTTGTCATCGGCTTTCTTACGATGATCGCGGACCGGCTTAACCGGATGCGCGCCTACCAGACGGTGCTGATGCTGCTGCTGCTGGCAAATGTTTCTTACTATGGCTACGTGGAGTACTTGCTGCCGGACAAGCGCCCCACGCTGGTGGAGATCATCATCTTTGGGGAGAGCATCTCGATCCTCAGCATCCTGATGGGAATGCTATATATTCCGCTGGTCTATGATTACGTGCGGCGCGATCTGATGGGCACCTTCGGCGCCGGAGGTACGATCGTGGGACGCATCACCACGTTGATTACCCTCAATGGGGTCGGCCTCTTTGTGACGCTATATGCCCATCTCTACCAGCCGCCGGCGGGAGATATGACGCGGGTGGTCCTGCGCGAGCCGGTGACACGCACCCGCCTGATCGCCTCGCTGGACCGGCCCCAATGGTCCGTGAGCAACTGGGCCGCCACCGGCGTCATTGAATCGCACGGCAGGACGTGGGAAATCCGGCAAAGCGACACGGCAAGCGAGGCGCTCGCCGCCGAGAAGGAGAAGCTGACCGCGGAGAACTCCAGGTTGATCACTAAAAAAGCGACCACCGGCAGCGAGGAAAAACGACGCACATACCAGCAGCGTATCGATGCGATTTCAAAACGACTGGCGGAAATCGATGCAAGCCAGGCGGTGGCGGCGAAGGCATTCCGTCAACAAGTGGTACAAGTTCTCGGCAACCGGCTGCTCGACGATGACGGCCAACTGCTCTCCGCGACGGAACGCCCTGCCATCCAGATACAACTGGAGGCAAACTACCGCCCGGATCCGCAGGAGTTGGATCAATTTGTCGAAACATTGCAGCGCCGCGATCCCGACTTCATTGATTTGCGCCCCGCCGCGGCGCAAAGCAGGCATGGGTGCAACCTGATTGCCAGCGCGCTTCTGCCGGCCACCGGCGATGAAACGGATGCCGTCGCGCGCATCCAATCGGAGGTGGGTGCCGCAGTGGCGCAGCGCGCGCCGGACCTGCTGCGGCGCGGCTCTCCCGCGACACACTGGGATGTCCATGCATTGATGCTCAATCTCATGACAGTCGAGGAACCGGTGCCCTCGTACGTTTCCCCTGTGACGCGCGCGGTCAATGCGGTGCTGGGGCTCTTTGGCCATGAGCCGGACCCGTTTCAACACCTCACCGCCCTGGCGTCCGCACTCCGCATTCCGGGCCAGTCCAGCGCGGTCCGCGTAGCGCCCGGTCCGCGGCCCAGGAGCATCTCGGTCACCGCGGTGCTTGCGCCGGGCGCGGCTTTGTCCCCCACCCTTGACGATCCGATCGGTCGAAAACTGAGCGCCGCCTTGGGACCGGACGCGGCCCGGGCACGATCCTTTTACGACCGGGTGCGGACGGCGGCCACCGCGCGGCATCTCACGATCGCGCAGCCCATCCTCGCTTCCGGCTATGCGCCGATGAAGTATGACTACATGAGCGGTTACTTATGGATGTTCGTCATGGGGTCCATCGGCGTCCTCCTCACCTTTTACTTCCAGCGCCTGGAAAAAGCGGGCGTCATCTATAAGCGCGGCGTCGAGGAGGCACTCGCGGCATGAACAGTCCCGACACTTACGTACCCGGCTATCGCAAGGCGAAGGCCCTGATGGCGATTGCCGGCATCGCCCTCTTTCTTTTTGGGGCGAGCCAGCTCTGGCGTCCGCTCCTGTTGGTCTGCCGCGGACGGCGCGCCACCGCGGAGGCGGTAAGCGTGATCAAAACAAAGCAGGGACTGCCGCCAATAACGCTCACCTCCGATGCGCAAATCGCCGCGCTGCGCGAGCCGAATGACCGCAGCTACGTCTTCTGGAATGTGTTCTCTTTTACCACGGATACAGGCCGGGTGGTCCGGGTGCGCGCGAATATCGGCAGCAACGGCGGCCCCATCTATCCCCTGACTGATGACGACGGCCTGCCGACCACCGCGTTGATTTACTACGATCCAGCCCACCCCGAACACGTTATTTTCCCGCTGCTGTTCAGCACCTGGCTGGTTCCCTCCGCGTTGGCGCTGGCTGGATTGGTTGCCGCCGGCATCGGCGGGATTCTCTTCTATTGGGCCGGCACACCCATTGTACTGCCGCATCTCCCGCTTACCAATAAGCCGCCAAACCACTCATCTCATGACTAACCAAAATTACTGTCCTTTTCCAACCGGCTTCCTGTGGGGCGCCGCGACCGCCGCATATCAACTGGAAGGCGCCGCGCAAGAGGATGGCCGCGGCCCGTCCGTCTGGGATGTCTTTTCCAGGCGCCCCGGCGCAATCGCGATGGATCATAATGGCGACCGGTCCACCGATCACTATCACCGGTACAAGGAAGATGTCGCGTTGATGAAGGAGCTTGGGCTGAAAGCCTATCGCTTCTCTGTCTCCTGGTCCCGCATCTTCCCGGACGGGGTGGGAAAACCCAATCCCGCCGGTCTCGATTTCTACCAGCGCCTTGTGGATGAATTGCTTGCGGCCGGCATCCAGCCCTGGATGACGCTCTTCCACTGGGATCTGCCCCAGGCGTTGGAAGACCGGTTCGGTGGCTGGGAGTCGAAGGATTGCGCCCAGGCCTTCGCGGATTACACAAGTTACACCGTAAGTCATTTGCACGACCGGCTCAGCGGTATCTTCACGATCAATGAATTCATGTGCTTCCTGGACAAAGGATATGGCGCGTCCGAAGAGGTCTTTGCGCCCGGCAAGCGCGCCACGCGCCGTGTACTAAACCAGGCGCGGCATCACGCCATTTACGCACACGGGCTTGCCGTGCAGGCGATTCGCGCCATTTCCGGAAATCGGGTCCCTGTCGGTCTTGCGGAGAATATCGACGCTTGCGTCCCCGTCCGCGAGACGCCCGAAGATATCCGGGCGGCCAAGGAAGCGATGCGAGCGAGATCAGGGATGTTCCTGACGCCAATCATGGAAGGCGCGTATCATCCCTCATACCTCGATCAGGCCGGCCCGGACGCGCCGCATTTCACGGATGAGGAAATGCGCACGATCTCCACGCCCATCGATTTTCTCGGCTTCAATCTTTACGCGCCTACCTACATCCGCGCCGCACCCGAGTCTCCCGCGGGATGGGCGGAAATCCCGTGCGATGAAAACTATCCCCGTCTCCAGATGCCGTGGCTCTTCATCGGTCCCTCCATTCTTTATTGGACGCCACGCTTCGCTTCCGAGCTCTGGAAAGTACCGGCCATCTATATCACGGAAAATGGCGCCGCATACCCGGATCGCCCTGATGCAAACGGTGAAATATGGGATACCGCCCGGGCGATGTATCTTCAGCAATACCTCACCGCCCTTCACCGGGCCGTGGCGGAAGGCCATCCCGTGCGGGGTTATTTTTGCTGGAGCCTCATGGATAACTTCGAGTGGGCCTTCGGATATACCCGGCGGTTTGGCATCTGCTATGTGAATTACGAAACCCTCGAACGCACCCCGAAGCTGAGCGCCCGAGTTTACAGCGACATTATCCGCCGCAACGCTGTGGGCGCCTGAATTGCCAGAGCGCCGGGAAATCGCTAAAACATCGCCTCACCGCACAAACACGATGTCCTCTTTGTATCTCAATCTTCGTCCCGCCGCGGATAACCGGTGCTTCGTGAGCACGGCTATCGACCAGGTGACACAGGAAGTGGCCGCCCGCATTCGGGACCCGGAGATTGCGTGGCTTTTTGGTAACTGCTTTCCCAATACACTGGATACGACAGTCCACTTTTCACACGATTCCGAGGGACTTCCCGATACTTTCGTCATTACCGGCGATATCGACGCGATGTGGCTGCGCGATTCCACCAACCAGGTCTGGCCATACCTGCCCTTTCTCCGCCGCGACGAGGCGCTGCGGGAGATGGTGGAGGGATTGATGCGGCGGCAGTGGAAATGCCTGCAGATCGATCCCTACGCCAACGCCTTTCTCGAGGATGGCAACCGGACCAGCGAGTGGATTACTGATCTTACCGAAATGCGCCCCGGCGTGCATGAGCGAAAGTATGAACTCGACAGCCTGTGCGCCGTCCTCCGGCTTTGCGTGGGCTATTACGATCACGTGGGCGATTCCGCCTGCTTTGATGGAAACTGGCTCCGGGCCGTCGAGTTGATTCTCGATACCATCGAGGCGCAACAGGAGGGGACCAGTGATGACCCGCCTTACCGTTTCGCCCGCCAGTCCAATCGTCCCCACGAAACATTGATACTCGGTGGACGCGGCCAGCCCGCGCGCCGGTGCGGCCTTAGCAAGAGTCCCTTTCGGCCTTCCGATGATGCCGCGAACTTACCCTTTCTGATCCCTGCGAACGCAATGGCCGTGGTCATGTTACGGCGCGCGATCCCATTGCTTCGCATGGTGCAGGGGGGAAATCCCATGGCCACGCGCGCGGAACAATTGGCAAACGCCATCGATCAAGGTCTTCGTTCCCAGGCCGTCGTTCCGCATCCCGTTTGCGGCGAGATATTCGCCTATGAAATCGACGGATTTGGCGCGCAGTACCTCATGGATGATGCGAATATCCCCAGCTTGCTGAGCCTGCCATACTTTGGTTATATGAACGCGGACGATTCCCTTTACAAGCGAACTCGCTCGTTTGTTTTGAGCGAACATAATCCCTACTATTTTCAGGGGATTTCCGGCAGCGGCATCGGCGGACCCCATGTCGGACTCGGTTGGATTTGGCCGATGGCCATTATCATGCAAGCTCTCACCAGCACCTCGGAAGCGGAGGTCGCTTCCTGCCTCGCGCAGCTAAAGGGCAGCCACGGCGGAACCGGTTTTATGCATGAAGCATTCTGGAAAGACAATGCGAGCCAATTTACGCGGCCCTGGTTTGCCTGGGCCAATACACTTTTCGGGGAACTCATTCTGCACATCGACCGCGTCTGGCCGATGCTTCTGAGTTGATCCCCTTTGATAACAAACGCGGTCGTTCGCGCGGAGAGCGGGGCCGGTTCCGTTCGCTGAAGGAAATCACGGCCTGACTTACTCTTCGGCGGTTTCGCGGCCATTATTCGGCTAATTTTCGTTTGCCGGCTCGATCTGTTCATCAAGGACGGCGCCGGTGTAGCGATCAATCGCGACGTGAACCCAGTAACGCCGCTCGCCTTCCACCATAAAATCGCCATCGAGACCCTTCGCGGAATCCGGCCCAAGATACGAAGCTCTTGAAGCCGGATAAACCCCCGTCTGGGCCAGGACATCAAACATGAGATTCCAGACCCGCGTTTGCCCCGTATTAGCCAGCGCGCGAACCGTCGATTCATAGTAACGCTGAATATTCGGTAAATTCGTGGCGTTCGAAAAGATTGGGGCCAGATCAGCGGAAAAGCCGTCGTAACAGGTTGCGCCGTTGTAAGGCGGCTGAACTCCCGTCAGCGGCTTTGCCAGCCTGCCCACAAGCTCGCTGATGTTCCGAAGCGGCAAGCCCTTCCCGCCTGAGGAAGTGGGAATGGTTCGTGTTACGAGCGCATTGGCAATGGCCGACGAAAGTGTGCCCGATAGAAGCGCACTGGAGGCAGGCTGCGATGTGGAATGAACGGTTTGTTCATCGGCATAGGCGCCGGACAGGATCGCCTGAAGCACCGGCGCCTGTCTGGTATTGAGATCCACCTTCCCACTTACCATCTCCTGGGAGTCCGAGGAATCGTTGATGCAGAAAACATCCAGGAGCGCCGCGTTCCCGCTTTCGGGCGTAAAGAAATCGATATTCTTCCAGGGCGTCCCTGAAAAGACATAACCGAGCTCCGCCACGGATTGAAACGGCCGATTCAAAACCATCGGCCTGCTGTTGCTCTGGGCTGTCCTGACAAGAGCGGGATTCGTGGGCGCCGAGTCGGTATTCGCAGTGGCCATTGGGAGCCCGGCCAATGTCGCCGTCGAAGCCAGACCGCCCGAAGCGCGCCGGACCACGCCGTCCGGATCCTGATAATAGTTCGAACCTGAGACGAGGTTTTGTGAAAACAACCCAAAAACGTTGGTATTCATGTACCATCCATAGCCACTCGCTGAAGAAAGCCATCCGGCAGGGGGCGGAAACTTAGAGGAGCCGCCGGCATCCTTATAGATTTGGAAATTATAACCTGCGCTGCCAGCCGGGCGCTCTGTCTGCTGCGTTCCATCCGCCAGGTTCAATGCGATCGGCGCTGAAATGTTGTTGTTCGGAATGAAACCCCAACGGCTGGTACGCGGATCGATTGCCCGGAAATCGGCGACCCCAACGCTGGACCCGCTGGCGAAACCGACGCCAGGATCATATAAACTTCCCCCGATTTGTTCGGAATATACGCCCGCGGTTTTCGTATCGTAGGTTATCCATCCGCCATTGCCATTGCTGCACTGCAAATAATAGGTTCCTGTAAAGGTGTTGTAAGCAGGCAGATATTGCATTTCGTCAGTGCCAAGGATGCAATTATACTCGGCATTATGCCAGCAACGCGGGATGGCTCCCACGTAGAACCCGACATAAGCCTGCCCTGCCTTCGGCAGGTTGTAAGTCCCCGTTTCCACCGCGTAAAGGCCGCCTCCTGGCGCGAAGAAACTGGCATCCCTGGACGTGGCTATGGCGCCCAGAGCGCTATTGGAGACATTCATACCGGTGGCGCTCAACGCGCATGCCGCCGGTTGATTCGGCATGTAAAGAAGCGTCGGTTCCCGGAACAGCGCAGCCCCGGCGGCCGTGGCGGGAATATTGAAGGTCATCAACGTGCTTTGCATGGACATCCCCGGATTCACCCCGCCCCAGAAACCTGATCCAAAGAGAAAGCCATACATGCTTGAGTAGCCGGGCGAAGTCGAAGGATCAGCCTGGGAACTTGGACTGTAATTACCGCTATTATTTCCGTTGAAACTGCCATCCAAAGTAATGTGGCCCACCGGCCATGTGGTGGTACCCTGGGCGTAAATCCGGAACTGCTGCGGGCCAACCACCCCTAATGTTTGATTCAGATAGGGCGTCGTGCTCGTATTCCAGTCGTTCGGATTCCAGATTTCGGGGAATTCTATATTTGCCATCACCCCGGTATTTGTTACCGAGCCGCTGAGGATTGTCTTTCCATCAATATAAGTAATCCCAGCCCCATTCGGCCCTTGCGGACCATAAGTATGGCTTCCGGATTGGGTCACTATCACCATCGATCCGGAAACGAGTGGCAGCATGGCCGTGCGAACCCGATTGATGTAAGGCAGATTCTTAACCCCATACACCGTATTGCTTGAGCCTGTCGTGGCGGTAAAGCTGATGCCCGTTGGAAAATTGTCCGTCGTCGCCTGGTCTATGATATTGGCTCCAATTTGCATGATGGCGTTATCCACGGATACATCGGTGGCATACTGCCCCGGCACAGCGGGCGTATCTCCGTCGGAGCCATTGTCCGTATCGACCTTCGCGAGCGATCCGACATCGATTGCCGCCTTTAATAGCTCGAAGAAGTTCGGCTCCTTCCCGGCGTTTGCCACTGTCTGCAATGTCTGGATACCGGAACCCGACGCTTCGGAACTGTAATTCCAATTTGAGCCGCTCCACACCAGCCCAAAGTACTTGCGGATATTCCCGTTGCTTCCCCCGGTCCCCTGTTGCAGAAACGAGACGGGCACGCCATAGGTATTTTCCAGCGCGTAAATATCCGCATCCGAGCCGGAGGCGGAAGGATTGGTCACATTGCGGGTCGCGCTTGGCCCAAGATAGGTAATCCATGCCAGCCGGTTCAGGGCAAAGCGCTTCTTCACCAGTGGCTCGCCCGGCTGCCCCAGCGACCCGTCGTTGCGCACCAGCACGCCGCTTGCCGGGACGCGGATGCTCAGGAAAGCGGGGTTATCGGGAGTGTCGTTCCCATACTGGTCATTGCCGCCCTGGGTTTCCGGGAGCACCAGGGGGCGATTCGGATCCGGGGTGAACGAAGGCTGGTTCAGGCCACGCGAGAAATGGGTGAGGTAGGTGAGGATCGTCCCATCCATCGCGCTCTGGTTGTAATTACCCGGCTGCGAGGCAAGCGTGTTAAAGAAATCGATTAACTGATGACGCGTCGAAAAAGCGCGGTCGGTCTTGCCCACAACAGGCCCCGGCATCGACCCGAGGCTCATAAACCCGTATGGGTTCCAGTTCACAAACTGGCAATAACTGCCGGTATTCAGGCCTGAGTAATTCGGAAAGCTTCCCTGGGGATTCGTCTCGACGTAATTACGCCACGCGACGAGTTGATTGACTTCCCCTTGAGTCAAACCAATCGTCGTTAAATCCGCATAAGCCTGCGCGTTCTTGTAGGTCTCCAGGGCGGAGGGCGGCGGAGTGGAAATATTGCCGCTATTCGGAAAGCCGGCCACGTTCACATCCAGCAACCCGCCCTCGTTGTACATCGCATAGGCGTAGCGTCCAATGACGGCGCTTCCATTGGTGGCGGATGTCACCATGGCGGCGTTGAGTTGAGTAGGGTTCCCCCCATTCCGCTGCACCACGATCCATGAGGGCACCTGAAACGGCGTGCCCGCCGTATTGTAAGTGGAAGCCGCCGGCATCAGGTCCGGATCGTTCCACTTGAATTTGCGTAGACGGAAGCCGTTGAGGGAGTAATTATCGGCAGTGATCGCCGTCGCGTTCGCAGAGGCCGCCGGTCCATTCGGGTAATTGGTTCCGCTGTAAAATGGAACTCCGTAAGCGCTTTCCTTCAGCAGGTTCGGCGCATAGGTGTATGGATCACCCCCCTTTGAATTCACGGCGATGGCCGGCGTGGCATCAGCAGGATTGACTGGGGTGTAAATGGTATAAGTGGTGCCGTCGATCATCACGCCCGAGGTACCGGAGCCGGCGGCGATCTCCTGCTCGATTTGGCCGATGATCGAATTGATGGCTCCCTGGGCAAAAATATCCGCCCGGGTGTTATTCGCACTGGAATCGGACACCGCCCGCTCGGACATCGCGCGGGAGAAAAACGCGACAATGAGGCCGGCCAGCAGCACCATGAAAGCGAGCACGATCACGAGCGCCGCCCCGCGGCGGAGTCCCGGAGGTAATGATGCCGGGTTCGCATTCCTGGAGAGAGGCGTTTTCATCTCGGGATGTAGTTCAGGTAAAAGTAACGCTCATAAAAGCGCACCTGGCCCGCGACCGCGACGGGCACGCCCGGGAAGGCCCCGGAATAGCCATGCGGCTGTTGCACAAGGGTCGTCCAGGCCTGCGCACCTGTCATGTTGTCCGAGGCATCGGCCAGAGCCTCCGCCATGGTGTTGAGCCCCGCAGCCGGAAGCAGTTTCCGGCTGCTGTTATCAAGAATGGCCAGATCCACGATGATGGCGGATACATCATGCAAGCCGATGGGCGCCCATTGGGCTGAGCCGTGCACGGCCGGCGCATATTTCGACGTGTCGTTTACGCAGATGTAGCCGCGCTGCGTGGATGAGTTGTACCAGCGCGATCCCAATTGAAAGGACCCGTGGCCGCCGTCGCCGGCGCTATCATCATCGGCGGAGGGCGAGATCGTCGTGGTCACACCATAGGTCGAGGGGTAGTTCTGGATGCCGGTGGGCGTCGATGGAGTGACAGGAATTTGGGAGGTAATGCCGTCGGTCCGCAGGAAGCTGATCTCCATCCGGAATACCTGCGGCCCGACGACGTGGTAATCGGTGGCATCAACTCCGTCGGAATAAGAATTGGCCTCCGTCCCAATGGTGCTGCCGGACGAGCCTCCCCAGACGCCCGCAATGGTACTGCCCGGGTCGGGGATTCCCGTGCCGGAGGTTGCGGGATTGGGATAACTTAGATAAATCACGCCATTGGCCGTGCCCCCGGCATCCGTGTTGTCCCAATTCAAGCCCTTGCTGAGCCGCTCGAGTTGATAATTGGAATTGATGCGATAACCGATGAGGCCGAGAGGGCTGCTGATGCCCGAGGGTTGCGTGGCCGGATCGAAAAAAGCGGGCGCCTCGCTGAAGAAGAACATCGCATCGCTGCTGCCGCTGGCGCCGCCGGCGCCCCGCGGCATGGAGAAGAGAATATCCACGTCAGGCCGCTTCACCATCCGGTCGAAATCTTCCGACATGAGATCGAAGACGGTGCGGGCCTCGCTGTCGGCATCCAAATGTTTGCGGCTGCCGGTGGTGGTAAGCGTGGTGCTATCGGTCATCTGCATTACCAAGGCCAGCAACACGACGAGCAAGGAGATTGAAACCATCAACTCCATGATCGTGAAGCCGGCGGCATCAGGGATCGGCCGCCGTTTCATGTCAGTTACAATCAAGGGCCGTCATCACTTCGTAGGAGCCGGTAAAAGCCGCGGGGGGAACAGCCCAATTGGAATCGGCCATGCCGGGCCACGTGATGAATATCCTCACCTGGGTCGCCGCCCGGCCGGTTTGCGGCGGCAGGAAGGTGACCGTGGCGCGATAGGCCGGCGTTTCCTTCGCGGGGTTGGCCTTGGCATTGACCGCACTGACGGCCGTCCCGTCGCTGGCAAAGTAGATGCTCTCCATGGTGCCGCTGCTGGCTGTGCCGACTCCGGGCACCACCATCTTCAAGACCGGCGAGAGCGTTGCGGTACCGGAAACGTCCGGCGTGGCGCGCAGGTCCGCGCTGATCGTCCGCGCCAGGCTTGCCGCCGTCATCTGCTGCACCGTCGCCTGGTTGCTGTTGATGCCCATGGGCAGCAGCCCGATCATCGCCAGCAGGCAGAACGCGGCCACGCCCATGGCGAGGCTCACCTCGACGAGCGTGAAGGCGCGCTGCTTTCGATACCGGGCAGGGTTCATGGGCGGTACACCTGGGTTGCGCCGGTAATTCCGTCGATCTGGATGACGGCGGCATTCGATCCCGTGGAGGCTATGTTGCCATGGGCGGGTACGAGCCCGAGCTCAAGGTAAGGATAGACCAGCGGACTGGTGCTGGTGGCGGTCGAAACCCAGGGCGTTCCTTGCGGATCGAAGTAAAACACCCGGGAAAACGTGTACTGGACATGCCCGGAAGCGGTGCTGCCGAGCGGAAAATCGAACCAGTTATTGGAAGTCGCGTCGGCCGGCCCTCCCACCTGCAGCACGTTGCCGGAGGGCCTGGCCAGATTGCCGGTGTACGGGAGGGCGGTCGCTGTGAGATGAACATTCTCGAAATGCCGGAGCGGCGCGATTTCCATGAGCCAGGAGCCCGGGCTCCATGAGGCGGTCTGAAAGTCGTTATCGCCGTCATTCGTCTGCATAATAGCTACGGCGAGACGGCCTGTGCCGGAGACCTGCGGCGCCAGTGATGCCGGCTTGCTGCCGTCCACCTCCTCGAACCCGACGTAAACATAGACGTTCTTCGACATTGCATAGGCCCTCGCCTGCTCCAGCACTCCCTGGAGATCGGACGCAGTAGTAGCCAGATTTTGACCGCCGGCAATGCTACTGAACGCCGGCGCCAGCAGCGCCGTCATGACCGCGATGATCGCCACGACGACAAGCATTTCCACCAGGGTGAAGCCGGCCGACGCCGCCCGCTGACCGACGGACCGAAGCCGGTCGGAGCGGTCCGATGGAGGAGAGCTTTTAGCACTCACGGAATATTGGGGATGTCCATTGCTCCGCAGGAGGGGGAACAGATATGGCAGGGCTAATATAGTTCATGAGCCTGGGGGAAGGTCAACCGGGGTTAGGACCTGCCAGAAGCAGAACTAAAGTACTGGTTTATCAAGTCGCCGGTAGGTTTTTGGATCTTCGTTTGCGCATATTCCAACCAAGGAAAAGGAACAGGCAGCCCGCCAGCAATACCGGGGCGCCTGGCTCCGGCACGGCCTCCAGAGCCACGTCGTTGCCGGTTCCGTCAAAGGTTTGGCCTGTGGTATCGGCATCGTAGCTGATCTCAAACATCTGGCCGCCTGCGGTAAAGGTGGCGTCCTGACCGAGCAATACGCCGCCGTAGCTCAGCTCGCCCAGGTTTGCGGCGCCGCCGGTCTGCGCGCTGGTATTGTTGATGATGAAGTAAAGCGCGTCTCCGCTGGTGGCGAACCCGCTCTGAAGCGTCAGCGCCAGATTGGCTCCGCCCAGCGTCAGGGTTCCGGTGGTGGTGACGGAGTTGAAGTTCGTACCCGCCAAGGGGTTCCCCGATGTCGTCTTTCCAAGCTGGATGGCCAGGTTCGCCCCCGTGCCGGAGAAGGTGAGCGCGCCGGTCCTCAACGTACCTGTGGCAGGCCCCGAGACGTTGCCGGGGTCCAGGGTCGCCCCGGTATTGGCGGCGCTCGCGCCCACCGTCAAGGCCCCGACCAGGCCGGTGCCTTCCATGATGGCCGCCGTGTTCGGGTTTTCAGGATCGCCCACCGTCGTGACCCCGCCGCTCAGACTCCCGCTGACGATCAGCGTGCCAGCCAGGACGGTGGTCGTACCGGAGAAACTCGTGGAGCTGTTGCCGGAAAGAGTCAGCGTGCCCGGGCCGGCCTTTGCCAGGTCCACGCCGGTGGAGGAGCCCGGGCTGAGCGCGCCACCGATGGTTAGCGCCCCGGAGCCATTGGTCGTGATGGTGCGGGTGGTCACTCCCACGCTGGTTCCAGACACGGAAAACCCTCCGGCGCCGAGGTTCAGCGGGTTGGTGCCGCCGAAGGTGAAGTCGCCGTTGGCGTTCCACCCGTTATTCGCCGTGAGGGTGACCGCGGAGCCACTGGTATTGTCGAGCGTTCCTCCGTTGACGGATACAAAGACATAGCCTGGGATGCCCACCGCTCCGTTGCTGTTGAGGTTCAATGTGCCGCTGACCAGGGACCAATAGGAAGTGTTATGATATTCAATGCCGGTGACAGATCCCGAAAGGGTCAAGGTGCCACCGTTCACGGTAATATCCAGCACGCCATACGCGCCGCTACCACCGGGATCTTCCGAAATACTTCCGATAGTGCTGCTGCCGCTGGTGACGTTGATCGCATCAGGAGCGGTGTTATTTCCTGCATTGCTATAGAAAGCCACAGTCCCGATGGTTGTGTTCGCGCCGGTCAAGTTCAGGGTGAAATTCGTATTGTTTGAAGTGACGTTATCTCCCGCGAAGGTGCCAATGGTAATCGGGCCGCTCCCTTCGAGACCAATGACTGACACACCGCTCGGCAATGACATCGAGGCGATATTTACCCCGGCGGTGGTGGCGTTCACCGTCAAAATGGCGCCCGTGGTGACGGCTCCGAGACCGAGCGCGTACCCGTTGCCGCCCGTTACGTTGAGCGTGCTGTTATTGGGGATCGCCAGCGTCCCCGCAAGCGTGAGCGTCTGCCCAGTGCCGGAAGACAACTGATTGACGTCGAAATTATACGCCCCGGCGCCAACGAAGGCCACGCTCGCCGGCGAAAACGTGCCGCTGGTGTCGGCCCGCAATTGCAGCGTCGTGTTATTATCGTCCATCGTAAACGCAGATGCGGTGCTCATGGCCGCTGTGCCGTCGAGTTGCAGGGTGCCCGCGTTCAGGGTTAGACTCCCGCTGTTTGTGTTGACCCCGCCCAATACCAGCGTGCCTCCGCCAGTCTGGGTGATGTTCCCTGTCCCGCTGAGCATCCCGCCGACCGTCACCGTACCCGCGACATCGAAACGACCCGTCACGCTGGCTTCCAGCCCGCCGTTCATCGTCAGGTTCGCGCCGCTCTTCACGTAGAGAATATCGGCGGCATTGGACCCTCCGACCGAGTTGGCGGCACTATTCAAGGTGATGGTCCCATCGGCGATCGTGAGCGCCTGGGTGGTATCGGTGTCGTCCAGCGTGCCGAAATTCAGCGTGCTCGATTCTGTCGTGAAGGCCGTGCCGTTGGTGAAGGATCCGCTCAATACCACATCGCTCGTCGTGGCGCTTGTCACCGTGATGGCCGGCGAATAGTTGGCGCCAATCGAGAGGTCCGTACCGCTGATACCGAAGGTTGACGTGATATTTGCTCCAAACGCAGCCCCGCCGGCGAGCGACATGAGCCCGATCGCCAACAAGGAAGCGCGGGTTCCATATTTTAAACCCGCGGGAGCAATTCCAAACGTGGGACAACGTGCAGGATGGGTAAAGAAAAGGCGTTCCATGGGGGTAATGAGGTTTGCGGATTGATGCTTACGATATGGCAATTTCGGCCCTGGCGAAATATACAACCTATTCCTCTCGCTATAAATTTGCGGAGGTTCGTGGGCGGGGTTTCCGGGTCCTATTTTTGGGGGAGACCCGCGCACGAGCTTTGATGAAACGTTTCTCGAACACCCACCTCCCCGGGAACCAAAACGCAAGAAACCAACGAGAGCCGGTGATAGCCCCTCCTTCCCTTTTCGCTCCTTCTCCGATTGAAATCGCCGCGCAGTGTGCCGAATGATACGGACACTAAGTCCAAAGCGGCGGCGATTGAATTGAGGCTATTTCCAATCGTCTGTTCTAAACGGCGATGCGGGCAATCCTGATTTGTTATAGATGTTGACGAGCGGGTTATTGGCCCATCCATAGCGGATGGATACCGGTTCGGGGACGGCGGGGCTGGATACCACCACGCTGTCGCCTTCGATCCTCGCATCGCCCCAAACAAACTTTCTGTCGGCCCCCGAGATCGCGAAACCCTGGACGGGACCTCCGTCTTTGGTCACCAATCCTCCCGCCGCATTGCGAAACTTGATCCGGATGGCGTTGCCCTGCTGGATCATGCTGTCAAATGTGGGTCCATCGCAGGCGATTTGCTTTCCATAAACCTTGTTGGCCGCGATGAGGGCGAGGCGGCTGCCCACCGGTTGCTTGTTTTTGGGATGAAGTTCTCCACCCGGAGCCGTGTCAATCGTCACTGCCATGAAGGTATTCGGCACAGAGAGCGTTTTGGATTGGGCTTCGCGCAACTCCGCCCACTTTTCGCGAACCGCCACATTGCACGGCTGCGTTTCAAGGGGGCCATTCTCCGGTAATTGCACAAACAGGAATGGGAAATTCCCCTCTCCCCATTGTTGCCGCCAATCGACAATCATCTTGGGAAACACGTGCGCATATTGTTCGGCGTCGCCGGCGTTAAATTCCCCCTGATACCAGACCACCCCTCGAATCGCGAAGCCGAGCAGCGGATGGATCATCGCATTGTAGAGACCGGCGGGCCGATTGATGTAAGAGGGCCCCAGCCATTCCGGCTTGGGCGCCCGCAATGGCTGTGCGGAGGAAGTTGCCTGCTCCTGGGCCTGCTTGTATTTTGCCGTGGCGGCGGCGTATTCCTTCGCGACCCACGCCGGATCATCCAACTGCTTGACGCGATTCTCCGCCTGCTTTTTTGTCTGCGGATCGGTCATGAGCACGTCCCATCGTGTCCACGATTGGACAACGGTGGCGCCCTGGGATGAATGGATCAACCCGATGGGCTGATTGATCTCCTGCTGCAAATCGCGGCCAAAAAAGTAAAGCGCGGCGGAGAAACCGGGTACGGTTCTCGGCGTGCACTCCACCCATTTGCCGGTGACATTGTCGAGTGGATAAGGCCAGCCGAAAGGCTTCACGGCAAAGAGGCGCAGCTTTGGGTAATTGGCGGCGGCAATTTCGCTCTTGCTGTTCAGAACCCCCGCAACCGAATACTGCATATTCGACTGTCCGGAGCCGACCCATACCTCTCCCACCAGCACATTATTCAGGGTGAGCGTGTTCTTTCCCGAAATGGTGACAGTAACCGGGGTTCCATCGGCCTTCAGCGGCTGAAGCCTCGCCAGCCACCTGCCATTGCTGTCGGCAACCGCCGATGCGCTCTGCCCGGCAACAGAAACCGTTACCTTCTCTCCGGGATCAGCCTTGCCCCAAACTGGAGCAACCATTCCCTGCTGCAAGACCATGTTATCGCCGAATATGGCGGGTAGTGTTACGTCAGCATTGGCTGCGGAAATGCAGCCGATCAAGAAGCCGAATGTCAGAACCTGTTTTAGAATCATATTTCTTACTTACCAAGGGTGGAGAAAACGGCGGACGCGCCCCGTCTCAACTAATCGAATCGTGGAAGCCACCCTCCCTGCCGCCGCGCCATGGAGCAGAATGCGGGACGCGACTGCCGAAGGAATTGAGGACGACAAAAATTCTGCACAAAGGGGAAGCGTTTATCAGTCCATTTTTGGCACTTTTATTGTCCGGTCAAACTAAATTCGAAAATCCGTTCCAATCTTCCCTTGGCAGTGGGTTGCGGAGCCACGCGTTGGAAATCGAGTGGCGCGAGGGAGATTTTCCGGGGAAGGAAGACCGGATAAAATGAATTGAAAGGAGAAAACGTTTAATCTATCTGGTTATCTCATGTTCACGGCCCCCTCCCCCGCCCGTCATCCCTACCGACGGCTTTTCCGCTGCCTGTTCGCGTCAGCCTTTGCCCTGGCAGCCTGGCCCGCGCGGGCGGATGTGCGGCTTCCGGCCATATTTGGCGATCACATGGTCCTGCAGCAGGGCGCAAAGCTGCCGATCTGGGGCTGGGCAGACCCTGGGGAGCACGTCACGGCCAGCTTTGCCGGAGCGAGCGCCAGCACTGTCGCAACGCCCGCGGGCGCGTGGCAAATTAATCTGCCGCCGGCAGCAGCAAGCGATGAGGGCCGGATTCTTACTGTCAAAGGCAGGAACAGCCTCAGCTTTCAGGATGTGCTGGTGGGCGATGTCTGGATCGCCTCCGGCCAGTCGAACATGCAGTTTGGAATTCAGATGGAGGATCACGCGGCCGAAACGATTCCGGCGGCGAAGGATTCGCAACTCCGTTTTTTCGTGGTTCCAGTTGCCACTTCCCTCGATCCGAAGAATGACATCGGACCCATCCGTCCCGGCACGCTCGAAGGGAAGTGGGAGGTCTGCACGCCTGATCTCATGAAAGCGCGCATCGGGTGGAATGGAATCTCCGCAGCCGGTTACTATTTTGGAAAGGAGATCCGAAGGGCCAGGGGCTGCCCGGTCGGCGTGATTGCCACTTACGTGGGAGGGACGCCCGCACAGGCCTGGACCAGCATTCCCGCGCTTGAAAAAGTGCCGTCCCTTATCGATTACGTGGATGCGCACCAGCAACTGTTAAACGGCTATGCCAAAGCCGAGGCGGCATTCCCCCCAAAGCAGGCGGCCTTTTACCAGGCAATGAAGGAGTGGAGCGCAAAGGTGAGCCCCGCCCTAAACCAATGGAAGAACGCAGTCGCACAAGCCCAGGCCGCCGGACAGACACCCCCGCCGGAGCCCCGGCTTGCCTTTCCAAGACCGCCCCAGCCCAACTCGCCGGATGGCGGAGCCGGCGCTCCGGGAAATCTTTTCAACGCGATGGTAGCGCCGGTCATCCCGTACGGGATCAAGGGAGTCATCTGGTACCAGGGGGAGGCCAATGCCGATACGCTGGATCAAGCCGTGCTTTACCAAACACTCTTTCCCACGATGATCGAGGATTGGCGGCGCCAATGGGGCCAGGGGAATTTCCCCTTCCTGTATGTCCAGCTCGCAGGTTTCAGTTCGGGTGGCGAAACTGTGGACGGCATCTGGCCATGGCTGCGCGAGAGCCAGATGAAGACGCTCTCCCTGCCGGATACGGGCATGGCATCGGCGGTGGATATCGGGGACCCAAAAAACATTCACCCAAAGGATAAGCTCGATGTGGGATTGCGGCTGGCCCTTGTGGCGAGACAGGTCGCCTACGGGGAAAATATCGAGGGCTCGGGACCCGCGTATCGCTCGGCCACGGCCCAGGCCGGGCGGGTCCGTGTCAGCTTCGATCAGCCGGTGCTCATCGGCCGCCCACCCTGGAGCGCCAGTGGCGCAGTCCCTCCCGCCGCAGCCACGCCGACCGGTTTTCTCATTGCCGGCGCGGACGGGAAATTTTTGCCGGCCCAGGCCGCGCTCGATCAAGGATCCGCGATCGTGTGGAACGATGGCGTGCCGAAGCCGCTCGCGGTGCGGTACGATTGGTCCAACACTCCCGACGGCAATCTCTACAATCGCGAAGGATTGCCGGCATTGCCGTTCCGGACGGACAATTGGGAGCCGGGCCCGATCGATAACCTCGCCATCACCCCGGAGCCAGGCAGGGGCGCGCCCTGGATGCAAAAGTTCCGGGACAACGTGACACGAAGCAAAGGCGCAAAGATCGACCTGATCTTTGACGGCGACTCGATCACCGATTGGTTTCAAACCACCGGCAAGCCCGTCTGGCAAAAGGCTTACACCCCCCGAAACGCGTTCGACTTCGCGATCGCCGGAGACAAGACGGACAATCTCCTCTGGCGCCTTGACCATGGGCAACTCGACGGCCTCCATCCAAAGCTGATCGTCCTGCTGATCGGAACGAACAACACAATCCGGGATAGCACGGCTCAGATCGCCGCTGGAATCCAGGCCTGCGTCGATGGCTATTTGCAACGCTGTCCGGATGCCCACGTCCTCCTGCTCTCGCTCTTTCCGCGGCGCACGCTGAATGACCCGTTGCGGGTGAAGGTAAACGAGGTGAACGCAAGACTCGCGGCGATGCACTTTGACGACCGCGTTACCCTGCTCGATATCGACCGGATTTTTCTCGACGATACGCAGGCCATCAAGCTCGACCTCATGCCCGGCAGGTTGCATCCCAACGAGGTGGGCTACGAAGCATGGGCCTCCGCCATTGAACCCGTCATCGCCCGTTACCTGCCCGCTCCCGGCGCTCCCGTCCATTAATCGCAGCAACGATCCCCGAGTTAGTAAGTTCAATAGAAACATGAAGCGCATACTGTTATTTGCGGCGATTGCCGTGCTCCCTATGGTTGGATTTACTCATGCCGGGGAGCCAACGCCCGCCTTTGGCAATGGGATTGCCGATGCGACGGGACCAATCCAGCAACTCCTCGATGCCGCTTCCAAGTCTGGCGGCGAAGTGCGGCTCCCCCCCGGACAATATCTTCTGAAAGGGACGCTTACGATACCGGCAGGGGTCGCCTTGCGCGGAAGCTGGGATGCTCCTCATCACGGCAGTCTATGGGACAAGGGATCGACGCTGGTGATTACCGGCGGTCGCGGGCGGGAGGATGGTCTCGCGGCGATTGAAATGCAGGCCAGCGCGGCTGTGGAGGGATTCACCCTAGTCTGGCCGGAGCAAAGTCCCGGCAACGTGACGCCGTATCCCTGGGCGATTCATGGAAATGGCAACCACGACACGGTCGAGAATATCACGCTGGTGAATGCCTATCAGGGGATAAAGATGGGTGCTCCCGGCGATGGATCGCTGCATCTGATCCGCAACGTCTTCGGATGCGTGCTGCGCCGCGGGGTTATGATTGATAACACCACAGATATCGGGCGCATTGAGAATGTTCACTTCAATCCCCATTACTGGGGCGGCAGTCATCACCCGTCATTAGGCGATAACCGCCAGGATTGGAGCAAGGCCATTGATTTTATGACCGCCAATCTGGAGTCATTTATCTTTGGCCGGTCCGATTGGGAATATGTGACCAATACTTTCGTATGGGGCTCCAAGTCCGGCTATCTCTTCATCCAGACCAAGGCAGGCGCTTGCAACGGACAGTTTCTGGGCATTGGGGCGGACTATTGCCGGGCCTGTGTGCGCATTGAGAAAATCCAGGATATCGGATTGCAGATCACCAACGGCGAATTTACCGCCTTTGCGGGCGATCCCAACAGCGCGATTGTTACTGAACCGGACGCGGGAGGCGCGGCGCAGTTCGTGAACTGTAATTTCTGGGGGATCAAAAATCATGTGGCGTGGCTTCAGGGCTCGACGGCGGTCAATCTCTCCGACTGCCATATCAGCGGCAAGTTACCGGCCGGAGCCGTGCTGGCGGAAAAAGGTCGGCTGATCTTACGCGGCTGCACATTAGATCAGAATTATCCGGCGGCAATTATCAAACCCGGCGTCTCCGCGGCGATTATCGCGGAAAATCTGCAACCGGGCGGCGTGACGATCGAGAACGGAATCGGGACGCATGCGGTAATCGGGCTCAACCAGGAACCGGATAAACAGGAAGGCGCCCGGCAGTAAGAACGAATGACTCGGATTTTACGTAGCGGAAACTCCATTTAGCGCATCATACCCTGATGAAAATTCTCCCTGTTGTTCTCGCGATAACTGGCTTTCTGCCGGTTGTACTAAGCGCCCAAACCTCCCCCGCATCCGGCGCCGGCGATGCCTATGCGAAATCCGAGGCGCACCTCAAGGCCTACTATGCGGCCATGCTTCCGAAACTGCCGGCCGGCACGGTGAAGATCATCGACCAGAGCTATGTGGACCAAGAGAAGCGCGGCATCGATCCCAGTTCGAGCCAGAAACTGGATCTATTCGTCCCGCCGGGAGATGGTCCCTTTCCGCTGGTGGTGAATATCCACGGCGGCGGGTGGCATGCCGGAGGCAAGGAAGGCGGCATTGGTATGGCCATGACATACATTCCCAAAGGCTTTGCTCTCGCCTCGATCACCTACCGGTGGGTGCAGGATGCGCCATTTCCCGCCCAGATCGATGACTGCAACGCGGCGCTCGCATGGCTGCGCGCCCACGCCGCGGAGTACCACCTTGATCCAGATAAAATCGGCGTCTCCGGCCACTCCGCCGGCGCGCATCTATGCGCCCTCATTGCCGCGACCGGCGATACCCACACGTTTAAGAACGCGCAAAAGGTGCAGGCGGCGGTTTGTTACTCCGGTCCGTTCGACATGGATCGTGATCGCGGAAATTGGCCGCACAACTCCTTCCTCTGGAACCCGCGCGATAAGATGATGTCCTTCTTTCCCGGAGGAAACGGCTATGATGCCACGGTCGCCCGCCAGGCCAGCCCCGAGACCTACGTCCATGCCGGGATGCCGCCAATCCTCATATTCAATGGAGATCAGGATCGCCTGGTGCCTACCGGCCAGGCACAGGTATTCGCGAACGATCTCAAGAAAGCCGGTGTGGACGTGACTTTCCACCTGGAGCCCGGCAAGGACCACGGCACGGCGGTCAATCCACAATCCCGAGCCGAGGCCCTGGCCTTCTTTCAGAAGAACCTGCAGAGCAAATAACCAGCGATCCCTCAAGCTCCGCAGAAAGTCGTCGATTGGTTCCGCCGGTGGCGTGAGCTTCGAAAACCGGGCAGTTCGCGCGTTTGACGACAGGAAAACGGAGATGTTTGCGGACTATTTGGGAAACTGTCGCGAAAACCAAGGGTTTAAGCGTTTAATCACCTCCGGTCGGTCACAGGATGAAGCGAGAGTCCCCGAAGAAATACGAATCTGAGCAACCTCTTGTGTTTAAAACTGTTATACCATATTTGGTGCCTTTTTAATGAGATTTACCTCCGTCTTTGCGATCCTCACTGCCGTTGCCGCCCTGCAAGGGCCACTCTCCGCCGCCGAGGTTTCTCTGCCACCCTCCATTCCCGGCCATTGGGAAACCATTGGCCGCCTCGCGCTGACCACCGGTACGGACTCGATCACGGTGGGCAACGGCTATGTCGCCGATCTGACTCCCCTTGGCGATTGCTCGATGACCTTCCGCGCCCGGATGCCGGAATCATCGGGCAATGTACAAATCTGGGCAGCCATCCGAATGAAGGATCGTTTCTCGCGCTATGCGTTCGCGCTGCGCGGCGGCGTCGAGCCGGAGATCACCCTCGCCCGGTATGCGCCTGATGGCCAATCCAAATTCCTTGGATTCGCCCCGCTGGATTTCACGCCCCAGCCGGGCCGCTGGTACACCCTTCGCGTCATGGCGGCGGGTAACCGGTTCCAGGTTTATCTCAACGATGAAAAGCTTCCCCGAATCAATATTGAAGACAAAGACGCTCTTTGGAAGGAAGGCGGAGTAGGCCTGGGAGGAGGATGGCTTCGCACGGAATTTGCCGATCTCAAAGTCACTCCCTTGATGGGAGATCAGTTGGCCGGATTTGAGGCGACGGGCACTAATACATGGCAGCCGCCGCAAGTGGATAAGTCGGCATTAAGAGCAGCCCTGCGCGCCGCTTACCGCCCGGTCAATATCACCGTGCTGCCGCCTGTTCGCGGCGAGATATCTCTCGATGGACAATGGCTCTTCGAGCCGGATAACGAGCTGCCTGCCGGCACGCAACCCTATGCCTCCGCGGCGGACGACAATGGCTGGAACGTGCTTCCCGTTCCCAGCTTCTGGACGCCGACCATCGGGTGGCTCCACGGCGAAAGCGGCATGCCCGACCTTAAGGGCCTCGAGGGCAGCCGGGGGCCTTCGGATAAGCTGATGATCGAAGAATATCGCAGGGTCAATGCGCAAACTTTCGATTGGCAGCATACAAAAGGGGGATGGTATCGCCATCACCTCTTCCTGCCGCCGGACATCCATGGCCGTGAATTTCACCTTGTCTTTGACGCGATTGCGAAAATCGCCGACGTCTGGGTGAATGGCCGCAAGGTATGCACGCATACCGGAATGTTCAGCCGGGTGGATGCGGATATTACCGCCGCCGTCCGGCCCGGCGAGAATATCATTGCCGTTCACGATACGGCTGTGCCAGACACTCATTTGAAGGATGCGAATGCGATAGCAGGGACGGCCGTGACGGTGGATGTGACCAATGAAATGCTTCAGTCTCTGCCCCACGGCATGGCAGACGCCTCTTCGGGCGGCATCTGGCAGCCAGTTAAGCTGGTGGTCACGACTCCGGTTCATATCAGCGACGTCTTTGTGCAGCCCGCCCTCGATGGTGCGCGAACGGATGTGGAAATAGAAAACGACACCGCTCAGGCGCGGAATGTCGCGCTGAATTACTCCATCGTGGACGCGGCCACCGGTTCGGTACTTTGCTCCGGCGCCCAGCCGATCCCGGCTACGCTGGCCCCTCTCGCCAAATCAATCCTCACTTTCTCCACGCCGCGAGTCAGTCCGAAACTTTGGTCGCCGGCCTCGCCGAATCTCTATTCGCTGGTAACTACCGTATCGAGCGGCGGAGCCATCACGGACAGGCTCTCGACCCGCTTCGGCTTCCGCACCTTTCAGGTCCGCGACGGCAAGCTCATGCTCAACGGGCATCCTTACTGGCTGCTGGGAGCGGATCACTTCCCGTGCACGCTGCGCCCCAATGATGCGACGCTTGCCCATGTCTTCATGCGCCTCGCCCGTCAGGGAAACGTCTATATCACACGCTCGCATTCCATTCCGTTTACCGCCGCATGGCTCGATGCGGCGGACGAGGTCGGCATCGGCGTATCCTATGAAGGGACATGGCCGTGGCTGATGCTCAAGGGACCGCCACCGCCGCCCGATCTGATTCAGGATTGGAAAGATGAATTTGCCTCCCTGCTCAAGGAGTATCGCAACCATCCTTCCATTCTCATCTGGGATGTGAATAACGAGATGAAATTTGAGGCCAGCGAGAAAAAGCCGGATATCCTCCTCCAGAAATGGACCATCCTCGACGACATGATCCGGACGATGCGAAAAGTCGATCCCACACGGCCCATCGTACCCGACTCATCCTATACCCGAAAGGGAGCCGACAAACTCTCCGGCGTCCTCCGCCAGACTCATCATTTCGACGATGGGGATATTGACGATGCCCATTGCTACTTTGGCACTTACGGACCGTCCTTCTTTTGCCAGTTCAACGGCGAATTAAGCGAGAAAGACGCGACTCCCGGGCGCCCGCTCATTAGTCAGGAGATGTCCACAGGCTACCCTCGCAATGACGATTGGCCGAGCCGCTCCTATGAATTTCCGCGCTACGTGCCACAGGCGATTGCGGGAGACTACGCAATCGAGGGGAATGATCCTTCCATCTATCTCACCCGGCAGGCCCTCATGACGAAGGAACTGGCGGAAGCCCTGCGCCGGACGAATCGCGACCACGCCAGCGGTTTTCTTCATTTCGCATACCTGACCTGGTTTACGGATGTTTGGAAGCCGGACTCGATTCGGCCAAAATTGACTTACTATGAACTCCAGAAGGCGCTGCAACCCGTGCTCGCGAGCGCGGAACTGTACGGCCGCCATTTCTACGCCGGGACCGATGCGACGCGGCGCGTTTGCCTGATCAATGACAGCCAGGATGCCGGCGCCATTCCCGCGGGCACCCTCCAATGGCAGATCACCGCCCAGGGCCGCGTGTTATCCCAGGGCTCGGCGCCAACGCCTGGACTGCCTTATTATAGCAACACCTGGATGAACGCCACATTCCGGATGCCGGCAGAAATACCGGACCCTAAGACGGATGCCGTATTGAACCTGTACCTTGTAAGTGGCAGGCAGGTCGTCTCGCGAAATAGTTACGACATTACGCTCGGCGCTCCCGCATGGGCGGCTGTTAATCCCTCCGAGATTGCGCGGACCCAATTGTATGACCCGCATAACCTCTCCGGCCTGGGCTCCGCCGTCCGGCCCATTGCTTCCCTGGATGGGCTTGATCCCACCCGTCCGCTCATTGTCGGCGATACCGGGGCGCTGATGGCCCGCCCGGACGGGCCGGATAAACTGAGGTCTTTTGCGAATGCCGGAGGGCGTGTGTTGCTGCTGAACCCCGGCGCAGCCCTGACACAGCTCTACCCGCAGCAGATTAAGAGCTACCGCCATGCGATCGGCGAAATCGTCATGATGCAGATTCCGGAATCGCCGGTTTTTGACGGAATCGATCCTCTGGATACGGCATGGTTCGAGATGGGCGGACGTCAACTCCCCTACGCGAGCACCGGCACTTATGAGGTGGACCGCAGTCAACCGGGTGTGTTGACCCTGGCCCAGGAATGCGCGCTCCACGGGGATTTAAAAGGACACCGCTTTTCCGATCTGGCGGGTTCGCCGCTCGTCGAAATCCAGACTGGCAAAGGATGCATCCTTGCCAGCGAGCTAAATCTTTCGGCCCGTGACCGCGATCCTATCGCCGGGCGATTACTCCACAACATGGTTCATTATCTGGAACAGCGCACACAATGAAAACACTCCTATTGATATCAGCCGCGGTCGTCCCGGCTTTGCCCCTGTTCGCCGGGGTTTTGCAGGGCGGGACCGCGGCGCATAGTTATATTGAAGACGTAGATCCAATGATTGGAACTGGCTTGAAGGGCCACGGACATACTTATCCTGGCGCCGTTTTTCCCTTCGGGTTCGTACAGCTCAGTCCGGATACTGGGACCCATGGCTGGGATCACTGCTCAGGATACCTTGGATCGGATAAAACGATCATAGGTTTCACTCACGACCATCTTAGCGGGACTGGCTGCGCCGATCTGGGAGATATCCTGCTCCAGCCGGCAACGGGCGCCATTCTGCTCGATCCCGGAGACGAGAACAAGCCGAGGTCCGGTTATCGCTCCGCGTTCAGCCACGCGGACGAAAAGGCTGTGCCAGGCTATTACAGCGTTTTACTGAAGGATTACGGCATCAAGGTGGAATTGACGGCGACGGCGCATGCGGGTCTGCATCGATATACATTTCCAGAGGGAACTCCGGGGCACGTGGTGATCGATCTGGTTCACGGCGTCAACTCAGAGCCGCTCGATGCGCAGTTACGGGTTGTGGATTCCACGACGCTGTCCGGTTATCGGCGCAGTCATGGATGGGCCAAGGACAAGACGCTTTATTTTGTCGCGAAGTTCTCGATGCCGTTCGAGTCGTACGGCCTTCAAAGTGACGGCCAAATTGTATCCGGTACGAGCCAGATTAGAAATCAGAACGTGCGCGGCTACGTCTCATTTTCGGCAGCCAGGACGCCTCTATTGGTTCGGATCGGCCTCTCGCCTACCAGCGTGGAGGAGGCCGGGAAGAACCTGGCCGCGGAGATACCGGATTTCGACTTCAACAAAACCCGGGCCATCGCCCAGCAGGCGTGGCAGCGGGAGCTTTCAAAGATCAGCATCGATTCCACCGATCCCGCAGCCCGGCGCACATTCTACACGGCACTTTACCATACGATGCTCGCGCCAAATTTTTATAACAATGCGGATCGCAGTTATCGAGGACCCGACGGAAAAGTGCATTCCGCGGATTTCAATTATTACTCGACCTTCTCAATCTGGGACCAATTCCGCGCATGGTTTCCGCTGACCACGCTCACTGAGCCCGGGGCGGTCAATCCGCTGATCCGCACGATGCTCGCGGATTATCAGCAACTCAACCAGCACGCCCTCCCGGTCTGGCCGTTGTGCGGAAATGAAACGTGGTGCATGATCGGCTATCATTCCGTTTCCATGATCGCCACGGCCTATCGTTCGGGTTTCCGCGGTTTTGATTTGGAAAAGACTTACGCGGCCATGCGCGACACCGCGCTGAATGATCGCAACGGTCAGGCGCAATTCCGCACGCTAGGATGGCTTCCCTCGGACAAAATCCGGGCTTCGGTATCCAGGACGCTGGAATACGCCTATGATGACTGGTGCATCGCGCAAATCGCCAAGGCGCTGGGAAAAAAGGACGATTACCTTCAATTCTCAAAGTACGCGGCCAATTATCGCAACGTCTTTGACCCGGCGACGAAATTCATGCGCGGACGGAATGAAGATGGGACGTGGCGCACGCCCTTTGCGCCCAATGTCTTTTACCGGTCCGATTACACGGAGGCGGATGCCTGGCAGTATGCCTGGTTTGTGCCACAGGACATGGACGGACTTATCTCACTCATGGGCGGCAATGAGGAGTTTGCGGATAAACTCGACTCGCTTTTCGACCAGGATAGCACGGTCGTGGACACGGTTCCGGATATCTCCGGCATGGTGGGCCAATATGCCCAGGGCGACGAGCCGGTGCATAATTTCGCTTATCTGTTCAATTATGCCGGGCAGCCCTATCGCACCCAAAAGCGCATACGGCAGGTTATGGCCGCGCTGTACAACAGCACTCCGGACGGCATTCCCGGCAATGATGATTGCGGGCAAATGTCCGCATGGTACGTGCTGAGTGCAATGGGCCTTTACCCGGCCAATCCGGCTGATGGCAATTACATGATCGGCAGTCCGCTCTTCCATAAGACGACCATCCACCTGGACCCCGAATATTACCATGGGGGCGCCTTCACGGTTCTGGCGGATAACAACTCCGATAAAAACATCTATATCCAATCCGCAAAGCTGAATGGAAAGCCGCTGACCCGCTCGTGGCTGCGCCATGAGGAGATTGCCGCCGGCGGAACCCTGGAACTGGCCATGGGTCCGCAGCCGAATAAGGTCTGGGGCAGCGCCACGAAGGATCTGCCGTCCAGTTCACTTGCGGACGCTTTGGCGGAGAAAAAGTAACGGGAACCAGCAAACGCGCTTCCCGAGCCGGAATCCATGGGGTATCCATGCGTGAATGAACGCGGAGGCGGCGCCCCTAAAACGAGCTGACCGGGGCACGCGGAGGCTGCTTCTTGTTTGCATGCTCCTGTCGGGGGCTGGTGCGCTCGCATACGAGATCGTGTGGTTGCGCGCGCTCGACCTGCTTTTTGGGCAGACTGCGGGGGCGACTGCGGCGGTGGTATCGGCATTTATGGCGGGCCTGGGATTTGGCTCTCACGTCATAGGCCGTTGGATCGACCGGGCGCGGACGGATATCGTGAGGATTTATGGATGGATCGAGGGCGGCATTGCGTGTTGCGCCCTGCTTTCTCCGCTGTTGTGGCGCGGGATTGACGCGGCGGACCTGGCTTTCCAGCGCGCATGCACCCCGTCTGCGACAGTGGAGATATTGTTCAAATTTCTCATCGCTTTTCTCGCCCTGCTGCCGCCGACATTCTTGATGGGGGGAACGCTGCCGGTGGCCGTGAAGGCGCTGGTCCGCACGCCGAATGAGGCGGGGCGTTTTGTCGGGCTTCTCTACGGAATCAATACGCTTGGCGCGGCAGCGGGCGTGTTCCTCTCCGGTTTCGTCTTGCTGCCAGCCATCGGGATGCGGGCGACGATGTTTTGCGCGGCTGGCTGTGGAGGTCTGATCTCTGCGCTTTGCGTGGGCCGGAAACCTGCGCCCGCCAGCGGAAACATCCCCTGCCCGGTCGAGCCGGCACTTGCGACTCAATCAACTCGGACCCGGATTCTCCATCTACTCTTTGCAGTCTCCGGTATTACCGCGATGCTTTACGAGGTCGCCTGGACTCGCGTGATGGCCGTGACGCTCGGCAGTTCAGTTTACGCCTTCTCGATTATGCTTGGGACTTTCCTGGTGGGCATTGCGATTGGAAGCGGACTGTTCAGCCGATTCATGGCGCCAAGGATTTCAGGAGGGTTGAAATTGCTGGCGCTTCTCCAGATGGCGCTGGGCATCCTGGTGCTGTTGGGAACCAATCAACTCGATGATCTGCCGTTCCAGTTCGTGCAACTTTATGGATGGAGCCATGGAAACATTACCCAAATTGAATTTGGCAAGATCCTCCTTTGCGCAATGGTGGTTTTGCCTCCCGCCACCGTTCTTGGCGCCGCATTCGGCTGTTTTATCCACGCATGCCGGCGGGCGTCCGGCATCGGTTCGCAAGTGGGCACGGCGTATCTGGCAAACACTACGGGCAACATTGCCGGCGCCGCGTTCACCGGTTTACTGATTATTCCGGCGATTGGCGCCCAATATACGCTTGTAGCCGGCGCGGTGCTGAATGTGGGAATAGGTCTTGCGGTCTGGCTGCTGCGGGGCCGGCGTTTGTTGGCGGGCTCGCTCTTCGCAACCGCGGTTGTCGCCGCCGGAGTGATGCTTGTCCGCCCCTGGGACCGGCTGATTTTCGCCAGCGGCATGGTCATCACTCCCAAAAACGCGGTAGGCCTCACCCGCGAGGCCTTCCACGAGCAGATGCATTGGAAAACAAACCTCTATTTCCGCGAAGGAACGCGGGCACTGGTCAGCGTTGATCGCTGGCAGGATCAATTGTTTCTATCCGTCAACGGCAAGGTGGATGCATCGACCTCGGACGCCTTCACGCAGCTTTATATCGGCCATCTGCCCATGCTGCTTCATCCGCAGCCGAAATCCGTGCTGGTGATCGGCCTCGGCAGCGGAATGACCCTTGGCGCCGTGGCGGCCTATCCCGTGGAGCGGATCGATTGCGCGGAGATCGAGCCGGCGGTAGCTCCAGCGGCGCGATTCTTTGATAACCTGAGCCGCCGGGCGCTCGACGACCCGCGGATCCATCTGCACATTGACGATGGACGGAACTTTCTCCGTGCCCGGGCCGCGAGTTATGACGTGATTATCTCTGAACCGTCAAACCCATGGATAGCCGGCGTGGCGAATCTCTTTAGTCGTGACTTTTATGCAACGGCTGCCGGGCATCTGCAGCCGGGCGGCATCTTTTGTCAATGGTTCCAGGCCTACAGCATGTCCCCGGATGATCTTCGCATGATCGTAAAAACCTTCTCCGGTGTTTTTCCGCATGTCAGCCTCTGGTCATCTTTCTATCCCGATCTCGTCTTGATTGGCTCCGGAACGCCTGACTTTGACTTTACCTCGGTGAAACGGGGCTTCGCCATCCGGAACGTATCCGAAGACATGGCAATACACGGCGGCATTCGTGCTCCGGAAGGGTTGCTCGGCACCTTCCTGCTCGGAGATGGTGAGTTGCGCCAACTGGCGGCGGGCGCGCGTACGAATACCGACGATCATCCGTATCTTGAATTTTCCGCGCCATGGCATCTCTACGACGATACCGAGCGGCAAAATCTTGATCTTATTCAAAAATACAGCGCGGCGGCGCAACTGCCCATTACCGGCATTACGCCGGGTTCCACTCTCTGGGCGGAAGTGGCCCGGACTCTGATTGCCCGGAAGTCCACGGATGCCGCCCGTGCCGCGCTTGACCAGTCGGCAAAAATTGAACCCGGAAACGCCCGCTGGCTGGAGGTCTCAGGCATCCTCGATGCCGGACTCGGAAAGCTCGATACCTCCCGCCAGTTACTGATGGCTGCCATCGCCACCGGTAAAGCCACGCCGGAAGCCCACTATTACCTGGGGCTGATCGAAAACGCCACCGGCGATCCTGCGTCTGCGCGGCGCGAGTATGAAGCCGCACTTGCCATTGAACCCGATAACCCCGCTTATCTCCGCGCTGCGGCTCAACTTGGCCAGCCTTGAATTACCGGCGGCAGCAATCCTCGCACCGTACGATCACAGAGCTATCGGGCTGGAGCCCAGCCTGGCAGCGGCATGGGAGTATTGGGGCTTAAGGTACCATTGATCATCTCCTTGCCCAGAGCCGTTAGCTTCAGCCACCAGTCCGACGGACGGCCATCATTGGTCAGAAAGCGTCCCCATGCATCGCGCAGTGCGGCAGCCGGGACGGGAGCGGAAGGTCCTCCCAGGTTTGCCCACAAGAGCCGAACCTCGCCTGCCCCAATCCCGTGGCGATAGTCCAGTTGGAAAGAGACCTCGGAGCGCGCGGAGATAATTACCGGAGTCTTCGCGGATGCAACTTCCTGGAGATTTTTGACGTCGATCAATTTAATTCCCCCCACAGTGAGCCTCGCATCATCCCCCGGCGCTCCCTGGACGGACAACATATAAGAACCCGGCTGCGGGAGCAGAATCTGGCCACCCATCCTGACAAAAAAATTCTGCGGTGAAATGCCCTTCGCGGGCTGCTCTGTCCCCAGAGGGATTGCCGTATCCGCCAGCCGCACGAACAAGCCGCGCTCTTCCGCCCGGGGTCCATTGTAGAAGGTGGCGCCCACGCCCGGTTCCGCCGGAGTCGGCGGGGGATCGTCACTCATGGGAATGATCGCGGTGGATTCGTCATACTCATCGAACATCCCCACAAAGAGGCGGTCCACACCGGCCCGGGCGGCTTTGGAAAGCAGGTTCCAATAATACAATCCTCCCTGGCGCGGGTTGTAAGACATCATATCTCCAGTGGCGATATGCTTCAGATTGGCCCAGGAGAAGCCGGGCTTGACGTGGGGAAAGTAAGTGACCCCCATCTTTCGGAAGCCCGCGAGATCCCCTGCATAATCCTGCGACATCCAGGGAAGAACGGAATCATATCTCTTGAAATGATCCTGCCAGGACGCGTCCAGTTTCTGCCAATTGCCAGGGATGCCGCCAATGACATAATTGCCGCCATACTTGGGATCGTTCTTGAAGAAATCGACCACCTGGTTCGCCGTAGCCACGGTGATGTTTCTCCCGGCGACAGGCATGCCCCAGATGAATACCACCGGTTTGCCGGAGTCGCGGGCGTAATTGGGATCCTTGAGCAAACCAAAGGTATCAACCAGCCACTCCCAATCGCTACTGATCGCTTCCAGCAGCTTGCCATCGGGGCAACCGCTGACGTCGTACTCGATGGCCCAGATGCGCCCTTCCCGGTTGGCCGCCGCCCGCACATTGGCCAGCACCCAATCCGGCCCCTTGGGTGTGCTCTCAAATGTGCGCCCGAACCGCTGCAGAAATGCACCATCGATGTGGTACTCCCGCATCCACCGAAAATGGAGGTCCGTAACTTCCGGCCAGTCGGACGAAAACAAATAACCCTGCCGGCCACTGAGGGTATGAACGTCCGCGGCCTTTTCCAGGACATCCGCCGGATATTGACTAACATCCGGCCACATATCGGTGCTAAAGTGGCCATGCTGGATATCGCCCCAGTGCACCCAGCCTCGCCCGTCCGGATCATTCGGGGTGCGGAACCACCCTTGATAGCCTACCATGACCTTGCCCTTGAGAGTGGTGTTATCCGCCGGCTTTACGGTCGGGCCGGTGTACGGGCCCGCCCAAGGATCGGTAATGACATAATCGAAATGCGGGTCCGCAAAAGGCTGGTTGTCGATCTCCACCCCCTGAATCCAGAGCGGTTGCGCCTGCGCGGCCCTTTCCAGACCTACGCGAACCGAGATGCCACCGGTCAATGAGGGGCCGCCGGCCGGGATTCGCATTCGCGCCGTCACGACTTTGCCGGTATCCATCCGCGCCAGTCCAAGATACCGGTCCGGCCCTGTGGCCTTGCCGCCGCGGATTACCTGGACATCGATCTTTCCGTAGCCGCGGTCCACGTAGGAGATCGCCACATAGAGCACGCCGCTTGTCGGCCAGGGCAAAGTGCCATCCGGTTGAAAAACCAGCGCGCCCGGCGCCTTGTCACATGCCCAAACCATCGCCTGCGCGCCTGCAGGGAGTGCAACCGGCACTTTTTGATTTGCGGAGTCAAGCATCTCTCCGGCCGAGGCCCGTGCAACGCCCGAGAGGTAAAGCGCGATAAAAAGACCCAAAAATACCTTGAAGAAACGGCCACCACGGGAGAGGAACATATTAGGCCAATCATGGCCCATTTATGTCGTCTGTCCAGTCCTCTGCTGGCGAAGCGCCAGCCACAATACCCCCACAATCTCGGTTTCTCCCCCTTGAAAATCGAGGGCATCGAACTCCGTTAAACCGGCCATCCTGCTTTAAAATGCCACTTTTGGATCATGGAATCCCGCGACAGGAACCCCTTATTCAAGCCCGGGGCCGCGGCGATTGGCCCCTTGTTTTCCAATATGAACCGGGATTCGTATCCATCGAAGGGGTCGCTTTGGCCAAGGCGAGGTCGTTTGGCCATTCCCAACTGGCCGAGGCGGTCGCCGGAGAAAAGAAACGGAACCAGCGGGGAAAGGAAGGGTTTCACCGAAGGCTGGCTTAAACGTTTTCTCCCTCCCAGTTCAATTTCCTTAAAATCATGACCCCAAAATCCTCTCTCCTCGCGGTTCTCGCGATCTTTCTCCCCGGCATCACCCGGGCCGCGGATACGCCCGCATACCTCAACCCTGCCGTGCCGGTGGAGCAGCGGATCGACGACTTGTTGCCCCGCATGACCGTGGAGGAGAAAATTATCGAAATCTCCGATAACTGGGGATCAAAGGACATTCCACGGCTCAAAATACCCGCGCTTTTGAAAACGGAGGGGCTGCACAGCCAATCGTATTCGACCGGCGCGACGATTTTCCCGGACCCGCTTTGCATGGCCGCAACTTTTGACTCCGATCTCGTGGCGCAAATCGGCAGGGAGACCGCGCTGGAGGCGAAGGCGGATCATATTCACTCCTCCTGGTCGCCGGTGCTGGACGTGGCGCGCGACGTGCGTTGGGGGCGGGTGGAGGAGACTTACGGAGAATCTCCTTACGTCGTCAGCAGGATGGGCATGGCCTGGATTTCCGCATTTCAGGCGGAAGGGATGATCGCGGTGCCCAAGCACTTTGCCGGCCATGGGGAGCCGGAAGGAGGACGCGACAGCAATGACATCGGGCTGTCGGATCGCGTCATGCGGGAAATCTTTCTGCCCCCATTCCGCGCCGCGGTGGAAGGGGCGCACGCCGGCGGCATCATGGCGGCGTACAGCACGTGGAATGGCGTGCCGGACAATGCCTCCACGGAGTTATTGCAGCGCATCCTGCGCCAGGAGTGGGGTTTTAACGGCTACGTCGTCTCCGACTGCGGCGCTCCGGAGCATTTCATCCACAAGCACGGAATCGCCAGCACCCCGGAGGAAGCCGCGGCCCTGGCCGCGGCGGCGGGAGTGAATATGGAATGCGGGTCCATGTACAAGCAGGGCATGGAAAAGGCCCTCGATGACGGCCTCGTGACACCGGCAGAATTGGACGGCCTGGTCAGGCCGATTCTCCGCGCAAAGTTCCAGCTCGGCCTTTTCGAGCATCCGGAACCGGCGACGGTCAGTTTCAGCCCAATCCCGGCATACGATTCCCCGGCTGCGCGAGCCCTGGCGCGGGAAGTAGCCATTGAAGGCGCGGTGCTGCTCAAGAATGACAACCATCTCCTGCCGCTCAGCCGCAATGCGAAGACCATCGCGGTGATCGGGCCGAACGCCAATGTCGGCCAAATCGGAGATTACTCGCCCAAGCCCCGTCCGGGGCAAATCGTCACGGTGCTGGACGGGATCAAATCCCACGCCGGCCCCGGCACACGGGTGATCTATGCTGCCGGGCTCGATTCACCGCTATCCACGGGAACCACGGATTTTGAAGCAGCCATCGCGGCCGCGAAGGGCGCGGATGTAGCCGTGGTGGTGGTGGGCGATAACTCCCACCCCGGCGGCGGAAAGGCAACGACGGGGGAGAATAATGACGGCGCAACGCTGGATTTTCCCGGGGCGCAACGGGATCTCGTCAAGGCGATCCAGGCCACGGGGACGCCGGTGGTGCTTGTCATCGTAAACGGCAAGCCGTTTACCCTGGATTGGGAGGCCGAAAATATTCCCGCGATCCTGGTCACGTGGTATCCTGGCGAAGAAGGCGGGGACGCGACGGCGGACCTGCTCTTTGGCGACCGCAACCCCTCGGGCCGACTCCCGCTGACGTGGCCGCGCAGCGTGGGGCAACTGCCACTGCATTACGACTACCACCCTTCTGGCCGCGGATATGATTATTACGACATGCCGTTCGCGCCGCAGTACCGGTTTGGATACGGGCTAAGTTACACGCAGTTCAAATACTCGAATCTCCGCATCACGCCAAAGGCGGACGACCCGGGTTTTGTCACAATCACCGCGGATATCCAGAATACGGGCGACCGGGATGGAACGGAAGTGGCGCAGCTATACTTTACCGATGTGGTGGCCTCCGTCAGCACTCCGGTGGTGGAGTTGGGCGGATTTCAACCTGTGCACATCAAACGCGGGGAGACACAGCAGGTTGCATTTACCCTTACCCCCTACCAGCTTTCGCTGCTCGATGCGCAAATGGTCCGGCGCGTCGAGCCGGGGACATTCCGGATTCACGTGGGCGGCGTCTGCCCGGATGTGCCAAAGGGGGTGAAGGACGACCGGAAAATAAATATTGGATTTACGAATCCGGCCGAGGGGATATCGGGGGAATTTACCGAGCCAAAGCCTTACGCGGCGCGATTCGATTACACTCTGGACGCGCCAGGCCGGGTGGAGGGCGGGCAGGAATTCCCGGCAACATTGACGGTGAAGAATGAGGGAAACCTCACTGATGTAACCGTTGCGAAGCTCTACAACGGCTTCGAACTGGATTCATGGAACTTCGAACTCCAGCCCGGCGAGACGAAGACGCACGTTTTTCATCCTGCGATGTACCAGCCAGGAGACCTCGCAATCGTCGCAGGAAACCAGATGGTGAGCAGGGCGGTCGATGTCACCAAAGCCCCGGCGCAACTCGAGATCCGCAAGCTGCGGACGGCGGTCGATGAGAACAATGTCATGCAAATCACCGGCGAGGCGCGGAACGTGGGCGGCGCGCCCTATGCCGGGAAAATCACGCTGACTGTGGACGGTGTTCTTGCGCCTGAAAGCGAAACGCTTGATCTGAAACCGGGAGAAATGCGGCGCCTGACACTGAGCCACGCATTCGGGGCCGGCGGATTGCATCGCGTGCAGGTAAGCGGCCAGCCGGAGCAGCAGATCGTCGTGCGTGGAGGCCTGGGCCTGGCACTGCGGAACGCGCTGGTTTATCTCAAGCTCGACGAAGGGCGGGGATCCGCCGTTTTGAACGAGGTGACTGGCGCCACGCTGCCGTTGCGCGGCTCGCCCGCATGGGTCGATGGCCGCGACGGCAAAGCGTTGCAACTCTCCGGCGAGGGCATGGACATCGATGCGGGGAACCTCGATATTTACCGCAAACCATTCACCCTCTCCGCCTGGGTCAAGATCAACGCCTTCGGCAAGGGCGGCAATGTGGCACTGTTTGGCGGCAAGGCCCCGATGGGCGCGGATCAGGACAATACGGGCACCGAACTCCATGCGGGCGTCCATAACGGAAAGATATTCCTCGGCTTCCTGGGAAGGGACATCAACGGCTCCAAGACGATTCTTCCAGGGAGCTGGATCAATTTGACTTACACTTACGATCCGGATGCCCTCAAAGGCTCGCTCTATATCAACGGAGCATTGGATAAGGCGGTCGATCAGAAGCCTTACATGGGGCCGCTGGAAACCATCGGCTCCGCCGCGCTTCTGGCTCACGGCGATTTTGATCTCGGCAAGGTCGCGGTATTGGGGAGCTGCGCCACACCCCGGATGGTCCAGGCCATTTACTCCAGGGGGATGGAGTCGCTCCGCTCCGGCGATTATACGTCCGCCTGGCGTTCCTTCGCCGGCGCTCCCGCCACATTGACCGCGATGGCGGACCTGCCGCCCGGCAGCCAGGCGACAGTCACGATCGATACTGCGGACCAGGACGGCAAAAGCCTCGGCTCGACCAAGGTATCGCTCCAATCCGGCCAGCATGATTATCCGCTGCCCGGCATTAAGGCGGGCGCGCAGATCCGCTTGAGAGCACGACTTGCCAGCGGCGATTGGAAGACAACGCCGGTCCTGCGCAGCGTGGAGATCGGAGGCATGCGCTGGTCCACGCCGCACGATTGGGCTGAGGGCAGCGCATCGCCAAGCCTGGTGACTGATTTCGGGCAGCCATGAATAATCCGTTGGCTCTCGCGCTCCTTGGCGCCACTCCCCCGCCTTTCGACTTCCGCGCCATTGGACCAAAATCCGAAAGCTGACTTACAACGCCCCGAAAAACCAAGCATCCCATCCCCTCATGAAATCAATCGTTCGTCCGTCCCTTCAACGTTCCGCCCGATTTCGTTTTCTGACCGCTCTCGCACTGGTGATGTCGCTAAGTCCGGCAGTGTTCGCGAGCACAGCCGCGCCGCCGGCGTTTTCCGGGGAAAAGACGCTGTGGCATGGGTTTAGCCGTTACGACTTTGTGATGGATGACGAGAGTCTGGCGATTACTCCATTCAAGTCACCCGCAAACGAGGGGGACGGAGTTGGAGCTCCGGAAGCGGGGAAGCATCGGTGCGTCATCGTTGTTCCCGACCAATCCGCCCCCGGCAATCCATGGTCCTGGCGAGGCTGCTATTGGAACCATCAGCCGCAGGCGGAAATGGAATTGCTCAAGCATGGATTCTGCATCGCCTATATTTCCGCCGGCGCCACCTTGAGGCCGGGCAAGCAATGGGACGCATGGTATGCGTTCCTGACGGGGCATGGCTTGTCCGCGAAACCGGCATTCGTCGGCATGAGCCGGGGCGGGGAATTCGCCTACACTTGGGCCACGTCTCATCCGGACGAGGTTTCCTGTATTTATGCCGACAACCCGTATGTCCCTCCGGAAATCCTGATGAAGCTGGGACTGCTGGCGAACAACGATGTGCCACTCCTGCACGTTTGCGGCAGTCTGGATCCGCTATTGGGAAATTCTTCCACAGCAGTTGAAAATATCTATCAGCAATTTGGCGGGCGGATTTCGGTGATGATCAAGGATGGTTTTGCGCACCATCCGCATAGCTTGCCCGACCCGAAACCGATTGTGGACTTTATGGTGCGAAGCGTCGGGGAGACGGCTCCTCTCCCCCCTGGCTTTGTTGGAGACAAATTCGTAAAGACCCATTTTTACGGCGTGGAAAATCTCTATCGCTATTTTCCGGAAGAACGCGCGGACATCACTTGCCGTGGTCCGATGTTTACTCCCTGTTACGACCGCTATCAATTCGGCGCCCACCAATTTCCCGGAGCGGGC
>DATAXI010000111.1:0-53146 GCA_036266845.1 Chthoniobacteraceae bacterium | reverse complement strand
CAATTTGACGGATACCCCGCCATGAGCAGCACCTCCACGCTGGCGCTGGCGAATAATTCCACGGTCAATCTTCTTGCGGATACCTCCGGAACCTTCACGCCGGCCACCATCTCTCTCCCTTCCAGCGGCAACACTGCCATCAATATCAATGTGGGAGCCCTCACCACCGCATCCAATAATGCGGTCACGCTGAGCGGCGCTCTCACTTATGCAGGCGGCGGCACCGCGCTAACAAATTCGCTGAATGTAACCGCCAGCAACGGTTACACCTTCAACCTGGGCGTTTTGAATCTTCCGAGCAGCGCGAATAACTTCGCCTTCGGCCTCAATGTTTCGGCAGGCAGCGTGATGAATACGGGCACGGTCGAGTTCGGTTCCTATGGCCAGAACTTTACCGTGGGCGGCTATGGCGTCGTGAACATTACCTCCCTCGGTTTCGGCTCCAACAGCACCAGCAATTTCATCGTGGGCAATGGGACCAGCGAACCCACCGTCACTTTGCTGAGCCCGGATTACTCCTTCAATAACCGGGCGGGAGGCAACTTCTATGTCATAGTGAACAGTGGCACGCTCAACCTGAATGCCTACGGCGACGTCGCCAATCCCAGTTCCAGCAGCACCCCGACAGCAACTCTCAATTCCGGCGGCACGCTGAACCTCAATATTGCCGGCGATCTCAGCGGGATTGGACCGCTCATCATCAACGGCGGTACGTTGAATAACATGGGTGCTTCCGCCAATACCGGCGCGTCCGAGAGTACCAACCAGTTAAATGGCGATTTCGCATGGTCAGGCTCGAATTCCCTGACCCTCAACGGAGCCGCCACCCTCGGCGGGTCCGGCTCCAGTATCCGCACCATCACCACCAGCGGCACCGGCATCCTGGTTTTCGCCAATGCGATTTCGACAACCGGCAGCGGCCCCACGCAGATCGACCTCGCCGGCACGGGCGCTATTCAGCTTAACGGGGCGGATACCTTTACCGGCGGCATCACCCTCAACGGCCCCCAATTGTATATTGATAACGCCACCGCGCTTGGCGGCGGCGGTCTTACTGTGAACTCCGGCACCTTCGGCAATAACAGCAGCACCGTCAGTCTTACCGATACCGCTTCGCAAACCTGGAACGGCAGTAATATCGCCTTTGATGGTCCCAACTCGCTGACCACCGGCACCGTAACGCTGAACGCCAGCCCCTCCCTCACCGTTACCGCGGGCACGCTGACGGTGCCTTCCGTAACCGGCCCGGGCCTGTCGATCACCCTGGCCTCCGGCGGCGGCGCACTGGCGCTCACCGGCTCCAATAATATCGCCAGCGTCACAATGAGCGGCGGCATCCTCATCGATACCAACTCGAACGCCCTCGGCAGCGGTACCTTCACCATCAACGGCGGCACGCTGGATAATACGGCATCCACCGCCACCGCCATTGCCAATCCCATCCAGATCAATGGCGACTTCGGCTACCGTGGCACGCATTCGATTACGCTGTCCGGTTCGGCGGCATTAAGCGGTTCCAATCGCACGATCACCACCGCCGGCTCCGGTACTCTGACCCTCACTGGTGTTATCTCCGGCAGCAGCCAGCTTACGGAAGCCGGCACGGGCTATCTCGCGCTCAATGGCACGAACACCTATAGCGGCGGCACTGTGATTAACGCCACGCTCAGTGTCGGCAACGGCAGCAGCGAGAATGTCAGCGCGCTGGGCTCCGGCACGGTCGCCATCAATACCGGCGGCGAATTGATCTTCAATCCGGGCGGCACTTCCACCACGTACGACACGGCCAACAGCATCGTGCTCAACGGCGGCGTGCTAAACGGCGGCGATGGCGTTCAGCATATTGGCACGGGGGTGGGCGCCACGATCAATGTCACCGCGGCCGGCGGCACGCTGGGCAGCCAGTACAACGGCAAGAGCCTTTATCTGGATGGCCAGTTGACCGGCTCCGGTCCGCTCACAGTGGAGAATTTTCAACAGACCTACTCCAGTAACAGCGTCACTCATATTACCAATAACTCGAACACCTATTCCGGCGTCATCACGCTCGATGCCACGGCGGTCATGGGCGAGCAGATCGAGGTGGATGCAGCCGACGCCCTGCAATATGCGACCGTCAATTTGGTGGGGACCGAAGGCAGCGCCAGTGGCCTTCTATGGAACTCGAGCGCTCCCGTGCTCGGCGCTATCGAGGGGAACGGCAACTTCCAGCTTGAGACCAATTCCAGTGGCGGCGTCGCACTCACCGTGGGCGGTAACAATGCCAGCACCACCTACTCCGGCGTCATCAGCACCGGCACCGGCGGGGTCGGCTCGCTCACCAAGACCGGCGCCGGCACGATGATCCTCTCCGGCTCGAGTACTTACACCGGCCTCACCACCGTCAGCCAGGGCGCGCTGATCGTCACCGGCTCGATCTCCGGCGCCGTCAGCGATTCCGGTACCTTTGGCGGCAGCGGAGCCGTCGGCGGCCTGGTCACCGTCAATCAGAACGGCGTGCTTGAGCCCGGCGCGCTCGAAACCACCGCCGCCGGCGCGCAACTCACCTTGCAAAGCGGCCTTACCCTGGCAGGCACCAGCACGCTGGTCATCAATCTCGATTCCTCGGATAACATCGACTCGCTCGCCATCACGGGAAATCTGACGCTCGGCGCCGATGATACGCTGACGCTCAATCTCCTCTCCGGCGCAAATCTGGATCAGCCTTCCTACACCATCGCCACGGTGACCGGCGGCATTATCTCCGGCAGCTTTGCCAATACCAATCTCCCCGAGAATTATCAGGTGGAAACCGTCGGTAACTCCCTGGAGCTGGTTGCAGTGCCGGAGCCCGGCACCATCGGGATCGTGTTGGGCGGCTTCGCCATGCTTATCGGCATGCAGCGCTGCCGCCGCACGCGGGTGAAAAGCTGACCGCTCCGGAACCATGAAGAAAACAGCGATCGGGCCCGTCCGGGAAATCAGCCGCGCGCGATGGACGTCGAAAGTATTCAGGCGGTACGGGAGTGGCAGGGAATAACCGCGTGATCCGCCCCCGTCTTCTCACACCGGCACTGATTGCGCTGGCGCTCCTCGCGCACGCTCGCGCGGAGTATCCGATTAGTCGCCCGCCGCGTGCAATCCCGCCGCCGCCGCGGGGGAGTTACCAGGTTTTTCCAGATCAGCCGCGGCAGATCATCAAAGGCCTCGGCTTCGAGATTCAATCGGACTCCATCGGCTCCGGCAACCACGGCCTGCCTGACGCGTTCTCCGGGGCGCCTCACGATCTCACGCCCGGAGAGCGGGACCGTTTTTACAAGGAAATGCTCCACGGATTCCGCTACTGCCGCCTCGCCGCCGGCCTCTATTGGCGCGGCCTGGACCCGGAGCAGAAATACTTTCAGGAGCGCTGGCCAGGCCAGGCGGCGGAGCTGAGGGAAATGATCCAACAGGCCGGAATCGAAGGCGTCTCTTTCGAGTATTGGTCGCCCGCGCCTTATTGGAAAGCCAGCGGCCGCCTCGTAGGGAAAGTTCCCGGCACCTGCCTTCGCTGTTTCGGTAAGAACTTCGCGAATGACCCCGTTTATCACGGCGATGTGAACCGATTCCTCGCGGATTACGCCCAGGCCATTCGCCGCGACCTCCAGACCCTTCGCGATGCCGGCATCCCCATCTCGATGTGGGGCCTCCAGAACGAGCCCATCGCAAATGTCGGTTACTCTTCCTGCACTTATACTCCGCAAACTTACAGCCAGACCTTCCTGGCAGTCGCTCCCGTGGTGCGCGCGTTCGATCCCAAAATCTGGATTACCGCCGATGACTGGAATCTCAGTTACATCCGCCCCGCCCTTCAGAAGCCGGATGCCATCAACCTGATCGACGCCTTCGTCATCCACCAGATCGGGTCCGATTCCAAGGTTGTAAAATCGCCGGTCAGCGAGCGCCGTCCCGGTTATCAGAATGAGTATGAGTACCTCGGCGGGCCGACCTCGCCGGACCGCTGCCTGAATACCGTGCAGCACATTATGAACTCGTTCCAATTGGCGCAGGCGCCCACCTGGTTCTGGATTCACGCGCTAAAGCCAATCGGCAATTCCGAGGGCAGCGGCTACGCCCTCGGCTTCTGGCGCGCCCCGGATTACAATGGCCCGCTCAGCGCGCGGTTCGCCAATCTCCAGCCCGGCCATTGGACATGGAATCCCTATAACTGGTATGCCGTCGCAGGTTTCCTCCGTCACATGCCGTGGAATTCCCAGGCAGTCGCCGTGCATGAGGATCGCATGGATGATGACCTGCGAATCTTTGCTTACAAGCGCCCGGACGGAAAGCTGGTCATCGTCCTTTCCAATCGCAGCGGCAGCCCCTTCACATACGATATCAAGACCGGGCTCGCCGGCGCCACCTTCACCGGTTACCGGTACACCCCCCGGGATGCGGGGCCGGATTTCAAAGGGCAGTTGATCGGCACCGCCTCCGCGGACTCCTTCTCGCCGCAGTTGGCGGATAGAAGCTGGGAATTCTGGGAGCAGAACTAAGATGGCCGGCACCTCGCGCTTCTTACTCCTGATAACTCTACTCGCCTGCCTCGCGGTTTCGGCGCGGGCTGAGGATGACTTTCGGCCACTGGTAAGTGCCGCCGTCCGGAGCCATGCGCAGCGCGTGGTGATCCCGCCCGGCGTTTACCGCATGGCGCCCCATGGCGGAGATCGCACGGTATGGTCCATCGATAAAGCGCACGATATCGTCATCGTGGCCGATGGAGTAACTTTGGTAAGTACCCAACTTACCCGCGCGATCGATCTCAGGGATTGCCGGAACGTGACTTTGCAGGGGATCACCGTGGATTACGATCCGCTCCCCTTTACCCAGGGGACCGTGACGGCGGTTGCCGGCGATAAAAGCTGGGTGGATGTGAAAATCCATGCCGGTTACCCGCTCAAGGCTTACTCGCGCATCGATGTCGTCGATCCCGCCACGCGCATCCGGAAGCGCGGCATGCCGTTTCTCTGGGGCAGCAAGGCGGTAATGACCGGCGCCGATACGGTGCGAATCACGCGCGAGGGCCTCGGCAAAATCGCCCTGGTTGGCGATTTCATTTCCATGAGCACCGGTCCGGATGCCGCCGGCATCCCGCATGCCGTCACCATCGATGATTGCGCCGGCGTCATTTTCCGCAATGTCACCGTCGATTCCGCCCCCGGCATGGGCATTATCGAAAGCGGGGGCGAAGGCGGCGCGCAATATCTCGGGTGCAAGGTCGCGCCCGGGCCCAGGCCCGCCGGAGCCACGCAGGATCGCCTGCTCTCCACCTCGTGGGATGCGATTCAGACTGCCGATGTCCGCCGCGGGCCGCTCGTCGAGCATTGTCTCTTTCGCGATGCAGGCGATGACTCATGGAGCGTCCAATCCTCCGACTATCTCGTCGCAAAAAGCGATTCCCGCCATCTCGTCATCTTCCCGCGCGATGAATATGCTCCGGGGCTGAGCCCGGGCGACCGCATCCGCACATCGCTCGATTCTCCGGAGGCCGCGATTCTCTCTTCCAGCGGCGTCTCGATGTCCAGCGCCGGTCTCGATCCCGCCACGTTCGCCAAATTGAACGATGCCCGGGAGTGGTCGTTCTGGAAAGTCGGGCACAGGGGTTGGATGATTACCCTGGATCGCGATTTCTCCGCCGCGCCCGGCACATCCATTTACAGCCCGGACCGCCAATGCGCCGGCTTCATCTTCCGCGATAATGAATTGCACAGTTCCGGCCGCGTCCTCATCAAGGCCGGCAACGGCCTTGTCGCGGGAAACCTGCTCGATCCTTCGCACGGCCTTGTCGTGAATCCCGAGGTTCCCGGCCAGGCCGCCGCCGGCATCCGCAATCTCGTGATCCGCGACAATACCATCCGCGGCACCGGCTTTTTCTGCCCCGGCCCGTTCCTCTCCCAGGCCGGCGCAATCTCCATCACCGCCGGCATGGCGGGCGGCCATCTGCGTCCGCCAGGCGTCTTTGAGGATATCGTGATCCAGAACAATACGATCGACGCCGTCAACGGCCCAAACATTGTCGTCAGCTCCGCGCGCAACGTCGCGATCCAGGGCAATCGCTTCATTGATGCCCAGCAGACCCCGCCCAATAACACCGGTCGCGATTTCGGCATCCCGAACGATTGCGTGGTGTACGTGACCCAATCCACCGGTGTCAAAATCTCCGGAAACCAGTTCATCCGCCCCGGTCCCTATGCGAAGAATCTGGTTGTCGCGCCCGCTTATTGATTCCAGGCTTTGACGCCTCGCGATAAAGACGGCCTCCAATCCAACCGGGCCGGCTGCGATGCATGACGGATCGAAACCGAACCGCCAAACCTGGTGTTACAAAGGCCAACCATGAAAATATCGAAGTCCCTGATCCCCGCATTCTGCGCCGCGCTGGCCGCTTCCCCGCTGGGCCTGGCGCAATCTCCGTCTCCCACTCCGGCGATTCCGCGCATCATAGTCGATACCTCGGCCGAGCCCATTGCGCCGGGCAAGTTTCAACCGACCTGGGAATCGCTTTCCCAATACCAGACGCCGGAATGGTTTCGGAACGCGAAGTTCGGCATCTGGGCGCACTGGGGACCGCAGTGCGAGCCGGAGGATGGCGATTGGTACGCGCGCAACATGTACATCCAGGGTACGCCGCAATATAACTCCCACCTCGTCCATTACGGCCATCCTTCCAAGAGCGGGTTCAAGGACATCATTCACCAATGGAAGGCGCAGAACTTCGATCCGGAAAAATTGGTCGCCCTCTACAAGCGGGCCGGCGCCCAGTATTTCGTCGCGCTCGCGGATCATCACGATAACTTTGACTTATGGGATAGCAAGTACCAGCCATGGAATGCGGTGAAGATAGGTCCGCAGAAAGACCTCATCGCGGGCTGGGCCAAGGCTGCCCGCGACAACGGCCTCCCCTTCGGCGTGAGCGTCCACGCATCGCATGCGTGGAGCTGGTATGAGCCCGCGCAAGGCGCGGACAAAACCGGCCCCTATGCCGGTATTCCCTACGATGGCAAGCTCACCAAAAACGATGGCCAGGGTCTTTGGTGGAACGGGCTCGATCCCCAGGATCTCTACGCCCAAAATCATCCTCCGGGCAGGCAGCTCGTTTGGGATTGGAACGCCAGCAAGGGCTCCAGCATTCCCAACGCCGCCTACTGCGACAAATTCTACAATCGCGTCGCCGACCTGATTCACCAATATCATCCGGACCTCATCTACTTTGACGATACGGTCCTCCCCCTCTGGCCCATCAGCGATGCCGGCCTCAAGCTCGCCGCGGATTATTACAACACCAACATGAAACTGCACGGAGGCAAGCTGGAGGGCGTCATGTTCGGCAAGCAACTCAACGCCTCCCAGCGCAAGTGCATGGTCCTGGACATCGAGCGCAAGAGGAGCAGCCAGATCGAGCCGCTCCCATGGCAGACCGATACCTGCATCGGCGATTGGCATTACCAGCGCTCTCTTTTCGAGCATCACTCCTACAAGAGTGCGAAGTCCGTCATCCAGATGCTTGCCGATATCGTGAGCAAGAACGGGAACCTCCTGCTCAGCATCCCGGTGCGTGCGGACGGCACCATCGATTCCGACGAACTCGCCATCGTTCAGAACATCGGAAAATGGATGGATGTGAACAAGGAGAGCATCTTCGGCACACGCCCGTGGAAAGTATTCGGCGAAGGGCCGGATACCGGGAATTACTCGCCGAGGACCGCCGATGACATCCGTTTCACCACCAGGGGCAATGTGCTCTACGCCATCGCGCTTGGCGTTCCCAGCCAGCCGCTCCATATCGCATCCCTTGGCGCCCATTCGAAACTGCTCGACGGAAAAATCGCGGGCATCGCCTTGCTTGGCGATTCCAGCCCGGTGAAATGGACGCAGGGCGATGATGCGCTCTCCATCGATCCGCCGCGGACACCGCCCGCCACCGATTACGCCACGGTTTACAAAATCACGCTGCAATAAAGGTGGATGTCGCAACCCTCACGCTGAATCCCGCCATAGATCGCACGGTCACCATCCCACGCTTTGCCGCGGGCGCGGTGAATCGCGTGGAGACAAGCCACGACCGGGCCGGCGGCAAGGGCGTCAATGTGGCAGCCGCCCTGGCGCGGGAGGGTTTTCACACCGCCGCGACGGGATTTCTGGGAAGCGATAACGCGGCAATTTTCGAGGCACTGTTCGAGGAGCAAAAGATCGAGGATCATTTCATCCGTTGTCCCGGCCTCACCCGCGTGGGCATCAAGATCGTCGATCCGGCTCACAAAACCACCACCGATATCAATTTCCCCGGCCTGACCCCCTCCCCGGAAGAATTGGCGCGGTTGCGCCAGGCCATCTCCGCGATCCAATGCCAATGGTGGGTCCTCGCAGGCAGCCTGCCGCCCGGAGTGCCCGCAAGCATTTATCGCGGGGTCATCGCCAGTCTCAAATCCCGCGGCGCGCGTGTCGCCCTGGATGCCAGCGGCCAGGCCTTGCGCGAAGGCATCGAGGCCGCGCCGCACCTTGTAAAACCCAACGTCCACGAACTCCGGGCATTGCTCGGCCGCCCGCTGGAGGATACCGGCGCCATCGTCGGGGCCGCGCGCGAATTGATTGCGCTGGGCATCGAAACCGTCGTCGTCTCCATGGGCGCGGAGGGCGCTCTCTTCGTCACCGCCGATGCCGCGATCCTCGCCCGTCCTCCGTCCGTGGAAATCGGCAGCACCGCCGGCGCGGGCGACGCCATGGTAGCCGGCTGTGTAGCCGCCCGCCTCCGTTCCCTGCCGCTTGCCGGGTGCGCCCGCCTCGCAACCGCGTTTTCTTTAAGAACCTTGATGCAATTTCAGGCCGGGGCGGATGCGGCGATTCACCGGATCGCAATCGAAACCGTGCCTTCCGGAGTTTCACCGGCGCGCTGAGTGACTACTTTGCGGATATGGCGGCAAACCGGCGGAAACACTCGATGAAGCCCGTTGCAAAATCCCCGGGCCGGCGCTCGATCCACTCGCGGATCACGGACAGGGGAAAAAATGATCCCGTCTCGATCTCCGCGGGCGGCAGCCGAAACGGCCCTTCGTGTTCCACGCGGAAGAGGTGCACAAATTCCCACCCTGTCATCGCGTTCGCATCGATGCGCGCAAGCAATTCCACCCGCGCCACGTCCACGCCCATCTCCTCCTTCACCTCGCGCAGCGCCGTCTCCGCGTAATCGTCGCCGGCATTCACATGCCCCGCTGCGCTCGAGTCCCACGTCAGCGGGTGCACATCCTTCCACCGCGAGCGCTTTTGCAAAAAGAGCTCTCCCGCGCGGTTGAACACAAAAATATGCACCGCCCGGTGCCGCCACCCATGCGTGTGCACATCATGGCGCGAGGCCTGCCGCTGGACATGGTCGCGCTCGTCCACCACGTCAAAGATTTCGCCGTGCACATCCTGCGCCGCCAGTTGCGCCCCGCTTTCCGCCGTTGCCGGCGGCCAGTTCGCCAGTGCGATCCATTGCGCCAGGCTCAATTCCTCCGCGCGCGCCGTCTCCGTCGCCCCCACCGCCCGCGCCGCATCCGGCCAGCCCGTCAGCGCCCCGGTCAGCATCTTGCCAAGCTGCTTGCGCCGCTGGGAGAAACCCTGCTTCACCAGCATGGTAAATCGTCCCGCATCGCAATCCGGCAGCGAGCCCGCGGCCCGCGGCGTCAGCAGAATAGTCGCCGAATCCACCTTTGGCCGCGGCATGAAAACCGAGGGCGGGATGGTTCGCAGATACTTCACCTCCCAGCGCCGTTGTACCAGCAGCGTCAGCGCGCCGTAATCCTTCGTGCGCGGTCCCGCGGCCAGCCTGGCCGCGAATTCCCGCTGGATGGTCAGCACCATGCGTGAGAACGGGCTCGGGTCGCCGCCATAGCGGAAGAGGATCGCGCTCGTCACATAATAGGGCAGGTTCCCCAGCAGCTTGACCGGCATCCGGGGAAAAAACTCGCGCACATCATATTGCAGCGCATCCCGGTGCAGCACCGTCACCCGCCCATCGCCCGCGTATTGCCGCTCCAGCCGGGCCGCCAGCCGTGCGTCTTTTTCGATCAATGTCAGCGAGCTGCTCCGCGGCGCCGCGTGCTCCGTCAGCGCTCCCAGGCCGGGACCTATCTCCACCAGGTGATCCCCCGCCGCCAGTTCCAGTTGATCCACCGTCCAGCGCGCCAGATTCGTATCCGCAAGGAAGTTTTGCCCCAGGCTCTTGCTCGGGTGCAGGCCCAGTTCCCCCAGCGCCGCGCGGATGTCCGTCAGCTTCACGGGCGCTTCTTTCCAAAGATTTTTCGCACCTCAGGCAGCGGTCGCCCTTCGATGAAATAAGCCGATGCCGCCCGCCCCAGCGCCCATGTCGCCCCGCCCGCGATTGCCCCGCTGATCGCGCTGCCAAAACCCGGCAGCACCTTGATCGCCGCCCGCGCTCCCTCGCGGAATACCAGCCCCGCGCCGATATTCATCCCCAGCGCGCCGAAAAACTCCCCAATCGCCTTGCGGCTGATCTCCCGCCCGCTCACGTGCATGATGCTCCCGATCATCAGCACCTGCAACGCCGTCAGAATCGGGAAATCCGCAAGCGGGATCGGCTCCACGCCCACCGTCGTGCAGAGCGCGGAGCAGGTCGTCACAATCTTCCTGGCCGCCGCCAGCTTCGCCTCCGGGTCCGGCGATTTCCTCGCCGCTTCCAGCTCCCCCTCGATCAAGCCCCGCAGCGCCTCGAAATGCGTGAGCAGCGGCCCCCGCATATTCTTCGGCAGCATGCCCGCCAGTTTCTCAAGCAGTGGGGAAAGCTTCACGCTACAGCAGCGCCAGCAATTGCCCGGCGTGCTCCTCCGGCTTCACCTTGCGAAGCACCGCGCGGATTTTCCCTTCCGGATCGATCACAAACGTGGACCGCTCCGCGCCCATATATTTCTTCCCGTACATCGATTTCTCCACCCACACCCCGTACGCATCCACAATCGCGTGGGACTCGTCCGAGAGCAGAGGGAAGGGGAGCCCGTGCTTTGCGATGAATTTCTGATGGCTCTTCTGCGAATCCACGCTCACGCCAAACAGCTCCGCCTTGTCCGCGAATTGCTTCCAGTCATCCCGCAGCGCGCACGCCTGCGCCGTGCACCCCGGCGTATCGTCCTTGGGGTAGAAATAAAGCACCACCGTCCGCCCTTTGAAATCCTCCAGCGCCACTTCCTTCCCATCGCCATATTTGCCGCCCACCGCCATCGCGCGGAAGGCCGGCGCCAATTCGCCTGCTTCGGGTCTGCTCATATTTTTTGCCGGTACCATCGGGATCACATCCCCGTGCTGTACACATCCTTCGTTTTCTTCTTCGTCGCCTTTTTGCCGCCGATGATCGGGTACCGCTTCAGGATCATCTTCATCTGGTCGGTGGTGATCCCGCTGGGAACGGTGATAATGCCGTCCGTCACCCTTTGGTTGATGAGGATATCCGCCACCTGCGACGAGTTAATCATCGCGATGAGCAGCGATCCCTTCTTCTCCACCGATAGGCTGTCCAGAGACACGGTCCCGTGATCATCCAGCTTGAAAGCGCAGCCTCCCGAGCCGTCAGCGGCCACAAACGGGTAAACCGCGACAATGTCCCGCTCCGAGATATTTGCGATCTGGTCCACATAAGCCCCCTGGCCGTTGAGCAGCGTGACGGGGGCCGCAAACGATTCCGTATCCCCCTGGCCCGTTTCAGTATAAAACCGGATTGCAAGAGGCAATTGCTTCTTGCCCATGCCCAGGCAGCAGAGCCCGAGCGCGAGGAGGATCACGAGACGGTAACGCATTCCCACAGTCTTCCGGCAAGCGAATGCGTTTGCAACCTGCGAAATGCTTGATTAAGAGCCTGAATATGAAGCTGAGTGCCGCCGTCGTCTTGCTCGTCCCATTTTTATTCGCCGTCTCCGCCTATGCCACCTCGGACAAGGACACCGGCGCGAAAGCCACCCCCACGCCTACTCTGCTGGATGACGCGCTTCACTTCCTGCATCTCAAGCATCCGCCTGGGGTAAAGACCGGCCCGCTCCACCATGGCCTGGAGCTTCAACTCGATATTTCCCCGGACGATATCGCGCTCTCCACCGATCACGAGATCAAGGTGACCGTCACGGTGTTCAATCGCTCCGCGAAACAATTTACGCATCTGGATTTCCCCACCAGTCAGCGCATCGAGGTGCTGGTGAAGGATGCCTCCGGAAAGGTGGTCAACACCTGGTCGGAGGATCAGTCGTTCACCAACGATCCCGCCTCGGTCAACATCAATCCCGGCGAACGCATCGAGTACAGCGCAAACGTGGCCACGCGCGAGATGACGGCCGGCAAGCCCTACACCATCGAGGCGTCATTCCCCAGCTATCCGAACCTTACGGTTCAGAAGCAGGTGACTCCGGGGAAGTAACGGTCTCCGCCGTTACCGGCATCGGCTCCGGTGCCGGCGCGGAGACCGCGGCGATTTCTTCCGTCACATCCACGGCGGGCTCGGCGGGTTTCGCCTCCGGCGCAATGGCTTCCGGCTGCGCCTCCGCGGCTGCTTCCGGCGCAGCCTCTGGCGCGGGTGCTTCTTCCACTGGAGTGGTTTGCGCAGGAGCGGTTTGAGCTGGGGCGACAGGCGTTGGCTGGGCTTTTGCGGGCTCGTTCTTCGCCGGCACCACCGGCAACTCCAGCCGTCCGTCGGAAAATTCGATGACGCGCCCGGTTTCGATGAGCCAACGCAGGTCCGTGGCGAGCGTGGATTTCCGGGCCTGGTCCACAGCCGCCTCGTCCGCGCCCAGGATCGCCGCCGCCAGCGAGTTGCGGTTGCAGCCTTCCGTCTTCTTGATCGCCTCCAGGATTTCGGCGACCGATGGCGACAGGCTGCCGTGCTCCATGGGGGAGGGGCGGATCAGCGATACATATTGCATCCGTTTCCGGTGCTTGAAGACGTGCAGCCCGGCCTTGGAGAATTGCTGGCGCAACTGGTGCATCATCTGGCCCGGGAAGCCGCGTTCCTGCTCCCACGCCTGGCGCACCGCCGCCGCCACGCCGTGATCCTGGATGGACCGGCTCGCTTCGCCTGACAGATGGAATGAGGTCGCCGTCCGGATCAATCCCGGCAGGTAATGCTCGCGGAAGTGCTGCTCAACCTCCGCCAGGGAATGGAAAACCGGGCCGTCGGGCTCTGGCGCGGCCGCAGGCGCCTCGGCGGGGGCTTCCGCCACTGGCGTCTCGGGCTGGGCCTCGGCGTCTTCCGGGGCGATGGTCTCGGGCGCTGCCGCTTCCGGGACGGGGCCGGCCGGCTCCGCCGGGGTTTCGGCGGCCGGAGCATCTGCCTTCTCCGGCTCGGCCGGCTTGAGCCGGAATATCGTGCTGCTGCTGGCCTGCGCCTTCCAGCGCTCGACCAGCGCCGGGTCGTTCACCACCTCGATTTCGCGCTGAAATTCCGGGAACGACATCCGCCGGCTGAAACGCTCCTCGTACAGCTTTCGCAGCGCCGGCTGATAGCCGTGGTAATTCGTCGGCCCCAGCAGCACCCCATTGGCGCGGCACCGGGCCACATTGGTAAAGTTCCCCTTGGGAGCCTCCCGCTGTTCGGTGGCTTCCACGTAATATTTCTGGCGCAGCAGCGGAAAGGCGGACCGCTCCGTAAGGGTCCTGTCCTGCGATACCGGCCCATCCTCGCCCACCTGGTAGAGCGGATGCTCCACGCTTTTGGTGGCGATTTTTAGCCGGTGCCGCTCCGGGCGGGCCAGGAACATCCGGGCCAGGTCGAACAAAGAATATGCCTTGTGCGTGGACTTTACCTGCCGCGCAATGCTGACGGCGCAGCCATCATCCGGAAAAAATTCAATCGTCACCTCAGCCGGCTGCACCTGCGGCGGCTGCTCGCGCGGGCCGCGAGAGTCCTGGCCGCGATAATCATTCCCGCGCCGGTCCCCGTCATCGCGCCGGCGTTCTCCGCCGGGCCTGGCTCCCTGCCTCGCATCGGGCCGCGCGCCGCCCGGGCCGGGGCGTTTCGCATCCGGTCTGCGCCCGCCTGGGCTGCCGGAGCGCCGGTCATCCCGGCGTCCGCCGCCGCCCGGGCCGCCACCCGGTCGTGCGCCGCCGCGGCGGTCATCCCTGCCACGGCCTCCCCAGTCATCGCCGCGGCCACGCGAGCGGCGATCTTCGTCGCCGCCCTCGTAGTTCGCATACGGATTCTTTCCGGCTGGCTCCTTGAGCCAGTCCGGCATCAGCTTCAGGTCAAAGTCCGCGGGCAATTCGGGCATGGGGTATCGAATAAACTGATTCTCGAAAAATGTCCAACGGCGGGACGTAGGGTCGCACGATTTTACAACCGCGAAATATTTGTTGCCAAAGACCGGGACGCCACCTAAAGCGGTAGCCCACCAACAACAACCCTGGAGACACGTTTTTTATGGCTGACAAAAGCATCGAAGAAAGAGTTAAGGACATTATCGTCGAGCAGCTCGGCGTAAACCCCGAGCAAGTTACACCCAACGCCTCGTTCATCGAGGATCTTGGAGCCGATTCCCTCGATACCGTCGAACTGGTCATGGCTTTTGAAGAGGAGTTTTCCGTCGAAGTGCCTGACGAAGACGCCGAGAAGCTTCAGACCGTCGGCGACGTCATCAAGTACATCGAGGACAAGACCGCAAAGTAAGGCTTCCAGCCTCTCCCACGCGCCGCCCGGTTTGTTCGAACGGGCGGTTTCCTTATCCCCGAAGTCTCTTTAAGGCAGCGCCATCCGGCATGGAGCCGGGTGGCGCTCTCTTTTTTGCCACTTTCCCCAAGGTTGCAAAATGGGTCGGTCGTGCTCAATTTGCCCGTTTTCCATGGATGTAAACCGTATTGATCAGAAATTCGCCGCCCTCCGGGCCTCCGGAGCCAAAGCATTCATCGCTTACATCTGCGCCGGCGATCCCACGCTCGAGGCCACCCGCCAACTGGCCCTCGGGCTTGAACGCGCCGGAGTCGATATCCTCGAGTTGGGCGTTCCGTTTTCCGATCCCCTGGCCGATGGCATCGTCAATCAGCTCGCCTCCCAGCGCGCCCTTCAGGCCGGGACCACCCCTTACGGCGTCCTTGATTGCGTTCGGCAAATCCGCCGGGAATCCCAGGTTCCCATCGTCCTTTACACCTATCTCAACCCGCTTCTTGCCCTCGGCTTCGAGAAATTTCATCGCGATGCCGCGGACGCCGGCGTCGATGGCCTCCTGATTCTCGATCTGCCGCCGGACGAGGATGCCCCGGAGCTTGCCAATACCGGCAATATCCGCCGCATTCGCCTCATTGCTCCCACCACCCCCGATGACCGTATCGCCCAAATCGCCGCGGGCGCCGATGGATTTATCTATTATGTCTCGCGCGAAGGGGTGACCGGGGAGCAATCCAGCGTGGCCGATACGGTCGCCAGCCGCGTGGAGGCCATCCGCCGCGCCACAGACCTGCCCATCGCCGTGGGATTTGGCGTATCGAACCCCGATCAGGCCCGCCAGGTCGCCCACCTGGCCGATGGCGTCGTTGTCGGCAGCGCCATCGTGAAGCGCATCGCCCAATTTGCCGGCCAGCCCGGGATGCCCGATTTGGTGGCGGAGTTCGTCCGTCCCATGGCCGCCGCGGTAAAATTCTAAGGTTTTCCTTTAGAGCCGCCGTCCCCGGGGGATTGGCGTGGGCGAGGGATACCGCTTGGTGACAGGCCAGATCAACCGCCAGGGCTGGCGCTTCAAGGTATTGGTGGCCTGCTCCAGATTGTCGGTGATGATATCCACCCGCGGACTGAGGCCGGTGACCATGTTGTCCAGGCTCTGGGTTGTGCCTTGCAAGTTGGCGAGCGTCTTGTTGATCCGGTCGTTCTTGAGAAGATCGTCCGTCAGCCGGTCCACATTTGCCAGCGCCTCGTTCAGGTGGCCGTTGGCGCCGGTGAGCATCTGGATGTTCTGGAGCGATTGCTGCAACGCGCTGCCGGTCGCGGAAATCTGCACCAGGTTATCCGCAAATTTGTGGAACTCGTTCACCGCCTGGTCCACGTCCGACCCCGGCGCGGTCATCTGCCGCAGGTTATCGGCGGTGGAACCAAGCTCCTGCATCGTCTTTTCCGCCTGCACCGCCACCGGCGTCACGGTGTTCTGGATTACGGTCACCGCGTCCGCGATGGATTGCGTGAAATCCTTTTCCCGGGTGCCGACAAAATAAGAGTCGTTCGCGGCCAGGCCGGAGTGCTCATCGCCGCCGGTAAAATCGATCACCGGCTGTCCCAGCAGGCTCGTCTGGACCATCTCGGCGTTCACCTTGTTGAAAATCTGCGCGGACTTATCCACCTCCACCTGCACGCGCACCTCGTACCCCTTCTTCGGGCGCTGGCTCAATGGCACGGGCGAGACGAGGTCCGTCACCTGTCCGATGCGCCGCCCCGCGAGCATCACCGGCGCTCCCTGGTTCAGCCCCGCCGCGTTGTCGAAATAGATATAGTACGTATTGGTCGGCTTAAACACTCCCGGAGCGCCAATGGCGAGCAGAACGCCCGTAAGGATGGCGATGCTCACGATGACCAGGATGCCAGTGCGGATTTCTTCACGGCGGATTTGCATGGTGTGTTCTGGGTGGTGGTCCTTGGGGTCGTCGTTTAGGTGCCGATCGGGCCGTCGGTGCGGCCTTCTACGAATTGGGAAACAACAGGATCGGCGGAATGGCGGAAGACTTCCGGGCGATCCTCCTCGATGATCCGGCCCTGGTAAAGCATTGCCATGCGCGTGGCGATCCGGAAAGCGCTGTCCATCTCGTGCGTGACGATGATGGAGGTGGTGTTCGTTTTTTCCGTCAGGGAAATAATCAACTCGTCGATCACCGAGGAAACCACCGGGTCCAGGCCCGCGCTCGGCTCGTCAAAGAGGATCAGCTCCGGGTCCAGCACCAGCGACCGTGCCAGCCCGATCCGTTTTCTCATGCCGCCGGAGAGCTCCGCCGGCATGTAATCGCGCGTATCCTCCATGCCCACCATCGCCAGCTTCTCGCTGACGATTTCATCGATCTCCTTTTCGCTCTTGTCCGTCAGCTCCTCGAGCGGAAGCGCCAGATTGTTCCTGACGGAGAGGGAGGAGATGAGTGCGGAGTATTGGTAAACCATCCCGATCCGCTGCCGCATTTTATTGAGCTGCGGCCGGTTCATCCGCGTCACATCCTGGCCCTTGAACTTCACGATCCCGGTCTTCGGCCGCAGGATGCCCATGATGAGCCGCAGCGTGGTGCTCTTGCCGCCGCCGCTCTGTCCCATGATCACCAGGCGCTCCCGCCGGGCCACGGTCAGATTCAGGTCCCGCAGGATCGTCTTATGGCCGAAAGCGAGCTGCACGTGGTTCATTTCCACGATGGGCCCGCTATCGTTTGCCGGTGGCAGCGCGGGCTCAGTCATACAGCGCCACCAGGATGATGTTCGCCAGCGTATCAAAGCCGATCACCACGGTGATCGCCGTCACCACGCTGGACGTCGTCGCATCTCCCACCCCGGCGGCTCCGCCCCGGACGGTGAGCCCCTTGTAGCACGACACCAGGCTGATGATGAGGCCGAAGAGCAGGCTCTTTACCACACCGGCAATGATATCCCGGTTCTGCACCGCCTCCTGGATGAGCTGAAAATAATAGGCCGGAGAAATGTTCAGTTGCCACCGGCACACGAGGATGCCCCCCAGCATCGCCGCAATATTGGATACCACCACCAGGCATGGCATCAGCAGCACCACCGCCAGCACCCGCGGCGATACCAAAAACCGTAGCGGCCCGATCCCCATCGCCTCAATCGCCTCCACCTCCTCCGCCACCGTCATGGTTCCCAGCTCCGCCGTATAGGCGGCTCCGATCCGCGCCGCCAGCATGATGCCCGTCAAGAGCGGCCCCAGCTCCCGCGTAAAACCGACCGCCACCAGCCCCGGCACCAGCCGCTCGGTGCCGAATGTGCGGAGCTGATACCCTGTCAGCAGCGCCATGGTCAGGCCCAGGAAGAAGGAAACCAGCGAAACCAGCGGAATCGATCCCACCCCGGCACGGTCCGTCTGGTCAAAGAAAACCGAGAGCCGGAACGGCGGACGCCCCTGCATGACGTGCTCCATCGTCTCCTCCACGGTTTCCACCAGCAGCCAGATGACACTGCTAAGGTGTTGGAGGGCGTGCTTGAGCGGTGGGATGCGGTCCAGGAGTGTCACGGCAATTTCGGTTTATGAAACGTTCGGCAATCATTAACCGTTTGCGCGTGCGCGTCGAGCCCCGGGAGATGGCCCCCGCGGAAATAAAAATGGCGCAACCGTCCGGAGAGGGGACGGTTGCGCCGCTCGTGGGGGAGCAGTGGGAAAAGCCTTTAAATCACGATCCGGGCTGGTTTTGCTCGCAGAAGGCGATGATGCGGTTGAGCGCGGAAACCATCTCCCGCAGCGCGGGCTCCGGCACCATGATGCGGTCCCGCCGGCCATTGGTGTCTTCCGTGATGCGGATAAACTGGCCCCGGTGATTCTGGTGTACGTCCAGGAAGAATTTCTTCCGCTCGATGGAGAACGTCTCGCTGTAAAGCCGGTCATTGCCGCCGGCCGGGCTGGGAGTGAATGGGATCATGGTTTCGGTTCCTTCGTCTGTCCGGTCCGGCTTCACAGCCGTCCCGATGACAACCAAAGTACAAAATTCCCATAATTCCCGCTATTGGGCAGAGTCCGAAAGGGACTACGGACCCGGCGGAAGCCGGCCTATCGGTCTGCGTCCTACAAGACAGGGGATCGCTTTCGCGGGGGATAACATCCGGCGAAACAGGATTCCCCTTCATGGGATCGCCCGACGGCGATTCATCCCCTACCGCATCTTGTCGTAACCGCCTTGCGGCTCCGGCGGCATCATGTTTCCGGAGCGGAACTCCTCGTGCATCGCCTGGCCTCCGGCAAAACCGATCCACGCGGTCAGCCCAAAACAGAAGATCGCCAGCGCCAGCGTAAGCGCATTAAGCGCCCACGCGCTCTTTGGCCACTTCCACGGCACCAGCAGCGCCACCAGGGCCATCGCGATGAGCGTGTAAAACGCAGGCATCGCCTTCAATGCCCGCTGCCCGTGCGCATCCAGCCACGCGTCCGCCTGGTCGCTCGACATCCTCGATTCCACCACGTCATACCCCGCATCCCCATAATAACGCACGGGAATGGTCGATCCCGCGCCGATCAGAATCAGGATGAGAGCCAGGATGTGCGCCCGGCGGTTCCGCATCGCCATGGCAATCGCCAATGCCAGCGCCCCCAGCGCGATGCCGTAAATCGGCAGCGGATTGAGGAGGACGTGGACATATTCCGGTTGCTTGAGATGGACGAGAATCGTTTGCCAGAACGGCGGCGCGGTAGTCATTGAAAACACTAAACCCCGGATGGGCGCGGATTACACAAACAAATCCGGCCCTCCGGCGATGCGGGCTCCTCCGCCGTCAGTTCGTCAGATCGTCCACTGGTTGCCGGCGGATTACTTTACGATTTCCGCGTTCTCCAGCAGGTTGATCCCGTTGCGCGTAACGGCTTTCCCTTTGAGGGTCACCGTCTTGCCGCCGTAGGGAGCCAGCTCGTCGTTCATCGGCTTGTGGGCGCCGATGACAAAGTACACCTTGCCGTCGGTGTCTTTGATGCCCACGGGCAGGCCGCTGCTGATGCATTTCTGCGCGCAGGCGGCATGTTTTTCCCCTTGGGCGCCATGGTCCAGATAGCAGGCCATGTCCAGGATTTCCCCTTTGACGGTCACCAGGTTGCTATCGTCCGCGCGGACAATGAGCGGGCCGGCCAGGAAGGGAAGGAGTGCGAGGGTGAGTGCGAGTTTTTTCATAAAGGGAGAGATGGGTAGAACTACTATGATACGTCTTAAACCCCGTCCTGGCCGCAACCGATGCTCACAATCGTATCATATTCTTCTTCCGTGAGCGGCATGACGGACAGCCGGGTGTGCCGGATGAGGGGGACGTCTTCCAATTCCGGCGTTTTTCTGATCTGATCCAGCGTGACGGGACGTCCGAGCGGCTTCACCGGTTTCAAATCCACACAAAACCACTCGCCGGTCTTTGCGGTGGGGTCGGGATAAGCCTGGCGCGTCACCGCGGCCACTCCCACCACCTGCTTGCCCGTGACGCTGTGGTAATAAAGGACGCGATCCCCCTTGCGCATCGCGCGCAGGTTGATGCGGGCCTGCGGATTGCGGACGCCAGTCCATGCCGTGCCGCCATCCTTCACAAAACGGTCCCAGGAGTAGGCGCCCGGCTCTTGTTTGACCAGCCAGTGATTGGGAGCAGCCACGAGCGCTAAGGAGAGCAGGAAGAGGCCGAAACCCGCAAGCCAAATTCGGAAGCATCCCGCAGATTTAGGCGCTGCTTTAGGGATGGTTAGGGAATGCTTTACGCCTGATTCAGCCGGTTATTTGATGAGCTGATCCAGCCCGGGGTCCGGCGGGGCCCCCAGGGAGATCGCCTCCCGGTAATACTTGCTGGCGCTCTCCTTGTCCGGCGGCGTTTCCATCGCGTAAACGACCGCCAGGTTAAAATAGGCGTCCGCGTACTTCGGATCGTAGGCGATCGCGGCCTGCAATTCCTTCTTCGCCGCTTCCTGCCATCCCTTCTGGCTCGCCGTAATGCCCAGGTAATTGTGCGCGACCGCGTATTTCGGATCGATGGTCAGCGCGCGGGTCAATTCATTGATGGCGTCGTCGTACTGTCTCTCCTTGTAATAGACGATTCCCAGCGTGCAGTGGGAAAAGACATCCTCGGGCGCAATCGCAATCGCCTTTTTCAGCGATTCCTCCGCCAGCCGCGTCTTCTGGTTGCGGAAATAGACGACGCCCAGGTTCGAGAGGATGTAAACATTGTTTGGCGCCTTGGTGAGCATCCGCTCGTAAATCTTCTCCGCGTCGCGGTACTCGCCCCGGTCAAACGCATCCTTGGCGTCGTGGGAATCCTCCTTCAGCTCCGCTGGCACCGGGCCGGCGGCCGTCGTGCCTTCCTCGTTGTCCGTCGAGGCGGCGCTGCCGGTGGTGGCAACTTCGTTGCTGCCGGAGGTCCACGCTGCGTGCGCCTCTTCCTTGGAAAGGCTGGCGAGCTGTTGCGGCGTGCCGGCGGGGTCCGGGCTGCCCGCAGCGTCCGCTCCATCATTGGAGGTTCCATCCTGAGCGGGGGCGTCCGCCTGCGCGGTATGCGACGCGGTCTGCTTGGGCGCCGCAATGGAAATGGCCATCGAGGAGTCGTCCGAATCGGGGATTTCCAATGACTCATCCTTGAAGAGAGCCTTCTCCTTGTCCGAGAGTTGCACGACCGGCTGCCCCAGGTAATCGATCTGCTTGAGCAGCGTGTCCGATTGAATCTGCATCTGGGAAAGCTCTGTCATTACCTCCCGGCGGGCCTGGTCGCGCCGCGCCTGCTCCTTCAACTCCCGCATCACGATGCCGCGCAGCAGGTCGTTTTCGTCCGTCAACGTCTTCTTCTCGGTCGTGCTGACGTTGGATTTCGACTTCAGGTCCGCCAGTTCCGCCGTCGCGCTGTCGTATTGCTGCTGCAGATCGTTGAGGGAGCTCCGGACATTGTCCCGGTCCTGCTGGGCGGCCGTGAGGGTCGCCTTGGTATCGCTCAGCTCCTTCCGTAAATCGGCGATCTGTTTATCCTTCTCCGGCGAGCCCGATTTGAAATCGTGAATAGTCTTCTCGTCCGCGGCCAGCTTCGAGCTCAGCGAGGTGTTTTCCGCAAGCAGCTCGTCCACCCGCTTCTGTGCGGTCCGTGCTTTCGCCAGATCGGACAGGGCCTGATCGCGCTGCATCGCGATCTGGTCGCGGTCCGCCTTGACGGCGATGATTTGCTTTTGAGTGTCGGCCAGCTTGCCGTTGATCGTGGTAAGCTGCTTGCGCGCCGCATCGCGATCCCCGGTGAGCCGGGTAATCTGCTTTTGCGCGTCCGCCAGTTGATCCGTAAGACTCGAGTTTTGCTGGCCGGTCTGCTGCCCGGCCGCCTTGAGCGCGGCAATCTGCTTTTCCGCCGCGGAGAGCTTCTCCACGGACTTCATCGCGTCCGCCAGTTGCCCGTCCAGATCGTCCGCGCGCTCATTGGCGTCGTCGCGCTCCCTGGCCAGCGTCGTGGCCCGCTTATTCGCGGTGTCCAGTTGCGCCGCCAGTTTCGAGGCGTCCGCGTACTTGGTCTCGATTTCCTTGTTGTGCGCGTTGGCGGCATCCAGGTTCTGCGTCAGGGAGGTGATTTGCTTGTTCGCCGTGTCCAGCTCGGTTGCCAGCTTGCCGGCTCCGGCGGCTTTGGACGCGTTGTCTTTCGCTTCCTTCTCGATCTCCGCCGTGGCCTCCTTCGCTTTCGTGGCGCGCCGGGAGAGATCCGCATTCTGCTCGTTCGCCGCATCCTGGTCCGCCTCGGCATCCTTGAGCGCGTTCTCGAGTTGGCTGATGCGCGCGAGCAATACTTTCTGGGGCGCGGAAATATTGGCATTCCCCTGCGAGTGGTCGGTCACGGCGTTCTGGTAGGCGCTCTGCGCCTGCGTGAGTTGCCCGCGCAACTCGGTCACATCCACCTTGGAATCGTCCAGTTGCTGGAGCGCCGCGTCCAGCTTGCCCGCCAGGGCCGCCTTCTCGTTTTCCACAGACTTCAGCTTGCGCTGCGAGTCACGGAGATCGCTCTGAAGCTCATCGATCTGGGCGCGCACCTGCTGGCTCTCGCTGACGCCGGTTGTGGCGGGGCCAGGCGCGGGAGAAGGGGATTGCAGCAGGGGCTGGTCTCCGGGCAGCCCGGCAGGTGGAGCGGTTTCCGTTGCGCCCTCCTCCTTCTGCGGAAGCTCTCCCTCCATGGGAGCCGGGCCATTGCTCCGCGGGGCGGGCGCGGGGGGTATCGCCGCTCCCTCGATGCGGGTGATATTCTCCGCGACCTTCTTTTTGCGATAATTGATGATGATCGGATTCCAGGCCGGGTCATCATGGGTGATCTGGTCCAGCAGGCTTGCCGCATACCGGTACTTGGCCAGCGCCTTCTGGCTATCGCCTTCTCCCTCAAGTTTTTCGCCCTGCTCATTGGCCGTATAGGCGCTCAGGAACAGGTCGGAGGTATCGGCGCTCTGGCAATAAGCGGGATGCGGTACAGCCAGGGCGAGGGTGAGGAGCGATAGAAAAAGGAGAAGCCGCCGCATGGAAGGGAATCTGAAAAAGGAGGCGGAACTGTAGTTCAACTGGCTCCGGCGTGCAACCGAATCTCCACCCGGGGGGAACGTGTTTTTTCCGCCTCCCGCAACGCAATTGTAACACGGCTCCCATCCTTATTACCGCCAAGGGCTTGCGCGCCCCACCCCATTTCCATGGTCCGGTCCGTCCGCCCTCCGTTGACAACCCCGGGATACCGGTGCTAGCTTCCGCGCAACTTTTCCACGCCATGTTAGACCGCCAAGTCTTGGTGCTAAACAGGTTGTGGCAGGCGGTCAACGTGTGCAGCGTCCGCCGTGCCTTTACCCTGCTTTGCCAGGGTCATGCCCAGGTGGTCTGCGCCGATGGCAACAATAACTTTCTGACGCACGACTTCGTCAGTTGGCGCGAATTCTCCCAGCGCGAGCCCGAGGAGGAAATGGTTCACACGATCTCATTCCGCATCCGGATGCCGCGCATCATCGTGCTGCTCATGTTTGACCGGTTGCCCACCAAGGAGGTCAAGTTCACCCGCCACAACGTCTTCGAGCGGGACAAAAACACCTGCCAGTACTGCGGCCGCATTTTCGACCGCAAGGAGCTGAACCTGGACCACGTGATCCCGCGCGACCGCGGCGGCCTCACCACCTGGGAAAATATCGTTTGCTCCTGCATCCCCTGCAACACCCGCAAGGGCAACCGCCTCCCGCACGAGGCCGGCATGCGCCTGGTCCGCAAGCCGGAGCGGCCCCGCTGGCGCCCCTTCCTGCACCTCACCTTTGGCGGGCATCACCACGATAGCTGGAAGCATTTTGTGGACGTCGCCTACTGGAACGTGGAATTGGGGGATTGATGTCCGGCCAGGGCTCCACAGGCAATGTCATTGCCGCGCTTTGCAGCTTCTTCATTCCCGGCCTGGGCCAGTTGCTCCAGGGGCGGCCCTTCACGGCCCTCATCCAGTTCTGCATATCCGGGCTCCTCTGGCTCATTTTCCTGGGATGGCTGGGGCACATCTGGTCCACCCTGGATGCCGCCTGGTACAAGCCCAGGGCCTGACGGCAACGGGCATTTTCATTCGACTTTGCCCGGGTTCCGCACCACAGTACCCGCCCGCAAAAATATCCATGGACCCGCTTCTCACACTGCTCAAACGCGATGCGCACACCCCTCCCGAGGATATTGCCCGGGAGCTGAATCTCAGCGTCGCGGAGGTGCGCGAGCGCATCGCCCACTTTGAGAGCAACGGCACCATCCTTGGCTACCAGGCCATCCTCAATACCGAGCAGACCGGCGAGGAAGCGGTAACCGCCGTCATCGAGGTAAAGATCACCCCGGAGCGGGGCGGCGGTTTCGACCGCCTGGCCTCCCGCATCGCGCAATTTGACGAGGTGACAAGCTGTTACCTCATGAGCGGCGGCTACGATCTGCTGGTGCTTGCGGAGGGGCGCACCCTCCAGGCCATCGCGGCATTCATCGCGGAGAAGCTTTCCACCATCCAGGGCGTCATCTCCACCGCCACCCATTTCCGCCTCAAGGTTTACAAGGAGAACGGCGTTCTCCTTCATCGCGAAAAATCCGAGCCGCGGCTTGCCGTTTCTCCCTGATCCCTTTTTTCGCGGTCCGGTTCCCCGCCGGACTGCGATTTCCCTTTGCAACCCACCCGCCGTATGAACCTCAAAAAGCACATCGCCCATCACATTCGGGATATCCCGCGCTCCGGCATCCGGGATTTCTTCGAGATCGTGCAATCGATGAAGAACGTCATCTCGCTGGGCATCGGCGAGCCGGACTTCAATACCCCCTGGCATATTCGCGAGGCAGCCATCTACTCCCTGGAGAAAGGCCGCACCGGCTATACCTCCAATCTCGGCCTGCCCAAGCTGCGCGATTGCATCACCGATTACGTGGTGCGGAACTTCGGCATCCAGTACGATTCCCGCACCGAGGTGCTTGTGACCGTCGGCGTCTCTGAGGCCATCGACCTCGCCCTGCGCGCCCTCCTCAACCCCGGCGACGAGGTCCTCTACCACGAGCCCTGTTACGTGAGCTACAGCCCCAGCATCACGCTCGCCCATGGCGTCCCGGTCGCCGTGCCCACTTTCGCCCGCGATAACTTCCGCCTCACCGCGGAGGAGCTGGAGAAAAAGATCACCGGAGCCTCCAAGGTGCTGATGATGAATTTCCCCTGCAATCCCACCGGCGCCACCCAGTCCCGCGAGGAGCTCGAAAAAATCGCCGCCCTCTGCATCAAGCACGACCTCATCGTGCTGACGGATGAAATTTACTCGGAACTTACCTACGATGGCGCATCCCATATCTCCATCGCCTCCCTGCCCGGCATGCGCGAGCGCTCCATCTTCCTGCACGGTTTCTCAAAGGCCTTTGCGATGACCGGGTTTCGAATCGGCTACGCCTGCGCGCCCGCCATTCTTACCGAGGCGATGATGAAGATTCACCAATACGGCATCCTCTGCGCCGGCATTACCTCCCAGGATGCCGCCATCGAGGCGCTCGAGCAGGGCGCCGCCGATGTGGAAACCATGCGCCGCGAATACGAACTGCGCCGCAATTACGTCGTCAACAGCTTCAACGAAATGGGCCTCGATTGCTTCAAGCCCTTCGGCTCCTTTTACGTCTTCCCCAGCATCGCCCGCACCGGCCTCGGCAGCCAGGAGTTTTCCATGCGCCTGCTCAAGGAAAAGTGCGTCGCCGTGGTCCCCGGCACCGCCTTTGGCGTCAGCGGCGAAGGCCACGTCCGCGCCTGCTACGCCACCAGCTTCGAACAGTTAAAAATCGCCATGACCCGCATCGCCGAATTCGTGAGCGAGGTAAAATCCGCCCGCGCCGCCGCGTGATCGAGGCCGATCCGGTCCGGTCTATTCACAAATTCAGTTACAGGCGCGGAATTGATCTCCGTCAGCCCGGCCTGCCTTGAGCCGGCTTCTCGCTCACCCAAAGGCGAATCAAATCCCGTGCTGCATCCAGCGCCCCTTCGATTCCCTGCCCGTGGGTGGTAAGCCCGAGAGTAGGGACGAACGCGTCTGGAATTTATGGCGCTGCCTTCTCTGTAGACAGGCGAAGGAAGGGAGCAATCACAACGCCGACGCCGCAATCGCGTTCACTTCAGGCAGCAATGCCTAGCGAAAGCGAATGTTGCCTGGAGACGGATCGAGCATGTGGATGCCGAAGTATTGGAGTTCTTCCAGAATGCTCCGCGCCATCGGCCAGTCGGAGCCGAATTGCTCCTCATTCTTTCGGGTCCACTCCTCCCATATCTCGGGGGAGAACTCGGGGGCGGAGTCCAGGTAGGCTCCGGCGAAATCGAGGGTGAATGGCGGCATCACAATTGTTATTTTGAGCGCCAGCAATTCATCATCGAAATCCAGCAGGCGCGGGACTTCAAATCCCCGAATCTCCGACACCCCCAATTCTCTCAGCCGTTCATACACTCGCCGCTCCCGGAGATACGGCTCCGGCGAATAGTGAACCTTCAGCGCTGCCGGGCCGAATTCCGTATTGCTTTCGACTGCGAAAACAATACCGTGAATTCCAATACCGAGCCTTTCCAGCACACGCAACTGATGGCGGGCGGCATAGGCTTCGGCATTTGCTATTGTGTCCTCATCCATCCTGATCTCATCCGGTCATACCGGCCATTCAGCCAACGTGAGGATGCGTCTCCTTGTCAATGGAAGTTCGCTCCCGGTCGGCCAGCTTGGCCCGGATTTTCTGCTCTTGAAGACGCCGGGCGACCATCCTCCAGCAGATGCGATCATCGTCCTCTGCGTGGATGGGAACGAGCGCCAGTGGAACGTCCACTTGCCGGAAGGCATTTCTGCCGCATCGAGGCGGGTGGTTATCGCGGACGGCAGGTAAGGGCGGGACACCAGGGCTGCGGTCGCAGCCCTGGTGTCCCGCATTTCGATCTCCTCACCCAAGCTAAGTATTGCCCCCCACGTGTCCATCGAACGCGCGAAGCATGTCGGGGGCTCAATTGCGTCAGGAATGTCTTCGCCTCCGGATCGCCGTGCTCAAGCATGAAGCGAACGAGGCGCTTTTCTTCGAGGGTCAGCGGGCGATTCATTGGTGTTTCCGGGTTGGATGCGAAGCGAATTGTAACCTTGTTACCTTCGTTTGTCCCCATCCTACAGATGCCCCTGGTGCTGGTAAAACCGGTATCGGTCAATGATCGTATCCACGTATTCGCGCGTGCTGGGGAATGAGATGGAATCCCGCAGATCGCCCGCCGTCGCCCCCGCGCCCTGGTTGGTATCGCCCACCCATTTGTCCACCCGGCTCTTGCCGGCGTTGTATTCCGCCAGCGCAAAGGTCATTGGGTCATCCTTGCTCGCGTAACGGGTCAACGCCTTCTTGAGATACCACGTTCCGGCTTCCAGGTTCGTGTGCGGATCGAAGAGATCATCCGGCACAAAGCCGGCGCGCTTCTTCTGTTTCGCCCAATCGCTCGCCGCCGCTTCCATGACCTGCATCAGGCCGCGCTCGCCGTTTTTCCCAACTTTCCCGGGCCGGAACCCGCTCTCGCGCCAGGCGACCGCCTTGATGAGCATCGGGTCCACATGGTACTCGGCGCCCACCTCCCGGATGAGGGTGTCGTAGCGATGGTAACGCCCGCGGCTCAGCAGGGATTGCGTCGTGTACAGAGGGTCTTGCGAGCCGCAGATCAGCAGCGCGCACGCCGCCATCAGCGCGAGCAGCGTCACCAGGGTAAAATTGCCGAGCGTCCGAAGCATTTCGAGCCGCAACTAAAGCCTGCAACGCAAAAACTGCTACCAAAAAACCGCGCATCGGAGAGAGTCTGGGAGAATGTCCAGCGCGCGATACGCCCGCGTGGTGCCCGACCGCTCGGGTCAATCCGCGTTCGATTATGAAATCCCCGAGCCGCTGATGGATCGCATCGGCATCGGCTCGCGTGTCCGCGTGCCGGTGCGCACCCGCCTTGTGCTTGCCACGGTGGTGGAATTGCTGGACGCGACGGAGTTCGACGGCGTGAAGCCGATCGCCGAGGCGCTGAGCGCCAAACCGCTCATCAATCCGCTCCTCATCCGCCTCGGCCACTGGATCGCATCTTACTATTGCTGCCCGCTTCACGTCGCGCTCCGCGCAATCCTGCCCCAGGTGGTGCGCAATGCGGAGGTGAAGGAAAAGCGCCTCCTCTTTGCCAGCCTCGCCCAGCGGCCGGATGCCGCCGCGCTGGAGGCGCTGACCCGCCGCGCGCCAAAACAGGCCGGCGTCATCGATTACCTCATGGGCGTCAGCGAGCCCGTGGCCGTGACCGATCTCATGAAGGAGTGCGGCGTCACGCGCGCCACGCTGGATCAATTGCGCGACCGCGGCCTCATCGCCCTGGAGCGCCAGGCCGTGCAGCGCGATCCCTACGCGGAGGAAGTCTTTCTCCACGCCCCGCAACTGGAGATGAATGCCGAGCAGGCGGCCGCCTTCGAGCGCATCTCCGCCGCCGTCCGCGATCCCGCCGCTTACAAGCCCGTGCTGCTCCACGGCGTCACCGGCAGCGGCAAGACGGAGCTTTACCTGCGCGCCATCGATCTCGCCCTCGGCCTCGGCAAAACGGCTATCGTCCTCGTGCCCGAGATATCGCTCACGCCGCAGACCGTGGAGCGCTTCAAGAGCCGCTTTGCCCATTTCCAAACGGAGGTGGCCGTCCTGCACAGCCATCTCTCCGATGGCGAGCGCCACGATGAATGGCACAAGATCAACAACGGCGCCGCCCGCATCGTCATTGGCGCGCGCAGCGCCGTCTTTGCCCCCATCGAGCGGCTCGGCCTCATCGTCGTGGATGAGGAGCATGAGAACTCTTACAAGCAGGAAGAGGCCCCCCGCTACCATGCGCGCGATGTCGCCGTTTACCGCGCCCTCATCGAAGGCTGCGCCATCGTCCTCGGCAGCGCCACGCCCTCCATGGAGAGCTACCAGAACGCGACCATCGGCAAGTATGAGCTGGTGCAATTGCAAAACCGCGTGGACGAGCGCCAGATGCCGCATATCCGGATTATCGACCTGCGGATGGAGGGCAGCCGCGGCCCCGGCGCCAGCATCCTCTCGGAGGCGCTTTCCAAGGCCATCCGCGCGCGCCTGGAGAAGAAGGAGCAATCGATTCTCTTTCTCAACCGCCGCGGCTTCTCCACCTCGCTCATCTGCTCGAGTTGCGGCCACGTCTGCGAGTGTCCCAATTGCTCCGTCTCGCTCACCTTCCACCGCGCCACAAGCCGGCTGGTCTGCCACATCTGCGGCCACATCGCCGTGGTCCCCTCAAAATGCCCCTCCTGCGGCGATCCCCGCATCCGCTACTCCGGCGCAGGCACGGAAAAGGTGGAGGAGCTGGTCGCCGCCTTCTTCCCGGATGCCGTGGTAAAGCGGCTGGACGCCGATTCCATCTCGCGCAAGGACTCGCTGCGCGAGGCGCTGAGCGCCTTTCGCACCGGCAAGATCGATATTCTCGTCGGCACCCAGATGATCGCGAAAGGCCTGCATTTCCCCAATGTCACGCTGGTCGGCATCGTCAATGCGGACCTCGGTCTGCACCTGCCGGATTTTCGCGGCGGCGAGCGCACCTTCCAGTTGCTCACGCAGGTCGCGGGGCGCGCCGGCCGCGGCGAGGTTTCCGGCGAGGTGTTCGTCCAGACCTACACCCCGTTTCATCCCGCCATCCAATTCGCGCGCCATCACGACTTTCACGGCTTTTGGGAGCAGGAGGTGGAATTCCGCCGCCAGACGAAGCTCCCGCCGTTCTGGCACGTGGTGCTCGTCACGCTCCGTTCCTCATCGGAAAGCCACGCCGCCTTCTCCGCGGATACGCTCGCGCGCCGCGTCCGCGAGGCGCTCGGAGACGGGCGCCTGCCGGCCGATACCGTGGTCAGCAATCCCTGCCCCGCCCCCATCGAGAAGAGCCACGGTCAATACCGGTTTCATCTCATGATCCGCACCCGCCGCATCACGCAATTGAGCAAGGGCCTGCACGAGATCATGGAGAAACTCACCTTCCCGGAGGAGGTCCTGGTGGCCGTGGATGTGGACGCTTACCAGCTTTTGTAGCCCCTGGGAAAAATCAGGCCGCCGTCCGCGAGGGCAGCAGCACCTTCACCGCCGTCTTTCCCGGGCGGCTTTGCAGCCGGATGGCTCCGCCGAGCTGCTGCACCAGACCCAGCGCCACACTCAGGCCCAGGCCCACGGAATCCCGCTTGTTCTTTGTCGAGAAAAACGGCTGAAAAATCTTCGTCTGCAATTCCGCCGGGATGCCCTTCCCGGAATCGGTTACCGTGATGACCGTCCACGCCATGGGAGCGGTGGCCGGGCGGCGTCCCCTGGTGCGCACAGCTCGGGCATGCGGCTTCGCCGAGATTTGCACCAGGCCGTTGGCCGGGCTCGCCTCGCACGCATTTTTGACGATTTCCTTCATCGCCATTCGCAGCCGCGAGGTATCGGCCCACAGGTCCGTGAGGCCCGGGTCGCAGGTCACCTCCAGTTTCACCCCCCGCTCGGTGTAAAGCTGGAGCGCCGGTGTCAGCGTTCTCAAAAATTCTTCCGGCGCCACCTGCCGCCACAGGGCATTGGACGAGGGAGCCAGCGCCTTGGTGCGGTCCATCAGCTTTGCCGCCGCGTCCGCGCTTTCCCGGATGCGGAGCAGCCCCGCCATCGTCTCGCGATCCAGCTTCTTATCGTCGATGAGCAACCCCAGGTAGCCGTGGAAAAGGCTCAGGATGTTATTCATCTTGTGGGTCAGCCCCCGCACCAGATGATCGTGAAATTCGGACTGCTCGATACGCATGGCCTGCAAAATTGAGGTAGCAGGATGCTTGCCCGCTCGGGCTCATTTTCCCTCTTTCGAGACGGAAAACCGCGTCACCTCCCCGCTCACCACGCGCGCAACCTCCCCGGCGGCATTCCGGATCAGGAGCGCGCCATCCGCCGGGTCCAGCCCCTCCGCACGGCCCTCGATGGTGGCCGATCCCGTAACCGCGGCCACCCATCGCCCCCGCAGGCAATCCGCCTCCTCCGCCCAGGCGATCACTTCATTGAACCCGCCGGACACAAGCCCATGCGTCCCATCCAGCGCGCCCAGGATGGCCGCCGCCAGGGCGTTCCGGTTCACCGCCGCCCCTGTCTCGATGCGGATGGAAGTGGCCGTGGCATCCAGCGGTGGAGGAAATGCGGGATGATTCACGTTCAGCCCGATACCCGCCGTCGCGTACTCAGCCGGGCTGCTCTCAACGAGAATCCCCGCAAGCTTGCGCCCGGAGGCATAGATATCATTGGGCCATTTCACCATCGTCTCCAGCCCCGTGCAGGCCCGGATGCCGCGGGCCACCGCGTAGGCGATCCAGAGCGTCAGCCGGGGCCACTCCGCAAGCGGCATCTCCGGCCGCAGCAGCAGGGAAAACCATAGCCCCAGCCTCGGGTTCGATTGCCACCGCCGCCCCAGCCGTCCCCGCCCAGCCGTCTGTTCCTCGGCAAATGCCACGATTCCCGCCGCCGCTCCATCCCGCGCCAGGCCGTTGATCACATCATTCGTGGAGCCGGTTTTCTCAAAAACGAGCACATCCCGGATCCATCGCCGCTCCGGCAGCCGGGAGAGAATATCGTCCGCGATCAACCGGTCCGGCGCCGAAACCAGCCGGTAGCCCCGATAAGGATGATGCTCGATCCCGTATCCCGCCGCGATCAGCCCTTCCACGGAATTTGCCGCATCCGGGCCCAATTCCGCCGCGGGTACATATTCCGCTTCGCGCAACCGGCGCAGGATTGCGGTATCCGGGGTCATGCGTGGGTCGCCAGCTCCAGGGAAAAATCGATGGCGCCGGCGGAGTGCGTCAGCGCCCCCACGGAGATCAAATCCACCCCGGTCAGCGCGATTTCCCGAACCGTCGCCAGGTTTATCCCCCCGCTGGCCTCCAGCTTCACCGGCTGCCCGGCCCGCATCCGCACCGCTTCCCGCATCTGCTCCAGCGTCATGTTATCCAGTAAAATCACGTCGATGCCCGGCATCGATAGAAAGGTTTGCACCTGCTCCAGCGTATCCGCTTCCACCTCCACGTGGATGCCCGGGTGCGCCTGCCTGAACTCCTCGATTCGCGCCCGCAGCCCCGCCGCGTCCGCCGTCAGGTGATTGTCCTTCACCATCACCATGTCATAGAGGCCCATGCGGTGATTCTGCCCGCCGCCGGCCAGCACCGCCGCCTTCTCCAGCCCGCGCAACCCCGGGGTGGTCTTCCGCGTATCCAGGATCGCCGCCCCGGTCCCCGCCACCGCCTCCACAAAACGCCGTGTCAGCGTCGCAGTGGCCGAGAGCCGCTGGAGAAAATTCAATGCCACCCGCTCCCCGGTCAGGATGGACCGCACCGGCCCGGAGATCGTCAGAACCGTTTCCCCCGGTGAAACCGCCGTTCCATCCCCCGCCACCACTTTTACCTGCAATGCCCCATCCACCCGCCGGAAGACAATGGCCGCCGTCCCGGCTCCTGCCACCACCGCCGGCTCTTTCGCAAAAATGCGCCCGGAGCCATGCAAATCCTCCGGCACAAAAAACTGGCTCGTGAGATCCCCGGTCCCAATGTCTTCCGCAAGGGCGATACCGATGGGGTCATGGTTCATCCCGCCCATTTTAGCCGCCCCGCCGCCCCCCTGTGAACCCCTAAAAAGAGGGGGGAAGGTGGTTCGGGCGGCGCATGCCCAAGGAGTTTGATCGCAAAAAACAAACTACACGCGCCTACCCGAACCTTTCCCCCTAAACACAGGATTAAGACAGACCCCCCGGGCGCGTGTTCAAAATAATTACCGAAATATTAAAAAAAAGTAAGGTTCGGGCTCCGGCGCGCCCAAGTTTCCCGCAAGCGGACCTGCCGGTAACGGGGGCGGAAAGCGATAGCGCGCCGCGGGTCACCAGCCCCTAAATGCCTTCAGCGGCGAATTTGCCCAATCGCCCTCGCGCCGCGGGATCTCAAGGCGCAGCCGATTCCTCCGGCGGAATAAAATCATCCGGCAGCGGCGCAAATTCCTCCCGGCCATCCAGGATATCGAGCGAGCGCTGCGCTTCCGATTCCGGCACCTGCAGCCGGATTCCCCAGGGGACAAACTGCGGGCCGAGCGTATAGGCGTTTTCATCCGCCAGCGCCGCCTGGATGCCGACGCTTTCCAGCAGCGACTGTGCAAAGCCCGCTTCCGCGACATTCCCGAATCTTCGGATCGTAATCATGGAAATTCAGCCCGCCGCTTTTTGGCAGGCCGCCTGTCCCCGATGGTTTCTAGCCGCAATCTGGATTTGGATCAAACAGGGAAGCGCTCAACGTTCCGGATGATCCAGCGCATCCAGCGCGATGGTGGCGCTGCCGATGATCCCCGCGTCATTGCCCAGCGCCGCTGGCACCACCCGCAGGCATTCGTGAAAGGTGGAATTCGTCCGGTTGCGGATGGTGCGGAGGATGGGGTCAAAGAGCAAATCGCCCGCCTGCGCCACGCCGCCGCCGATGACGATGATATCCGGGTTGAGCAGCCAGACCACATTCGTCAGGCCCACGCCTAGCTCCAGGCCAAATTGCGCCCAAAGCTGTTTCGCCACGGGATCGCCCGCATGCGCGGCCGCGGCCAGGGCTGCCGGCGTGCATTGCTCCAGCGGCACCAGCTTGCCGGAGTTCTCGTAGAGCTGCTGCGCCCGCTCAGCCATCTGCTGATTGCCGACATACTTCTCCAGCGCTCCCAGGTTTCCGTAGTTCCCGGACCTCCCTTGCAGATCAATGCTCATCTGGCCTATCTCCCCCGCTCCCAGCGTACTGCCGCGGTAAAGATGCCCGTCGAAAATAAGGCCGCCGCCCACGCCCGTGCCCAGAGTCATGCACACCACGTTTCGCCCCTCGCGCGCGGCGCCAAATTTCCATTCGGCATAGGTCATCGCGTTGGCGTCGTTCTCGATTTCGGCGTGCAATCCGGTCCGGTTGTGAAGGATCTCCCGCAGCGGCACATCGGTCCAGCCGGGGACATTCGAGAGGCGGTGGACAATCCCGTTCACGCTATCGACGATGCCAGGCAGCCCGACACCGATCGCCTCCACATCCGGATGCGCCCGGCGCAGCGCTGCCACCGTGTCCAGCAGCGCATCGATAATGGCCGCGCTATCGCCGCTGTGGAGCGTGTGGATCACCTCGCCTCGCTGGATGATCGCCCCTTCCTCCACAAGGGCGGACTTGATGGTCGTACCGCCGAAGTCGATTCCAATGCCAGGGATGGATTTCATGAATGATGGGGAAAATTGAGGTTTCCGATGATTCTCAACCCTTCCAAGGTCAGGTTGGGATGGACAAGTTTTATCTCCGGCAATCCTGCCGCAATCAGCTTCGCATACCCGCCCGTGGAGACGATGTGAAGCCCTCGCCGCACCCCCAGCTCCCGCCGGATTTCCGCCAGAATTTCCCGCACCAGACCCCGGTACCCGTACACCGCGCCCGCCAGCATCGCCTTGCGGGTCGATTTTCCGATGGCCGAGGCGGGCTCAGCCGGCTTGATGCGCGGCAGCAGCGCGGTGCGCTGGAACAGGTAATCCGTCATCGCCTCCAGCCCCGGCGCGATGACGCCGCCGATGTAATTCCCTTCCGGCGATAGAATATCGAACGTCACCGCCGTGCCGAAATCCACCACCACCGCCGGCGCGCCGTAAAGCTGCCGCGCGGCCGCCGCATTGGCCAGACGGTCCGCCCCAATGCTCGCCGGGCGCGGGTAATCGATTCCCGCCCCCAGGTTCACCTTGGGCCCCACAGTCACCAGCGGATGCCCGGCAAAGGCCGCCTGCGCCAGCCGCCCCTTTGCCGGCACCACCGAGGAGAGCACAATCTTCTGCCCGGGCCGCGCCATCGCGGCAAAATCCCGCTTCGTCAGCTCCGCCGTGCGCCTGCGCCATACCCGCCCGGTCGCCTCCCGGCTGGCCGGGGCAATTTTCGTGTAGGAATTGCTGATATCGATCAAGAGGTATTCCGGGGGCATCGGCTTGAGTGTTGCGATGGGTCTGTGTAGGCTCTTGCGCGATGTCCCACAATCCCCAAGTCCGTTCCGGCGCCTCCGCCGCCCGCCGTCCACGCCGGCTGCGCGGCAACGCGGCCATCCGAGAGATGGTGCGGGAAAACACCCTCCGGGAGAGCAATTTCATCCTGCCCCTCTTCGTCAGCGAGAAAATCTCCGAGCCCGTCCCGGTCACCACAATGCCGGGCGTCTTTCAGCAGACACTCGATGGCCTCCGGCGCGAGGCCGCGGAAGCGTGGAAGACCGGCGTCCGCAGCGTGCTGCTCTTCGGCATCCCGCGGGAGAAAGATGAACGGGCCTCGCAGGCGTGGGCGGAGGAAGGGATTGTCCAGAGCGCCGTGCGCGCCTTGAAGAGAGATTTGCCGGACCTCATTGTCATCACCGACGTCTGCCTTTGCGAATACATGAGCCACGGCCACTGCGGCATCATCCATCATGAGGGGGGGCACGCTCACGTCCTGAATGATGAATCCGTGGAATTGATCGCCGCCGCCGCCCTCTCCCATGCCCGCGCCGGGGCGGATATCGTCGCCCCCAGCGATATGATGGACGGCCGCGTTCGCGCGATCCGCGAGGCGCTCGATGGCGCCGGAAAGCTGGGGACCATCATCATGAGCTACGCCGCCAAGTTCTGCTCCGCCTATTACGGCCCGTTCCGCGAGGCCGCGGAGAGCGCCCCCGCATTCGGCGACCGGCGCACTTACCAGATGGACAGCGCCAATGCCGCCGAAGCGCTGCGCGAGGTCGAGCTCGATATCGAGGAAGGCGCCGATATCGTGATGGTCAAGCCCGGCCTGCCCTACCTGGATATCGTCTGGCGGGTGAAAGAACGTTTCGGTTACCCCACCGCCGTCTATAACGTAAGTGGCGAGTACGCGATGATCAAAGCCGCCGCCGCCAACGGCTGGCTGGATGAGCGCGCCGCCGTCATGGAGGCCATGCTCGCCTTCAAGCGCGCCGGCGCCGATATGATCGTCACCTACTGGGCCCGCGATATCCTCCGCTGGATGCGGGAAAGCTAAGAAAAACAGGAAAGCAATCAGCAACAGCAGCGGCAATACGGGGGATGGCGTACCGATAGACATAGCGCGCAGAACTCGACGCAAAGGCCTTGCACCCGCCGAAAATTTCAGGCGCGTCACTTACCCAGTAGAGTTAAGCGTTGACCCGTCTCTGCCGCAACCCCGCCGCGCCGCAACCCCGCCGCGCCGCGCCGCAACCGCGCCGCAACCGCGCCGCAACCGCGCCGCAACCCCGCCGCATCTCTGCACGAAAGCGCCAAAGGCGCGAATTCATATAAGCCTGGGGCAACGCCCCAGGAGCAGAGCAACCAAAAAGCGAAAGCGCTGAAAGCGCGTGTCATCCCCCGCAGGGGCGCATCTTGGCGGGGAACGAAGGATCGACGTTGCCCAAGCCCGCGGCTATAAGAATAGAGTGCCATTACCCCAAAGCTCAAGCGACTGCGAGACGAGCCATCCATTGCCGCGCAAATTATCCCAGATCCAATCCGGATTCAACTCAATCGTGTCAGATGTCAAGCGTTGACCCCACTCCCCCACATTATTCATTCATATGAGATTTTCGCTTTTCGACATACTAATCGCAACAGGGTGTTGTGCTTGGGGGGTGGCACTCGGCAACCGATTTGACTATTGGTTTTTTAAAGGAAATATAGCGTCAAGCAACGAATTTACCTTGGCTGTCATTAGTTATTTTATTTTCGGACCTGTGATTTACCTTCTGATTACGCCAGTTATTTACCGGTTGCTTCGCTTGCCTTCGCTCTTGGTGCCAAAATGCCCTGGTTGCCGAAAGCGATACGGTTATGGGTATGATACGTACAAGTGGCCCAAGGCCGTCGCAACATGTCGGCGCTGCAATCAAAAGGTCGAGATATGGTTTGTACGGCCTAATCCCCGTGACATTTCTTCCGAAATGCCTGTTGTCTATTTGCGGTGGCCTCGTTCGATCGGCAATTGGCATTTAATAGCGCAAGATACAAAAAATGAACCGCACCCCTGACGATTGCGCCAGCACTGGAATTCATACGGAATCAAGTTCATAGCCGAACTCGTGGAAATACCACGAGTGTTTACGCTGGACGTGCGCAATGGTCTCCACACCCAGAACATCCATGTAATCCGGGTTCAACAATTCCACTTTCCTCCGGATCCTGTGGGGAACGGGGTCAACGCTTGACACTTGACATGATGGAGTTGAATTCGGATTGGAGGCGGGATATTTGCCCGGCTTTGGATGGCTCGCCTCGCAGTCGCTTGAGCATTTGGGTAATGGCACTCCCAGCCTTGTAGCCGCTAGCCCGGGCAACGTCGATCCCTCGGTTCCCCGCCAAGATGCACCCTGACCCAGACCTGCCATGGCCGATCTCCCTGTCTGCCCAGCAGGAGGCCCGCCGCGTTCCGCGAGGGCCGCCTATTCCGAGTTCTTCCCGGCCCTGCTTGCGGTGCGGCAGCGATTTTTACGTGTGCGTTCTGGGCCGTTGCGTTCCTTGCCACCGTTCATTTGCGGCGAGTTGACTGGCAGCGCCAGGAAGACGTAAGGGCAACGGCAACATTGCCGTACCCGGATATTTGTGTTAAAAAATGGCGATGTAGAGAATGGTTATGCAAATAGATAAACGCGACTTGAATGAACTGAAAGACCTTGGCGCCGGTATCGAGGCGCCGAGTGAGGTCGTGTTGCTTTATCATCAATCATTCAGGGAATTTGGCAGCCAGGCGCTGTGGAGTCGCAAGCCGAGCGAACATCCGACAATTACTCAGGCTCTTGTTGTCGCGGAAACGCTGCGGCGAGAAGGCAGCATGAAAATGCTTCCCCTGGCGGCTCGGATCGAGGAGGCGTGTCGTGCCGCTCTCTAAATTTCAGACCGAAATTCTGCGGCTTCTGGCCGCGCACAGAAACCCGGAAAGCTACGTTGCGTGAGCGACTGCGCTCAACCAGCACGGCCCCCGCTTTTCCGGCGACATCGATATTTTCCACGACCGCGAGGAAAGCGTTGCGCAGGCGGCGGCGGCGGACACGGCTCTGCTGATTGAGAATGGATTCACAGTAAATTGGCTGCGGCGCGAACCCGGCATTCATGGCGCGATCATCCATCGTGGCGACGAAAACATGAAATTGGAATGGTTGCGCGACAGCGATTTTCGGTTTTTTCCAACGATTGAGGACGGGTTGTTCGGTTACCGGCTGCATATTGCGGACCTTGCTGCCAATAAGGCTCTGGCGGCGGCTGGCCGCAGCGAGCCGCGCGATGTGCTTGACTTGCTTTACATCCATGAAGAGCATTTGCCTCTCGGCGCGGTGATATGGGCGGCGGTCGCCAAAGACCCTGGCTATTCGCCGGACAGCCTGATTACGGAAATCCGCCGTAATGCCCGCTATCGGCAGGATGATTACGCCGACTTGGCTTTAACCGAGCCGGTTGACGCGGCGCTCGTGTCGCAAAAACTTCGAAAGAGCCTTGAAGAAGCTGAAACATTTGTTCGCGCAATGCCGCACGGTAAAGAAGGGTTGTTTTTTCTGAAGAACAATTTGCCGGTGCAACCGGACCCCAATAACCTCGCAGCTTCTATAGAGCACGCCGGGCGTAGGCGCGGTCATTGGCCGTCTTCGTCGGAGATCACATCGGCGATGATGAAGCGTTGCAAGAATCCGGGTCCTTAATCAGTCGAGATAAACCGGCGAAAGGGGGCGAGAGGGGTCAACGCTTGACACCTGACAAGATCGAGTCGAATTCGGTTTGGAGGCCCGATTTTCGCGCCGCCATGGATGGCTTGTCTCGCAGTCGCTTGAGCATTTGGGTAATGGCATTCCCATCCTTGTAGCCGCTAGCCCGGGCAGCGTCGATCCTTCATTCCCCGCCAAGATGCACCCTTACCCAGACCTGCCATGGCCGGTTTGCCCGTCTGCCCGGCAGGAGGCCCGCCGCATGGAGATGCTCTTTCCCGCTCTCCGCGCGGTGACATGGTAAATCACTCCCGGGAACTCGAAACGCAAAGGCCTTGCCACCGGCCGAAATTCAGGCGCGCCACTTACCCAGTAGAGTTAAGCGTTGACCCCTGCTTCCAGAGAAAGTAAAGGCTGCTGATGGATCGGACGTGCTTTTGCACAATCTGGATAAGGGAAATATCAGCCGGCGGGTGATGCACTTGGTAACCAATAGCGAGACCAAGAAATTCGAGGCTCATAAGGCCGCGTGGATGGCCATGGTGCCGGAGACGCTTCAAAACGCCGCTGTTCGTGTAATCGATTCGAAGACGGGTAATCGCGTTTACGTGCGGCAATATCCTGGCGGCCTAAAGCACATGGTGGTAGTCGAACCCGATGGGACGGTTGAAGATCAGAAGCCGTTCAAGGGCGCTCTCATCACGCAATTTCCGGAAAAGAATGAGCGTGGCATAATCGATCAGGGTAATCGCCAGCGGTATATGAAAATCGATTGGGTGCGCCCACAAGCTGCCGCACCAGAGAAACTGCCGTCTCCTCAGGGCGTCCCGCCCGGGGCCATCGGGACGGCACCGGACACCGAGCGGTCAGCTAAGCACTCCGGGCAATCTCAGGGGAATCCCGGGGCGGCTCCGACTGGCTCAAGTGCGCGTCCTGACGCTCGCCAATCGGAATTCCGAGGGGATGATACGCAGTATCCAGCGGGCGGTCAACCGGAAGGTGGCCTAAAATCACAGCCAACGGATGACGAAACACTTCGGTCGCTCGCCGATGCGGGCAAAACCCCCGCAGCGCGTTTGCAAGAAAATCTACCGATGGCCGATCAGATTGCCCGGGGGTTCGGCAATATCCCGGGTGCCGACCCTGTTGGGGAAGGGGTCAACGCTTGACACCTGACAAGATCGAGTCGAATTCGGCCTGGAGGCCCGATTTTCGCGCCGCCATGGATGGCTCGTTTCCCAGTCGCTTGAGCATTTGGGTAATGGCACTCCCATCCTTGTAGCCGCAGGCCCGGGCAGCGTCGATCCTTCGTTCCCCGCCAAGATGCACCCTTACCCAGACCTGCCATGGCCGGTTTGCTTGTCTGCCCGCCAGGAGGAGGGCCGCATGGAGACGCTCTTTCCCGCTTTCCGCGCGGTGACATGGTAAATCACTCCCGGGAACTCGAAACGCAAAGGCCTTGCCACCGGCCGAAATTCAGGCGCATTCCTTATACTGTCAAGAGTCAAGCGTTGACCCCTGCTTCCACATTTCGATGGAGTCTATCCAAAACATGCCATTTGTCACGGCTCCTCAGGAGTTTCAGGCGGGAGTTGATCCAACGGTACATAGTCAACGGGGTCATCTCGTACGATAGTATAAGCGGAAGCAACTATTGATCCATTCGCGGCGGTGTCCAAAATCGCCTTTGTTAAATCGGCTAGTACCATCAGGGCAAATGCAAGAACAACTGCAAACGCTATTGATTCACCGACGGATACAGCGAAATCTCTCCAAACCCGCCTTATCTGATGCTCCGATTCACGACATTTAGCGGACTCTTCTGTGTATATTTCCGTAGCTTTTTCAAGCGCGTCGTCAGCGGACCATGATGAAGTAATTGCCTCATCAACCTGGGATTGAAGCTGGCCTAGTTGGATCGCGACTTTCTCGGCATTGAAAATCTTCTTTGGCGCCGTCTCAGGTGTTTCAGAGGAGTTATTTTGGTCTAGGTCCGTTTCAACGTATACTGGCAATAAATTAGCGAATCCTTCAACTTCCGAACCAGTTTTGCTCAGTACAGCCTTGTTCTCGGGATCTTCGGCCGCGGACTCTAGGACTCGGAAAAATTCGACTGCCGTCGAAAAAACAGCCTTCCGTCCATCAATGTCATCTTTACTAAGGCTTTGAGAAAACAACTGATCAGGGTGGTTGACTGACAATGCAGGGCGGGAAACAGAGGGCGCCTGAGGTGTTGGCTGCGCTACACTTGCATTCAGTTGGTTAACATGAGCAAGCAGTTTCGAGCGGATGGTATCGACAGAGTCATCAAACTCTTTCGTCAGCATTGTCTTAGCGGTATGTATTTCTCCTCCGATGATCGATAGGCTTCCGTGAAGTTGCTGAAAATCCAACGAATTGCTGTATTGTGATTGGAAGGTTGGCGTTCCCTTAAAGCCAATATTGATTTTACTTTGCGTTTGATCCAAGGCATTGGATAGATCCTGAAGCCGCAGTGGCACCGTGTCATTCGGTACATAAGCCAAAGATTGCACCTCGAAAGAGTCTCGAAGATAAAGCAAGCCGGAAGCGCCCAAGCCGCAGAGCACGGTGAAAATGGCGAGAGCCTTGTTAAGGCGAACGAAGAGATAACCGAATGTGTATGATTTCATAAGCCAAGGCTTTGGTCGCGTAATTCCTTTATTTTTTTCAACAGATCGTCATTCTTTATTAGATCGTAGGATCTTTGATATGCCTCTATAGCTTCGGAAGTTTTTCCAGCATCTTCAAATTTCTTTGCCTCCAATTGATATTGCTGGGCCTCGTCGACGACCGCTTGGAGAGGCTTCTTGATTTCGGTTAACGCTTTGATGATTATAGGGTCCGCCAACGAGTGGGCGTTAAGTGCATCAGTAAGTTTCGAAAGCGAGCCGGCAATGTCCTGTTGTTTCGCGCTTGCCAATACGGAGGTGATGTCCTCGATGCAACAAACGGTTTGGTATTCACGGTCAACCTTCTTTAGAATCTGGGGAAATTGCATCGTCCCCTTCATCTTTTGAAATGCAGCATCGAGCGAAGCTGCCGATCGTTGTATCTCTGGGGAAACTTCGGAAAAGGCGCTTACAGTTGGAAACGTATCAAAGAACGGTGCTGTCCGGTGGCTCTGAATGTTATCGATGGTGTGGACTTCTTCTGCCCGCCAATCGGAAACCGTTGTTTCTTCTCGTGTCCATTCCGCCACTATCTGCACTGCTGTTGGACTCGTCTTTTCTAATGCTGAAAGTTTTGCAATTGCGTCCTCACTTGTGCTCAGGTCTGGAGCGGACTTTAGATCGTTCGCAGCAGTGTTCGCCTCCCGATTCGCCTGGTCTCTTGCTTGATCCGATTCTTCTTTGACCTGCTCTGCGAGCGCGTTCGCTTGCATCTGTTTATAAGCAGTGCCTGACATCCAGCGGCCAGAGACTTTCTTGTTTCCCTTTCGAAATAGCTCGATCTCCGCCTGAAAGTCCGCTATAGGAGGTCTAAGTAGCGGTTTGGTTTCCGTTACCTTGGCGCTTACTGCTAATAATTGGTTTAATTCTTGTATTAAAGGTTGCAGTTCCTGTTCCGTGACGATGTCGGTATAAAAGGTTGTGCTTGGAATCGTCACCCATTGCACAATTAATCCCCTGTCAATTTTCTCTCTGGTCCCATCGGGAAGGGTCAATGTGAAATACCCTGTATGGTCTTCAGTGGAAACAAATGGAACGGCTTGGGAGATTTGGGTGGGTGGAGACCATGGTTCTGATCTGAGAAGAGCTAATCCCACGGGGGTATCGTTGGCCAGAGTAACGATGTTGCTTGCCATCAGCAAGGCCATCCAAACCAGGAATTTCATCTTTGTTTAAGAACTGGCACAGGTTCAAAAATGATTAGCATCTCGTCAAGTGTGAAACTGATTAGGGAAAAGGGGTCAACGCTTGACACCTGACAAGATCGAGTCGAATTCGGCCTGGAGGCCCGATTATCGCGCCGCCATGGATGGCTCGTTTCCCAGTCGCTTGAGGATTTGCGTAATGGCACTCCCATCCTTGTAGCCGCAGGCCCGGGCAACGTCGATCCTTCGTTCCGCCGCCTAGATGCGCCCTGACCCGGCCCTGCTTTCTCCGCAGCAGCGATTTCACGCGCTCCTGAAGCGCGGAATTTCCCAGCGCGAGCCCCCATTGAAGCCGCTCCCAGGGACTCTCGGTCCTCTTTCCGAAGGCTTCGTCCATTAGGGAGGAAATCCCTGCGCAAACAGCCACTGTTCTGCTATGCTTGCGGAAAGATCAGACGGGCGGTTGGTTCTTTGACAATTGAAATCAGGGCCGAGGAGGCGAAGGGGGGCAAATGGTGCTTGGCGGGCGGGCGAGAAGCGACCGAAACCAGCCCCCATTACTCGCTACGGGCTAAAGCTGAATCAAGGTAAATCAAACCCTGAAACCGGCGCCGAACGCGGAAAAATCAAGGTGGCTCACCGAACGGTTACCCATAGCAATCAAGCCTTCTAAGGCTAAATCAAGGCGAGAATTCCCGCGCCCGGCGGAAATGCCGGAAACTTGCTACGCCCCCAATCTCCGCCAGAGAGGACGGATCAGGCTCCGCCGAAGGACAGACCTCTCTTCCGGCATAGCTTCGGCTCACTTTTACTTCTTACCTGAAAAATATCAGCGCTATCAGCAGCAGCAGCGGCAGCAATACCGGGATGGCGTACCGATAGACATAGCGCGCGAAATCCGGGGTCGGCACCCCAGCGGATTCCGTAATGCTCTTCACCATCAGATTCGGGCCGTTGCCGAGATAGGTCATCGCGCCAAAGAAGACCGACCCGAGCGAGATCGCGAGAAGATGCGCCGGATCATGGGTGCGGAAAAAGAGTATATCAGCCCGGCTGTCAAAATTGAGGTGATCCAGCCCGAAAGCCGTGGCGCCGAAGGCGAGATAAGTGGGGGCGTTGTCGAGAATCGCCGAAAGCGAACCCGCGAGCCAATAGAACTGCGTGGGCGTATGGATACCCAGCTTCGCCGCATGGCCATCCAGGAAATCGAGCGCCGGCAGCATCGTCGCAAAAATCCCCGCAAAGAGCCATGAGACCTCTTGGATCGGCCCAAAGGAAAACGTATTCGCCTCATGCGTTTCCCGCGCGGTCGTCAAATAAGAGGCCAGCGCCGCGCCCAGCATCATCCCTTCCCGCAGGAATCCACCTTCCGGCACAAAGAGGGCCGCGAGGATGACCCCGAAAAAGAGCAGGTTATGCCAGCCCGTGATCGTACACCAGGGACCGCCCGCCTCCATCGGCAGCGGGTGATGTTTGTCATTGATGCGGTCCAGCCCATAAAACACCGCCAGCAGCACCGCGTTGGTGATAAGCCATGCCGGCCAGCAATGGGTCAGCACCCACCAGAACGGCACGCCTTTGATGAAACCGAGAAACAGCGGCGGATTCGCAATCGGAGTCAGGCACCCGCCGCAATTTGCGACGACAAAGATGAAAAACACCGTGTGAAACGCCGAGAAACGTTCCCGGTTCATCCGGATCCAGGGCCGAATAAAGAGCATCGCCGCGCCCGTAGTCCCAAAGAGATTCGCCGCCAGCCCGCCCGCCAGCAGGAAGAGCGTATTCGCAAAGGGCCTGCCGCCGCCGCGCAGCGAGAAATGGATGCCGCCCGCCACGACAAAGAGCGACCCGATGAGGGCGATGAAGGAAACGTACTCCTGCGCCATCTCTCCGATGCGGTCCGGCCGTTTCAGCACCCAGAGGTAATAGGCGAGGGGAATCGCCCCCAGCGCAACGGACACCTGATGGTAATGCCGCTCCCAATGGCGCCGCATCACGACGGGCGCGCAGGCTATCGCCGCGAGCATCGCGACAAATGGCAGGATCATCAGCGGATTCGGGTCCGCAACCACCTGCGCCACGCCCATCTCGAGCAGCGGGGTTAGACGGCTTTCTCGCCCGTCTCCTCGGTGCGGATCCGGATCGCTTCGTCCACGTCGAGGATGAAGATTTTGCCGTCGCCGATTTTGCCCGTCTTCGCGGAGTTGATAATCGCCTTTACCGCGCTCTCCTGGAGCGAATCGGCAAGCACGACCTCCAGCTTGATCTTGGGCAGAAAATCCACGGTGTACTCGCTGCCGCGGTAGATTTCCGTGTGGCCCTTCTGCCGTCCAAAGCCCTTCACTTCGGTGACGGTCATGCCTTCGATGCCCAGTTCCGACAGGGCATCTTTGACTTCCTCGAGCTTGAACGGTTTGATGATCGCTTCGATTTTCTTCATATTTTTTTTGGGTGGGTTAAGAGTTCGTGGCTGCGGGGTCCTAGAGGATGTATCCTTCCTCACCATGTTCGGTCAGGTCCAGCCCAATGGATTCCCCCTCCGTGCCGGGGCGCATGCCGATGAATAGGCGGACAAATACTCCCGCAATCAGGCTTCCGATCACCGCCACGGCTGCGACCACGAAGATCGCTTCCAGTTGCTGGAGCCATAGGGTCTTGCCCGCCAGGACGTTGAGCTTGGGATTCACCTCCGGACTGGCAAGGATGCCCGCCAGCAGCACGCCCACCGTCCCGCCGATTGCGTGCAGGCCAAAGCCGTCCAGCGCATCGTCGTAGCCCAGGATCACTTTCAGCTTCACCACGGCCAGATAGGTCAAAATTCCGCCCACCAGCCCGATGATGACCGCGCCAGTCGGCGTCACATAGCCGCAGGCGGGCGCAATCACCACCAGCCCGCCGAATGCGCCCGAGCAAAAGCCAAGCACGCTCGATTTCCTCGTCTGCACCCATTCCGCAAAGGCCCACACCAGCGTGCCGGCCGCCGCGGAGAGAGTCGTTGTGACAAAGGCATTGGCGGCGATGGAATCCGCCCCCATGGCGCTGCCGGAGTTAAAGCCATACCATCCCACCCACAGCATCGCCGTACCCACCATGCAGAGCACCATGGAGTGCGGCGGCATCTTCTCTTTGCCGTAACCCTTCCGTTTCCCGACCATCATGCACACCACCAGAGAGGACCACCCGCTGGCCATGTGCACCACCATGCCGCCCGCAAAATCGATGGACTTGATCAGCGCATGCGGATTGTTGAGGCCGTTGAGCGCCCCGTCCACCCCCCACACCATGTGCGTGATGGGAATGTAAACCAGGAACATCCAGATCGCCGTAAAGGTCATCACCGCCGCGAAACGCATCCGCTCGGCGGTCGCGCCTACAATGATCGCCGGCGTGATGATGGCGAACATCAGCTCGAACATCGCAAAGACATTCTGGGAAACCCATGGCGCATACGCCGGGTTGGGAGCGGAGGTCACATGGTGCAGCAGCGCGTAGCGCAGGTCGCCCATCCACGGCTTGCCCGGAGCAAAGACCAGGCTGTAGCCCACCAGCCACCAGAGAATCGTCACCATGCCTGCGATGCCCCAGCATTGCGCCAGGATGGAAAGCACATTCTTCCGCCGCACCAGGCCGCCGTAGGAGAGCGCCAGCCCCGGCAGCGTCATGAAAAGCACCAGCGCCGCCGCCGTCATCATCCAGCCGTTATGGCCGGGGCCGGGCAGCGCCTCGCCGGGCGAGGGGGTATTGGCGACGTAAGCCTCCAGCCGTTCCAGCCGCTGCTCGGTGGTGGGCGCAGCCGCCGAAGCCGAAGCCGCGGCCGTTTGCGCATGGAGCGTCCCGGCAGTCATTGCCGCCACCGCCATGAGGGTTGCAAGTAATACGGCTTTCATGAATCCAGTGGGGTTGATCATTCCATGGGCCGCACCCGCCGCCCAAGCAGAAAAGCGCTTGCGCCAAGAGGTTTCGCTTGGAAAACGGCGGGAAGTCAACCGGGATTCATGGCCGATGCCGGCGGATCGCGCTCTAAAGCGCCTTTTCCCCCACCTCCTGGGTGCGGATCCGGACCGCCTCGTCCACCGGGGAGACGAACAGCTTGCCGTCGCCGATCTTCCCGGTCCGGGCCGCCTTGACAATCGCGCTGCGCACCGGATCGACGAGCGAATCCGCCAGCACGATCTCGATCTTGATCTTTGGCAGAAAATCGACGGTGTATTCGCTGCCGCGGTAGATTTCGGTGTGGCCTTTCTGGCGGCCGAATCCTTTGACTTCCGATACCGTCATGCCGTCGATGGACAGCTCTGCGAGGGCATCTTTGACGTTCTCCAGCTTGAATGGTTTGATGATGGCTTCAATTTTTTTCATACGCGCAACGGCCGCCGTCTGATCACCGGAAAAATCTCTTTGCGTGCGGTGAAACGTCCCGGGACGGCGGAGAAAACAGGACGTGAATCCACGCCGCGCGCCAACAGCATCTTCCATGCCCCCACTTGCCGGAAGTCGAGCCGCGCCAGAGCCCGATTTTTTGTTTCCCCCACAGCCCTTGGCTAATTCAAGGCAGCCTGAGTAATTCGTGATGGGTAAATCGTTACAGCAGTGAAAGGAAAGCGTTGCTCCCGGGATACTGGCTCGAATGAGCGCCGTTTTGGTCCGACGAACGGCGTTTCGCCATGATCCTCAAGCCCGCGGGTGCGCCTCGCCGTACGCTTTCTTCAGCCGCTCGACGGTCACGTGCGTGTAAATTTGCGTCGTGGAAATGCTCGCGTGGCCCAGCAGCGCCTGCACCCCGCGCAGGTCCGCGCCCGCATCCAGCATGTGCGTGGCAAAGGAATGCCGCAGCTTGTGCGGGCTCACATGGAGCGGGATGCTCGTGTGCCGCAGATATTTTTTCAGCAGGCTCCCCACCGCTTCGGTCGATATCCGCCGCCGGCGCTTTGAGATGAACAGCGGTCCCGTGGTGACCCGCGCCTCGCTTCGGTAACGCTGGATCGCCTCCAGCGCCGGCGCTCCCACCGGCACCACCCGCTCCTTGCGCCCCTTGCCCATTACGCGGACCGATTCGGAAAACGGGTCGATATGCCCCACATCCAGCGATACCAGCTCGGAGAGCCGCAGGCCGCTGGAGTAAAATAACTCCAGGATCGCCGCGTCCCGGGCCGGCGTCCACGCAGGCGCCTGTTTCTCGACCGGGGCGCGGAAAGGCGCGGTCAGCAGATCCTCCATTTGCGCCACCGTCAATACCACCGGCAGCTTCCGCTCCAGCTTTGGAAGTTGCACTTCCTTCAGCGGGTTCCGTTTCAGCCCGTGCCGCTCGCACAGCCATTTGTAAAACGTCCGCAACGCCGCAAAGTGCAGCCGGATGGTCGCCCGCGCGGCCTTGGCCTTCGATAGATGAAAGAGAAACCGCCGGAAATCGTCCGCCGTGCATTGCTTCCATGGCGGCGGTTTCGCCTCCACGCGAAACGTGGTCAGCGCGTGCCGGTAATTCAGCAGCGTGCGCGGCGAGACATGGCGCTCGAATTCGAGCGAATCGAGAAACGACTCCAGGAGCCGGTCAGGGGCGGGACGCGCGGGCACAGCCGCGCATCGTAGGGATTGCCTTCCGGGATTTACAACCTACTTCTTGCCCATCGGCGCGCCGAGGTGCCCTGGCTGCGCCGTGTGCCCCACATCGCCGGCGCGCACCGTGCCGCGCTCGAATCTCAGGGCCGCGGAGCGCTGCTCCAGGCCATCCGGGCTCTCCGCAACAATCGGGATGCTGTAGTTGCCGTCCGGGAAGCGGAAGTGGAAGCGGAACGTTCCGTCCGGCGCGAGCTGGATCTGGCGTCCGTCGATCCACACCTTCGCGTTCGGGTCCGTGCCGCCGTAAAAGATCACCTCCGCATTCACGTGCATGAAAAATCCGCGTTCGCCCGGCGCCTGGCCAAAAGGCTGCGCGCTCCAACTGGAGCCGAGGCCGCTGGACCAACTGGTCACTTCCGAGCTAAAGGCCGCGCCCAGGCCGCCTGCCGCATACGCGCTGAAGAGGCTGCTCTCCACAGGACCCAGCAGCTCGGCCAGACGGCTCTTGGATACCAGCTCGCTGGCGCTCTCGGTGGAGAGCTTCTCCAGCAGCTCCTGCCGCAGCAATTGATCGATCTCCGCAGAGCCCATCGCGATGCGGTCCATGATCTCCCGCCCGAAGAGGGCCGCCAGCACCTGCCGCTGCTCCTCCGTCCACTCCGGCGTGCGCCCGGGCTGGAAGAGGAGACGCCGCCCTTCCCCCTGCAGGCGGGAGAGCGCAGAGATGAGGCTTTCGCCATCCCGCATGCGGGTGCGCACCATATCCACCAGCCGCTGGAAGGTCAGGTGGATCGGCACCGTGGCAAATTCCGCTTCCGCGGAATCGGAAAACTTGTTCTGAGGCGCTTCCGCCCTTTCGGACTGGATGATGCTGGACCACTCGCCCCCGGGCGTGAAGTAGCCCAGCTCCACATAATAGGAGGCACCCGCTTCCTTGACCGGGATGTACCAGTTGCGCGCATCGGGATGGATCTCCGTCGTCATCTCCTCCCCGCCGTCGGCCTTATAGAGCTTCAGGTAAAAAGTGCTGGCCGGGCAGGGAGCCCAATCCACATCCCAATAGGCAAAGAGCCAGTGCGGATCGCGGGCGATAAGGAAGAGCGTATTCTCGCCGTAAGATTGGGGCAGCTCGCCCAAGTCTTCAAAGGCGGGAGCCTCCGGCGCATCGGGAATATGCTCGCGCGCGGTTTCGTACTTATGCGTCGCGGGGTCTGTCAGGGGCTGGTCGCCGAGGGGTTCCTTCGAGAGTTGGAACGCGCCGTTTTTCTTCGGCTTGATCTCATCGGATTCGTCAGTTTGCCCTGCAGTTGAATTGCCCATAGTTAATTCCTTTCGCGCGTGATTTTGACACGAGCGCAGGCGTTCTGCGGTCAAATCCGGCGTTAGTCAATCCAAAAATCCCTCTATAGGATTAAATCCTACAGCGCCACTGCCTGGAGGAATTTTTTCCGCTATGCAAGCCCGCCCCGCGGCCCGTAGCGTTGCGGCAGAATCATGCTGATCAAACGTGTCATTCCGTGCCTGGACGTCCACGATGGGAAAGTGACCCGCGGCGTCCAGTTTGGCCGTGCCGAGGCGGGAGAATTGCGCAACGTGGGCGATCCCGTGGAACTCGCCCTCCGCTACGACCGCCAGGGCGCGGACGAGATGGTTTTCTTCGATATCACCGCCAGCGCCCATGGCCGCAAGAGCATGATCGATGTCATCGAGCGCGCGGCCGATCAATGCTTCATGCCGCTCACCGTGGGCGGCGGCATTCGCACGGTGGATGACATGTACACCATGCTCAAGGCGGGGGCGGACAAGACCAGCATCAATTCCTCCGCGCTCGCCACGCCCGCTCTTATCAGCTCCGGCGCGGAGCGTTTCGGCAGCCAGTGCATCGTCGTCTCCATCGATTGCAAGCGCACCGCCCCGGACCGCTGGGAGGTCTTCTCCCATGGCGGTCGCAAATCCACCGGCCTGGAAGCCATCGAGTGGGCAAAAAAGGCGGAAGCGCTCGGTGCCGGCGAGATCGTGCTCAACTCCATCGATGCGGACGGCACCAAGGCCGGCTTTGATATCGAGATCACCCGCCGCGTCAGCGAGACCGTCGGCATCCCCGTCGTCGCCAGCGGCGGAGCCGGCAGCCTGGAGCATATGGCGGAGGTCCTCAAGGCGGGCCACGCCGATGCGGTGCTCGCGGCGAGCATCTTCCACTTCGGCACCTACACGGTCGGGGATGTGAAACGGTATTTGAAATCCCAGGGCATTCACGTGCGGTTGTAAGTGACTCGCACTTGCCGCAATTGGCACTTACTCCGAAGCATGATGACTTATTTAATTATCTCTCTTTCGCGGCAGTAACTAAATTTTTGCTTTAAGAGGAAGTATGGCGGGCGGCGGCTGAGTAAGTTAATACCGGCGAAGATTCGCGGATTATTTGTCGTTCCCTATCCTGTTCTCTTGAGGAAGGTTAGAGATTACAAAGTAGAGCAAAGGGAAAATTTAAATATCCTTTGCTCAGGCCGGCGCTTTTGAGTTATCCCGGGCAAACGCTGCACGCTCCAGAAGCCATGAATGCTGCGCGCAACACATTGCAGGGAGGGAATCACAAATGAAATCATTTTGGATTGTATGTAACGCCCGGGCTGCCGGCTCTCTGTTACGAACTTTGTTGATTACGGCAGCGCTCGCGCTTTTCCATCCATCGATTTTTGCGGATACAGTGATTGTAACGGGAGATAACGGCGCCCCGGGCCTGGGCGGCTCCAGCGCTACCGCGAATGCCCTCAGCAGTGACCCGTCGAATACGGCGACGGCGGTCGGCGGCATCGGCGGCGCTTCGGCCTCCGCCGGCGATGGCGGCAACGGTGGATCCGCCGCCGCCACGGCTCAAACGACCGGCACCAGCCCGGACAATTCCAGCGCCGTTGCCACCAGCACCGGCGGCGCTGGCGGCGAGGGGGTCGGCCCGGGCTATATGGGTGGCGCTGGCGGCGCGGCAAACGCCACCGCGACGGCTTCGGGTACCGCCGGCGGGGCTCTCACAGTTGGCGCTTATGAAATTGGCGGAGCCGGCGGAGGCGGAGAAAACGGGGCCAACGGCGGCGCCGGTGCGTCCGAGTCGATTACGATCCCGATTGTAAGCGGCTCCACCAGCGGGACATTGACATTGACCCAGGCGGCCACCGGTGGCGCCGGCGGTGGGCTTTTGAATACATCCCTGACTGGTACGGATGGGACGGTGGGGGCTTCCGGAAGCGCCTACTCGGTACTGGTGGCCACCAATCCCGGCGGCGGCGGTATCTTTGCCAACAGCGCGGCTACCGGCGGAGCCGGCGGCGCCATCGATGAGGGCGCGGGGGGCACCGCGGGAGCCGGGGCGGTCGCGGTGGACTCGGTCACCGCGAGTTCAAGCGCTTCGGGGATTTCCGTTGGCGCTTACGGCGCGGCGACCGGAGGCGCCGGCGGTTTTGTGGGGACCGGATTTTATGATGACATTGGAGCGAGCGGCGCCTCGGGCGGCGGCGCAATGGCGACAGGAAGCGCAACGGCGACTTCCTCGGGCACGAGCGACACCGTGATCGCGCTCGACACAGTGACCGGGGGCAATGGCGGCGGGGTAAGCGCCAATAGCACCACCGCCACCGGCAATGCCGGCAACGGCGGCACGGCGACGAGCACCTCCAGTGCAACGGCCACCGGCAGCAGTAGCGGCGTTAACGTGACCGACACCGCAATCGGCGGCAACGGCGGCAGCGTGGTGGCCACCGGCGGCACGGCCACCGGCAGCGGCGGTAACGGAGCGGCAGGCAGTTCCACCGCATCGGGCAGCACCATCGATGGCTCGACAGTGAGTTTGCCGTACGGGTTGAATGGAGCGAACACAGGTTATCCGGCCCAGATTTCCGCGAGCGCCACCGGCGGCGGCGGCGGCCAGGGGAGCGGGACCGGCAACAAAGGTGGCAACGGAGCGGGCGCCACAGCGCTGGCTTCCGGCAGCAGCAGCGCAGGCGGCAGTTTGGTAATCATTGGCTCGGAAACCGGCGGCAGCGGAGGCGAGGGCTTCAACGGCGCGAACGCGGGGACGGGCGCGTCAATATCAGTAACCATTCCGCTCGTGAGCGGTTCCACCGGCGGCACGTTGACGCTGACCCAGAAGGCGACCGGCGGAGCGGGTGGCAGCGTCGGCAATATTTCGACCACCGGGGCGGATGGAACCGTCGGGACATCGGGCAGCGCAAATTCGATTTTAGTAGTGACCAGCTCCGGGGCCGGGGCTCTCTTTGCCAACAGCACCGCCATCGGCGGCGCAGGCGGCTCGGTTAACGAAGGAATAGGGACCGCCGCGGGAACCGGAGCCGTAGCGAACGAGGTGGTGAGCGCGGCATCCGCCGGCTCCGGGATTTACATCGGCGCATACGGAGCGGCGACCGGAGGCGTCGGCGGTTTTTTGGGAACCGGATTTTTTGATGATGCCGGCGTAAGCGGCGCTGCGGGCGGCGGCGCAGTGGCGACAGGAAGCGCAACGGCGACTTCCTCGGGCACGAACAACACCGTGATCGCGCAAGACACAGTGACCGGAGGCAACGGCGGCGGGGTGCGCTCCGATAGCACCACCGCCACCGGCAATGCCGGCAACGGCGGCATGGCCACCAGCACCTCCAGCGCAACGGCCACCGGCAGCAGTAGCGGCGTCAATGTGAACGACACCGCAATTGGCGGCAGCGGCGGCAGCGTGGTGACAAACGGTGGCACCGCAACCGGCAGCGGCGGTAACGGAGCGGCAGGCAGTTCCACCGCATCGGGCAGCACCACCGACGGCTCGACAGTGAGTTTGCCGTACGGATTGAACGGATCGAACACGAATTATCCGGCCGAGATTTCCGCGAG